>JAOHSR010000001.1 GCA_028122735.1 Flavobacteriales bacterium
TAATACCGCTAAAAAAGGAGATGTTTCCAACAGTGTCCAGAGATTGATTAACTGATATTTTTGGAAACTCATCTTTTGTTATGTTGATATTAAAATTAATTGTATCTGAAACGGAAAAATTATTTTTATAAGAAAGCATAACCTTACTTGGTTGATAAAAAACCTTATTTAATATCAATGATTTTTCAATTTTTTTAATAGATTTTTTATTGTTGAATTCAATGCTTACTGAGTCTGCATTCTCAAAATCAATTATCCATTCAACTTTAGTTCCTTCACTTAAATCTAAATCCTCAAGACTATTAATAATTTCTTTTTTTCTATTTGTATAAAGGGGAGGGGTGATTACAGTTTTAACACTGTTTATTGCCGGACTTGGAATAACATCTATCAGATACTCTTTTGATTTATAGCCACCACCTACAATATTAAATTCTATGTCTTCGGCCAAATTTTTAAATAAAAACTCATGTGAGGTTAAGTTTTTCTTATTCATCATAAATTGATTATTACTAAAGCTAATAAAAAACTTATTCGGTATTTCTGGACCTTCTATTTGAATTTTAAGAGTATAGTCTTTAAACTGATCTCCTGTCAATTCTGTTTTTATTAAAATATTATACGGTGCTTCGGGTTCAAAAAATTTATTGTGTTTAATAATTCTCTCAGAACTTTTGGTAATTACATCCTCTTTTCCGCTAACAAACAATATAAATATAAAGCCCAATGGAATTAACAGCCATTTACTGTTTTTTAGTGCTGCTTTAAAATTTATAGCATTTAAAATCGGTACAGGTGAAATTTCAAGAGTTTTTTGTTCAATACTTGCACTTATGAGCTCATTATCATGACTCATTTCGTTTAGCTCTAAAATATTTGTTAGTTTATCATTGATTTCACTAAAATGCTCTCCAAGTATTTTAGCAGCATCTTTATAATTAATACCCTTTCTGAAATTTAATAATTTCAAGATTGGTATAAAAAGATATTTAAATGCAATAGCTGTATTTAAAGCGATATACAGCCAAAATAAAAATGTTCTTAAAGCAACATCAAACTTAATGTAGTGCTCCAGTACTGCAATTAAAATAAAGAAAACAATCAGTCCAAGTAAAGTGAAGACAACACCTTTTACAAGTTGATTTAAATAGTATTTTCTAATAAACTGGTTTAGCTTATCAAATAAGTTTTTTCTGCTTTCCACGTATGCAAAAAAGCATCAAGGAAAGATTATTTTAAGAATTGAAGATACCGATCAATCTCGCTTTGTAAAAGGTGCTGAAAACTATATCATTGAATCTTTAAATTGGTGTGGCATTAAGTTTGACGAAAGCATTATAAATGAAGGAGAGTACGGACCATACAGACAATCTGATAGAAAAGAGATTTATCGCCAATATGCTGAAAAATTAATAAAAGATGGCAATGCATATTATGCCTTTGACACTTCTGAAGAGCTTGACCAAATGAGAAGTAAAATGAAAAAGGCCGGCGTACCTTCTCCTCAGTATAACTCTATTACAAGGTCAAATATGAAAAACTCTATTTCTCTTTCTGATGATGAAGTTAAAAATAGATTGAATAATGATGAGAGGTATGTAATTAGAATCAAGATGCCTAGAAATGAAGAGGTAAAAATACATGATGTTATTAGAGGTTGGGTAGTTGTTAATACTAATAATATGGATGATAAAGTTATTTTTAAATCTGACGGAATGCCAACATATCACCTTGCAAATGTAGTTGATGATTATTTAATGAAAATTTCACATGTTATTAGAGGCGAGGAATGGTTGCCATCAGCTCCTTTGCACGTTTTGCTGTATAGGTTTTTAGGATGGGATAAAGAAATGCCAAAATTTGCACATCTACCGTTAATTCTAAAACCTGATGGAAATGGAAAGTTAAGCAAAAGAGATGGGGATCGATTAGGGTTTCCTGTTTTTCCAATAAACTGGATTAATCCAGAGAATGGAGATGTTAGTTTGGGGTATAGGGAGCAGGGATATATTTCAGAAGCATTTATAAATATGCTTTCCTTTCTCGGGTGGAACCCTGGAACCACTCAAGAAATTTTTAGCATGTTTGAGCTAACACAGTCTTTTAGTTTAGACAGAGTTGGAAAAGCAGGGGCTAAGTTTGATTTTGATAAAACAAAATGGTTTAATCAACAATATTTGAGAGCAAAAAATAAAGAAGATTTAGCTGATGAATTGCAAATTATATTAAAAGAAAATAATATTAAAATGGATGATGGCTTTGTTGCTTTGGTTTGCAATCAACTTAAGGAGCGAGCAACATTTGTAAAAGACATGTGGTTAGAGGGGGGGTATTATTTTGCAGCACCAACAACTTATGACGAAAAAACCATTAGAAAAAAATGGAAGGAAGATACCCCTAGATTTTTATCAGAATTAAAAACGAGGTTAGAAAATATATCTGATTTTAGTTCGGTAAATATTGAAATAGAATTTAAGAAATATTTAGATGACAACGATTTAGGTATGGGAAGACTACTTCCTGCTTTTAGACTTGCATTAACAGGTTTGGGAATGGGCCCCTCTCTTTTTGATGTTGCATCTCTTTTAGGGAAAAACGAAACCATAAAAAGGATGGAACTAGCATTAAAAATTATTAAATAATGAGTTTGATTACTGTTGAAGGAATTAGAGTTTATGCTTACCATGGTCATTTACCTGAGGAAGCAACTTTAGGAGGACATTTCATAATAAATGTTTGGGTTGAGACGGATACATCACAAGTAGAAGTGTCAGATAATTTAAAACATACCGTTGATTATGTTAAGCTTATAAAAATTGTAAAAAATCAAATGGAAAAAAGAGCTGATATGATTGAAGTTCCAGCAAAAAGAATTGTTGATGCGATACTTCCTTTAAATAAAGTTCGAAAAGTAAAGGTAGAAGTAGAAAAAGTTTTACCACCTATAAACGCTACTTTTGATAAAATATCAGTTACTATTAAAGGAGAAAATTAACTGGTATTTAGATTTAATTTAGAAAATTAGCTATATCTGTTTTCTCAGAAATTATACTATGAATTTTTGGAATAGAAATTCTTTTTTGCTGCATGGTGTCCCTATCCCTTATAGTAATTGTGTCATCTTCTAACGTTTGATGGTCAATTGTAATGCAAAATGGTGTTCCAATAGCATCTTGCCTTCTATATCTTTTTCCTATTGAATCTTTTTCTTCATACTGACAATTAAAATTTATACGCAAGCTCTTCATTATTGCTCTTGCCTTTTCAGGCATACCATCTTTTTTTGTTAAAGGAAGGATTGCAGCTTTTATTGGAGCTAAAAAAGCAGGTATTTTAAGTACTGATCTACTTTCTCCATTTTCTAATTTTTCTTGACAGAATGCATGACTTAAAACACTTAAAAACATTCTATCTAATCCAATAGAAGTTTCAACTACATATGGAATATAACTTTTACCTAGTTCTGGGTCAAAATACTGTATTTTTTTACCAGAATATTCTTGATGAGCTGCTAAATCAAAGTCTGTTCTAGAATGAATACCCTCCAATTCTTTAAATCCAAAAGGAAATTTAAATTCAATATCCGATGCGGCATTGGCATAGTGAGCTAAATTTTCATGATTATGAAAACGATAATTTCTAGAGTCTATACCAAGAGAATGATGCCATCTCATACGAGTTTTTTTCCAATACTCATACCATTTTATTTCTTCTCCCGGTTGGACGAAAAATTGCATTTCCATTTGTTCAAACTCACGCATTCTAAAAATAAATTGTCGAGCAACAATTTCATTTCGGAAGGCTTTCCCAATTTGTGCAATTCCAAAAGGAATTTTCATACGAGATGTTTTCTGAATATTTAAAAAGTTAACAAAAATACCTTGTGCTGTTTCTGGCCTTAGGAAAAGATCGGAAGCACCATCAGCTGTAGCCCCCATCTGAGTTTTAAACATTAGATTAAACTGACGAACATCAGTCCAATTATTGGTTCCTGAAATAGGACATTTTATATCAAGTTCAATAATTAAGTTTCTTATTTCTTCTAGATTTCCTGAAGAAAAAGAAGCGCTCATTTTGTTATTTATGTAGCTGATTTTTTTTTGTCTTTCTAAAACCCTAACATTAGTTGAGATAAATTCTTTTTTGTTAAAATCAGCACCAAAACGTTTAGAGGCTTTTAAAATTTCTTTTTCAATTTTTAATTCTACCTTACTAATATGATCTTCAATCAATACATCAGCACGATATCTTTTTTTAGAATCTTTATTATCAATTAATGGATCATTAAATGCATCAATATGACCAGATGCTTTCCATGTTTTTGGATGCATAAAGATTGCAGAATCAAGGCCGACAATATTTTCATGCATTTTAACCATTGATGTCCACCAATAATTTTTAATATTATTTTTTAACTCAATACCATTAGGCCCATAATCATAGGCTGCTGATAATCCATCATATATTTCAGAAGATTGAAAAACAAAACCATATTCCTTAGCGTGAGCAATAATATTTTTAAAAAGATCTTCTTTATTTAGCATGTCACAAATCTAATAATTCTCAAAATATTATTATGTAATTTTGCAATATGATTCAGATTGATGACAAAATTATATCTCAAGAAATATTCGATCAACAATTTGTATGTGATCTAAATGCATGCAAAGGTGCATGTTGTGTTGAAGGGGATTCAGGAGCTCCACTCGTAAAAAAAGAAGCAGAAGAATTAGAAAGATCTTATCCTATTATTAGAAAATATCTTTCAAGCGACGGTAAAAAAGCAATTAAAAAGCAAGGATTCTCAGTTATTGACTCTGATAATGATCTAACCACTCCATTAGTTAATAATCGTCAATGTGCATATGTTTATTATGATGCTGGTATTACTAAATGCGCTATTGAAAAAGCATATTTAGAAGATGAGATTAGCTTTAAAAAACCAATTTCATGCCATTTATATCCTATAAGAATAACAGAGTATAAGGAATTTGATGCTGTAAATTATGAATCCAACAAAATTTGTTCTTCCGCTTGTAAGTTAGGTGAATTACTAAAGGTTTCGGTTTTCAGATTTTTAAAGGAACCTTTAATCCGTAAATATGGTAAATCCTTTTACACAGAATTAGAAGTTGTTGAAAAATCTCTTAGTGAGAAATCTATTTAAAGGCATTTTCGCCAGTAATATCTAAGCCTGTAATTAGCAAATGAATATCATGAGTTCCTTCATAAGTTATTACGGATTCTAAATTCATCATATGTCTCATTATTGAATAATCTCCAGTAATACCCATTGCTCCCAGAATTTGACGGGCATCTCTTGTAATATTAAGTGCCATTTCAACATTATTTCTTTTACACATAGATATTTGCGCAGTTGTCGCTCTATTTTCATTTTTAAGAACACCTAACCTCCAAGTTAAAAATTGAGCCTTGGTGATTTCAGTGATCATCTCTGCTAATTTCTTTTGTTGGAGTTGAAAAGCAGCAATTGGTTTGCCAAACTGAATTCTTTCTTTAGAATATCTCAATGCAGTATCATAACAGTCCATAGCAGCACCTATCGCTCCCCAAGCAATTCCATACCTTGCAGAGTCTAAGCATCCAAGTGGCGCTCCTAATCCATCTTTATTAGGTAAAATATTTTCTTTTGGAATTTTAACATCATCAAAAACTAGCTCTCCAGTTGCAGAGGCTCTTAAGCTCCACTTGTTATGAGTTTCAGGAGTTGTAAACCCATCCATACCTCTCTCAACAATTACCCCTTTAATTCTTCCTGATTCATTTTTGGCCCAAACCACTGCAATATCTGCAAAAGGTGAATTAGAAATCCACATTTTAGCTCCGTTTAAAAGATAATGATCGCCCTTATCTTTTATGTTAGTTGTCATCCCTCCAGGATTTGACCCGTGATTTGGTTCAGTTAAACCAAAGCATCCAATTAATTCTCCACTAGCAAGCTTTGGTAAGTATTTTTTACGTTGTGATTCGTTTCCATATTTATATATTGGATACATTACTAATGAGGATTGCACAGAAGCAGTTGATCTGATCCCACTATCACATCTTTCTAATTCTTGCATTATTAGGCCATATGAAATATTGTCAAGCCCAGCCCCACCATATTCAACAGGAATGTAAGGTCCAAAAGCACCTATCTCGGCTAGACCAGGAAGTATTTTTTTAGGAAATATTGCTTTTTGACAAGCATCTTCAATAATTGGAGAAACTTCTTTTTTAATCCATTCTCTTGCAGCATCTCTTATAAGTTTATGTTCCTCTGTGAGAAGTTCATCTAATTTAAAATAATCTGGAGCTTGATATAGGTCTTGTTTCATAAATTAAAAATTCTTTTTGCAAAAATATCGTTTTTCTAAATAAATTAACAACTATTTATAATAATATAAAAAAGTACTTTTGTAATTAATATGAATCCAATTATACAAATAGAACATTCTATTTCTTTAGTTTTTTTACTACTAGTTATATCATTTTTTTTAGTTGGTATTTTAAGAGCATATTATTGGAAACATACTAAATTGCTTTTTTTGGCCTCATTTAAATATCGATATGCCAGTCAATACTTAAGACAAGATAATGTGTTTACTGAGAGAGTCAATTGGTTAACTTTTGCATTATTATTTATTAATTTTTCACTACTATTTTTAATCAATTCTCCAAATTTTGGATTAAAAGATTTTTTTCATGTTTTTGTTCTTTTAATAGTTTTTTATCTTTTTAAATATTTGATTATTATTTTTTCAGGTAGTTTATTATTTATTAAAGATATTGCTAGATTAACAGTTTTTTTTTCATATCTCTCTGATAAGTCTCTTGCAATTACTTTAACCCCTTTTCTTTTAATTTCCTATTATTTTAGTGTAGACGTAATTGGGCTTACATTTCCATTTATATTTTTTCTTGGTGCTTGTTTTTATTTATTTAAATCTTTTTGGATGTGGAGAATAGGAACAAATTCGTTTGGTTTATCTTCTGTATATATTTTTTTGTATCTTTGCATTCTAGAAATTTATCCTTTTGTATTAATTACAAAAGGATTTTTTTACTAAAATAAGTAATGACCATAGCTAAAAAAAAAGTAAAATCTATTTTAATATCACAGCCTAAGCCTGAGGTAAAATCTCCTTATGCTGCAATTCAAAAAAAATACAAATTAAAGATTGACTACCGCCCTTTTATTCATGTTGAGGAGATTTCAACTATTGAATTTAGAGAACAAAGAATAAGTATTTTAAATCATGATTCAGTTATTTTTACCAGCAAGCACGCAATGGATCATTATTTTGGAATGTGTGAAAAACTAAGGATAAAAGTACCGGATTATACCAAGTATTTTTGTGTTTCTGAGGCAATTGCTCATTACTTGCAAAACTTCATAACTTTTAGAAAAAGAAAAGTTTTCACTGGAGAGCAGAGCTTTGCAAGTTTAATTCCTGTAATGCAAAAACACAGTGATAGTAAATTTATTTTCCCATGTTCTGATGTTTTAAAAAATCGTCCAAATAAATCTCTTGAAGAAAGTAACTTAGACTATACAAAAGCACAAATGTATAAGGTTGCATGTTCTGATTTATCAGACCTTAAGGATGTCAAATATGATATACTAGTATTTTTTAGCCCAACAGGTATAAAATCTCTCTTTGAAAACTTTCCAGAATTTGTTCAAGACGAAACAAGACTTGCAGTTTTTGGACCTACTACTGTTAAATCTGTAGAAGATCATAATTTAAGAGTTGATATCGAAGTTCCTAACAAAAACGCTCCTTCTATGTCGATGGCATTAGAGCAATACATTAAAGAGGCGAATAAGAGAAGAAGGTAAATCTATTTTATGTATAGTTTAAATAAGTCAGAAAGACTTTGTAGTAAAACCTCTACAACTGAACTGTTTTTAAAGGGAAGCTCAATTAATGAAGAGCATTTTCGAATAGTTTTTTTAGCTTCTGCGTTTGATAGAGATGTTTATTTTAAAATTCAGTTTATTGTACCAAAAAGACATATTCAACGAGCTGTAGATAGGAATCTAATCAAAAGACAAATGAGAGAGGCTTTTAGAAAAAATAAAATTATATTAATTGAATTTTTAAAAGCTAACGCTCAACAATTAAATTTTACAATTATTTATCAAATTTCAGAAATAAAAGAGACTATCTTGATAGAAGAAAAAATAAAATCATTAATCATTCGTTTAATTAAAAAGCTATGAAAAAGGTTTTATCAATGATGTTATTGTCTTTAATTTACTTATATCAATGTGTAATTTCCCCATTAATTCCTGCTAGATGCAGATATACCCCTACATGTTCTAACTATTCAAAAGAATGTATAATTAAGTACGGCCCATTTAAAGGTTCTTTATTAACTTTAAAGAGAATTTTAAAATGCCACCCATGGGGTGGCACAGGTCATGATCCTATTCCATAATTTATATGATTAAAAAAATTAAAATAACAATATTAACTTTAGCATTAGTCTTTACCTCAATTAGTTTTACTGACAATTATTTTGAGATTGCAAAAAATCTTGACATTTTCACTACACTTTATAGAGAGCTTAATAATTACTATGTTGATGAAACTGACCCTGGGGAGTTAATGAAGACAGCAATTGATAAAATGTTAAAATCTCTGGACCCTTATACAAACTATATCCCTGAATCTGAAATTGAAGATTTTAAATTTATGACTACAGGGCAATATGGAGGTATTGGAGCGGTAATTACAAAAAGAAAAGAATTTGTTTTCATTAATGAGCCGTACAAGGATTTTCCTGCACAGAAAGCTGGTTTAATAGCAGGAGATAAAATATTAGAAATTGATGGTGTAGATGCTAAAGGAAAAAGCACCGAAGATGTTAGTAAGGCGTTGAAAGGTCAGCCAAATACTGTAGTAAAATTGTTAATAGAAAGGCCATATGAAGACAATCCTTTTGAAGTTAGTTTTAAAAGAGAAAAAATTTCGGTTAAAAGCGTTCCTTTTTACTCATATATTAAAGAAGGAATAGGCTATATCAAACTTAGAAGTTTTACTCGTGATTGTAGTAATGATGTGAAAAATGCACTTTTAGATTTAAAGAAAGAAGGTGATTTAAAAGGTTTAATTTTAGATCTAAGGAGCAACCCTGGTGGCTTGTTAAACGAGTCAGTTAATATTGTAAATCTTTTTGTTGAAAAAGGGCAAGAGGTAGTCAGTACAAGAGGTAAGATTGAATCATGGGATAAGATTTATAAAGCCTCTAAATTACCATTAGATTTATCTACTCCAATGGTTGTTTTAATTAATCAAAGCTCTGCTTCAGCATCCGAGATTGTTTCTGGAGCAATTCAAGATCTTGATAGGGGTGTAATTATAGGTCAAAGGAGTTACGGAAAAGGCTTAGTCCAGCAAACTAAAAAGCTAAGTTATAATTCACAATTAAAATTAACAGTTGCAAAATATTATATCCCAAGCGGAAGATGTATTCAAGCACTAGATTATTCAAACAGAAATGATGATGGTAGCGTTGGTAAAATACCAGACTCTTTAATGACGGCATTTCAAACTAGAAACGGTAGAACAGTTTATGATGGAGGTGGTATCATGCCCGATATTGAAGTAGAGCAAGAAGAGGTTAATAATCTAATTATATCTCTTGTTCGAGAGCGATTGTTTTTTGATTTTGCAACACTTTATAAATTTCAAAACCCATCTTTTAGTGAGGATAGTATTTTTTCAATACCTGAATCTGGTTTTAGTTTATTTAAAGAATTTTTAAGTAATAAATCATATGATTACAAAACTGAAACTGAGAAGGCTTTTGATGTTTTAAAGAAAAAATCTGAAAATGAAAATTATTTTACTTCTATTGAAAATGAATTCAATAATCTGTTGAGTGAATTTGAATTAAATAAAAAAAATGATCTTGATAGGAATGAGATAATGATAAATGAAATATTAAGTGAAGAAATTGCCTCAAGATATGCTTTTCAAGAAGGAAGAATTCAAACATCAATTCTTTTTGACAAAGATGTTGCTGAAGCAATTAAGTATTTAAATAATAAAAATTTATATCAATCAGTTCTTACAGCTGTAGATTAAATATATATTCTTTTAATTCTACGATTAATGCTAGAAAGAAACTCATAAGGAGTTGAGTTAATTTTTTTACAGATATCCATAATATTATTGTTAGGCCCAAAAACTTCAACTCTATCACCCTCCTTAAAATTCGTATTTGATAGGTCAATAACACAGGAGTCCATGCTTATTTCTCCTAAAATATCACATTTTTTTCCATTGGTATATAGTTGACCATTTTGATTACCCAATTTTTTGTCTAATCCATCTGCATAACCAAAAGGAACGATTCCTATTTTCATTGTTTTAGTTGATTTAAATTTACCACCATATCCTATATATTCATTTTTTTTAATAGTTCTGATTTGACTAATTGTAGTGGTGAGTTTTCCTATTTGTTTAAGTTTAGGTTGTTGATTAATTCCTAAAATCCCTATACCTATTCTGACTGCATCATATTGTTTTTTAGGGAACCTAATTACTCCATTAGTATTTAAAATATGCTTATAAGTCTTCTTTTCAAATCTTTCGCATATTTGATCAAACATTAAAAATTCTTTTTGTGTTACAGCATCTCTACTTTCATCATGAGTGGAAGATAAGTGGGAGCAAATAGACTTTACTTTAAGGTTTGTATATTTTTTGGTGTACTTCTTTATCTCATTTATATCGTTAATGGAAAAACCAAAACGGTTCATCCCACAATTAAATTTCAGATGGATATTGATATCTTTAGATTTATTACTCAAAATGTCTAGTACTCTAAAATTATAAACAACAATTTCAAGCTTATGTTTTATAATTTGGTTAATTGATTTTGGACTAGTGTTAGCAACAATAATGGGCTTAATTATTCCATTTTTTCTAAGTATTACTCCTTCTTCAAAATCTGCAACCCAAAAGGCATCAATATTTATTTTTTCTAAGTATTTTGAAATTTCCACATCACCATGCCCATATGCATACGCCTTTACAACAGCAATAATTTGGGTGTTTGAGTTTAAATCTTGTTTTAAATAATTAATATTATGCTTGATTAACTGAAGATTTATTTCAAATATTGACTCATTTATATTAAACATCCTTTTTCATGTTTTTATTAAAACATTTTTTACAAAGAGCTAAATAATTATCTTTTTCCCCTAATAAAATTTTAGTGTCATCTGTTGATTTTCTATAAGTATGACAAGCCTTTTCCCCACAAACATCACATTTAGCATGTAATTTTATGGTTTGATTTGCAATTTTTATTAATCTTGGCATTGGTCCAAACCCATTTCCTAAATAATCCATATCTAAACCGGCAATAATTACTAGTTTTTTTTCTGACAAATTTTTACAAACTTCTATAATATCTTTATTAAAGAATTGAGCCTCATCAATTGCAACAATATCGCTAGATTTAGATTCTGTAATAATATCCTCAGATTTTTTTATGGGTATTGCACATATTTCACTTTTATCGTGTGAAACAATTTTTTCGCTACCGTATCTAATATCAATTGCTGGCTTAAACACCTTAACATTACAATTGTTGTCTTGAAAATGTTTTATCTTTTTTATAAGTAGTTTTGTTTTTCCAGAAAACATTGAGCCACATATAACTTCAAGCCCCTTTTTTTGTACAGATTTTCTAGTTGTAGACATTATCAATGTATTAGTATTTAGTTATGTTTGTTAGCAAAAATAAAAAACTAGCAGGGTATTTTATGAAATTTAAGTCCTTATCTATTTTGTTCTTTAGTATATTATTTGTTTTTAATACTAATGCATCTATTTTAGATTCTGTTAAAACTAATAAAAAAAGAGTTGCAATAGTATCTGGTTCATTGGGCCTTTATTTTACTGCATCTTATTTATATGTTCAAAATACGTGGTGGAATGATATATCAGAAGAATTTCATTTTGACCCAGGTAATGATTTAGTTTATGCGCTAAATGTAGATAAGGCTGCTCATTTTCTTGGAGGCGTATATGCTTCAGACCTGTTTTCTTCATCATATAGATGGGCGGGTATTGGAGAGACAAGATCAAAATGGTATGGGGCCGCTTTTGGTATTGGTGTTCAACTTGCAATAGAATTTAAGGATGCTTATGCCCCTTATTGGGGGTTTAGTAAATGGGATCTTGGACTTGGATCAGTAGGAGCGTTATGGCCAGTTCTTCAGAACTATCATGATCCATTAAAGGCGATAAATTTTAAATTTTCTTATTTTAAACGTTCAAATATTTATTGGGAGCTTGAAGCTCAAAGAGGTAGAAATCCTAGCAAATTTTCGTGGTATGATGATTATCCTAATCAAACATATTGGATTACATTAGATTTAGATAAATTAGTAAATAATAGTAAGTTACCAAAATGGATGGATATTGCCATTGGTTTTGGACTAGATGAAACTCAATATTTGAGTGATGGCACTAAAATGGGGGGTAATCAGGAATTCTATATTTCCTTAGATTATGATACTAATCAAATTTTAAAGAAATGGAATACCCCTATTGCTAAAAAGATAAAATTTATTTTAAAATATTATAAGTTGCCAGCCCCAACAATACAGATTTCTCCACAGATTAATTTCCTTCCATTTTTTATTTAATAAACTATGTCTAAACTATATATTATCCCAACCCCAATAGGTAATTTAAAAGATATTACTATTAGAGCAATTGAAGTATTAAAAGAGGTAGATTTAATTTTAGCAGAAGATACTCGAAAAAGTATTAAACTTTTAAATCATTTTGATATTACAACACCTATGTCATCATACCATCAGCATAATGAACATAAAAAACTTGACAGTATCATTGAAAAATTAAAGTCTGGAAAAATATTGGCATTAGTTTCAGATGCTGGTACTCCATCAATTTCTGACCCAGGTTTTTTACTTGTAAGAGAATGTGTTGAAAATAAAATTGACTTTGAAACTTTACCCGGGCCAACTGCATTAATTCCATCTCTTATTAATTCTTCTTTTTCAAGTGAAAGATTCATTTTCGAAGGTTTTTTACCAGTCAAAAAAGGACGGTCAAAGAGGTTGAATGCCTTAAAAGATGAAACAAGAACAATAATTTTGTATGAATCACCTCATAAATTTATTAAAACAATAAATGATTTAATAGATAATATGGGATCAAAACGAAGAATTAGTGTTAGTAGAGAATTAACTAAAATTTATGAGGAAACCGTTAGAGGTGATCTTAGCTATATTTTAGCTTATTTTAAAAATAAAAAGTTAAAAGGAGAGTTTGTAATTGTGATTGAGGGCAATAAATGAAAAATTGGAAATTACAGAAAGCGGATAATAAGTTAACAAATAAGTTAGCAAATGAATTAAATGTGTCAAAGTATATTGCAAAACTCTTAATTCTTCGAGGAGTTGATAGTTTTATTGCCGCTAAGAATTTTTTTAGACCAGATTTGAAAAATGTGCATGATCCTTTTCTAATGAAAGGAATGAAAGATGCTGTTAATCGCATTAATAGAGCTAAATTACAAAATGAAAGTATTTTGCTTTTTGGTGATTACGATGTTGATGGTACTTCTGCTGTTTCAATGATGTATACTTTTTTTAAAGATCAAAATATTAATATTAATTATTATATTCCTGATAGATATAGTGAAGGATATGGGTTTTCTAAGCAAGGTATCGACTATGCATTTAATCAAAAAAACAGCCTAATTATTACTCTAGACTGTGGAATTCGAGCAGTCCAACAAACTACATATGCAAATAGTAAAAATATTGATGTTATTATCTGTGACCATCATAACGTTGCAGAAGAATTACCGAATGCTATTTCTATTTTGAATCCAAAACAACCAGATTGTTTGTATCCGAACAAAAATCTTTCTGGCTGTGGTGTGGGCTTTAAATTTATTTCAGCATATTCTATACATAATAATATTAAGAAGGAGGAAACATATAAATATCTAGACTTATTAGCTTTGAGCCTAATTGCTGATATAATGAGCTTAACTGGTGAAAATAGAGTGTATACTTTCTATGGTTTAAAGAAAATAAATCAAAATCCATGCGTAGGGCTAAAGGCTTTAATTAATTTATTGTCAAAAAATAATTTAATTAAAGCCTCTGATATTTCATTTGGAATAGCTCCTTTAATTAATGCTGCTGGACGCATGTCTCACGCTACTAATGCTGTTAAACTTTTAATCGCATCTAATTCGCATGAGGCTGAGATATATTCAAAAATATTATTAGAGAATAATATCGACAGAAGAGAGGTTGAAAAAGAAATTACTAAGCAGGCATTAGAAATGATTGATGAAAAAATGCATACATCAGTTGTTTCTTCAACTAATTGGCATAAGGGTGTAGTTGGTATTGTTGCATCTAAACTATTAGAAAAGTATTATAAACCGACTATTGTTTTTGTTGAGAAAGATGGTTTTTTGACGGGATCTGCAAGATCTGTTAAGGGTTTTAATATCTATGAAGCTATTATGGAATGCGAAGATCTTTGCGAAAAGTTTGGAGGTCATATGTATGCTGCTGGTTTAACAATTAAATCAGAAAATTTTGATTTGTTTAAAATAAAATTTGAAAATATTGTAAGAAAAAAAATACATCCAGAGCAAAAAATTAATGTAATTGACATTGATTTAGAAATTGATCTTGATTCAATAGATGGGCGCTTCTACAGAATTTTAAAACAATTTGAGCCTTTTGGCCCAGATAATTTAAATCCAATTTTTTCTACTGAAAACTTAAACATCAATGGTCCTTTACGTTTTATTGGTGAAGATAAGTCACACGTGAAATTAGAGTTAAATACTAAATCAGCTAAAATAAATGCTATTGGGTTTGGAATTGCATCAAAGTTTAAAAGTTTAAAAAAACAGAAAATTGATTTGTGTTATACTTTAAATGAGAATTATTGGAACAATAAAACAACAATTCAATTAAATATTAAAGATGTTTTTTAAAAACTCGTTCTTCCTACAAGTATGGAGATTTTATTTTTAATTTTTATTAAATTATTTAATAAAACAAAATCTGTTTCTTTAATGGAACTGTTTTGAATCTTATTTTGGATTTTTTGAATTTTATCATCCACATGCTGTAACTTTAACATTAACACCGCTTTTTCAGTAGTTTTTTTAAGGTTATGACTTTCACTACCTGTATAAATTTTATGTTTTAACGCCCAATTATCACTTATAACATGTTCACTAGAAAGCAAATCTACTGCAAGCTTGTTTATTTCATTGTTACTGTGAGAGATAAAAAAAGATTGATTTAGTTCAGATTTTGATTTGTTTAAGTTTTTGACTTCAGCAAATATTTTGTTATGCGGTTCATTGGTTATTTCAATTTTATCAGATTCAAGTTCTGAAATAATAAATTCACTAATATTAATCTTCTCATCATCAAAGTTTATATGTTCATTACCATAATTCAGAATAATTCTTATTATTTCTTCCTCGTATTTTTTAAGTTTTAAGTCTCCTGAAATTTTTTTAGGTTTTTCTTTAGATACTTCTTTTTTAATATTTTGTGATAGATTGATTTTTTTTCTTTCTTGATCAATATCTCGAAGTAGTACATTTTCTTTCACATCAAGTAATTTACTACAAACTTTACAATATTCTGTTCGAGTTAGGTAATCAGGAATTAAAGCAATTGATCTTATAATATCCTTAATTATAGCTACTCTTTTTATTGGATCTTTTTCACTTTCGGCATTTAGAATATTTGTTTTATATGTAATGAAATCAATTGCTTCTGTATCAAGAAAATGACTCAACTCTTCTTCTGAACTTTTTTGTGCAAATGAGTCAGGATCTTCATTATCAGGGAATGGTACAACCTTTACATTCATCCCTTCTTTTAAAATCATATCTACCCCTCTAAAAGAAGCTTTTATTCCAGCATTATCACCATCAAAAAGAATGGTTATGTTTTTGGTAAATCTATTAATAAGCTTTATTTGTTCAATTGTTAGGGATGTACCAGATGCTGAAACAACATTTTCAATACCTTTCTGATGTAAAGAAATTACATCAGTATATCCTTCAACAAGAAAACAGTTATTTTTTTTACTGATTAAGTTCTTAGCAAAGAAAATACCATAAAGTACTTTGCTTTTATTATAAATTTGTGATTCTGGTGAGTTCTGGTATTTTGCCTTTGCATTTGGGTTAAGCGCTCTACCGCCAAAACCTAAAATTCTACCAGAGAAACTATGTATTGGAAACATTACTCTTTCTCTAAATCTGTCAACAATCCCAGTATTTTCAATTTTAAAACCTAATCCAGATTTTAAAATATAATCTTCAGAATATAATTTGTTTAAAGCAGTATTAGTAAAGGAATCTTTTTGCTTAGGGCTGTATCCAAGCCCAAACTTCTTTATGATTTCCTCATTATAACCTCGTTCTTTAAAATAATTTAAACCAATTGTTTTTCCTTCATTGGTTTGCCATAGTTTTTCAATAAAAAAATCATTAGCAAAGTTTGAGAGAATATACAAGCTATCTTTTTCATTAGCAGCTTTGGCTTGCTCAATAGTCATTTCTTCTTCAACTATTTCAATATTATATTTTTTAGCTAGATATTTTAGTGCTTCAGGATACGTATAGTGTTCTTTATCCATTAAAAAGCTGACACTATTTCCCCCTTCTCCGCAGCCAAAACATTTATATATTCCTTTTGTTGGAGAGACGGTAAATGATGGAGTTTTTTCATTGTGAAAAGGACATAGCCCAAGAAGATTAACACCGCGTTTCTTTAGAGTAATAAAATCAGAAATAACTTCTTCAATTTTTACGGTTTCAAAAATTTCATCAATTGTATTTTTAGGTATCATTTCTCTCTTTTGACAACGTATTCAACCAGATTTATTAAAGAAGATTTTGATTCATTATTTTCAAACTCTTTCAGAATTTTTAAGGCTTCGTTAACAAACAACTCCATCTTGTTTTTTGCGTATTCTAAACCTTTTTTTTCTTTGACAATATTAATGATTTGTTCAATCTTTTTTGAGTTTTTACTATCGTTCTTAATAGTGTTTATAATAAATGCTCTTGTTTTTTTATCGGAATTATTCAATGTATATATTAAAGGTAGAGTCATTTTTTTCTCTCTTATATCTATGCCTGTTGGCTTCCCAATTAAAGGGTTTTGGGTGTAATCAAAAAGATCATCTTTGATTTGAAAAGCAATACCTGCTTTTTCACCAAAACTTCTCATTTTCAAAATATCATTTTTATGTGCATTTGTTGATGCTGCTCCCGCCTCACAACATGCTGAGATTAAAGCAGCAGTCTTTTTTTTAATAATTTCAAAATAAACTTCTTCTGTGATATCTAATCTTCTAGTTTTCTCAATTTGTAATAATTCTCCTTCACTCATCTCTTTGACAGCTGTACTCATTATTTTTAAAAGTTGATATTGTTCATTTTCAACGGCTAACAATAACCCACGTGATAAAAGAAAATCTCCAACTAAAACAGAAATTTTGTTTTTCCAAAGTGCATTTATTGAAAAAACACCTCTTCTGAAGTTTGCCTCATCAATAATATCGTCGTGTACTAAAGTTGCAGTATGTAGTAATTCTATTAGACTAGCTGCAGTATACGTACTTTCATTAACATTATTAAATAGCTTAGCTGTAAGGAATACAAATAGTGGCCTCATTTGCTTGCCTTTTCTTTTAATAATATAGTGCATGATCTTATCTAATAATGGAACACTCGTTTTTAGCGAGTTCTTAAACTTGCTTTCAAAAAGCGCCATTTCTTTAGAAACGGGTTGTTTGATGTCTTTAATTTTTAACAAAATTTATAATAAAATTATTAAGCTAATATACAAACTTTATCATCTAGTGAAGATGCGGTTTTCCTTATTTTAGTTTGTTAACAAGCTGGCCACACGCAGCATTAATGTCCTTGCCTTTACTTCTTCTTAAGTTTACAATAACATTTTTTTCGTTTAGAAAGTTTATGAATTTTTCAGTCTTATTATTAGATGCTTTTTGAAATGGAATATTATCTACACTATTATATTCAATAAGATTCACTTTACATGGCGTTGATTTACAAAACTTAACCAGTTCATGCGCATCATCCAAGCTGTCGTTTATGTCTTTAAATAAGATATATTCATAAGTAATTCTTGTTCCTGTTTTTTCAAAAAAGTATTTAATAGACTCTTTTAATTCTTCTAAATTTATTGATTTATTTATTGGCATTATTTCCTCTCTCTTTTTATCATCACTTGTATGTAAACTAATTGCAAGATTAAACCTAACATCATCATCTGCAAGTTTTTTAATCATTTTTGCAATTCCAGCAGTTGAAACAGTTATTCTCTTAGGCGACATTGAAAGGCCGGTTTTACTTGAAACAAGATCAATACTTTTTAGTAAATTTTCATAATTTAATAAAGGCTCGCCCATACCCATATATACAATATTTGAAAGAGGTTTTCCAAAGTTTAGCAAAGCTTCTTCATTTAGAATAAAGATTTGATCATAAATTTCTGCGTAATTTAAATTTCTTTCGAGCTTTAGGGTTCCTGTTGCACAAAAGGTGCAAGACAAACTACAGCCTACTTGAGAGGAGATACATGCGGTTAATCGTTTTTTAGAAGGTATTAATACGCCTTCTACTAATTTATTATCATATAACTTTAAGCTGTATTTTATTGTACCATCATTGCTTCTTTCAGCTTTATGAATTTTTACAGCATTTAAACTGAAGTTTTGTTCTAATAACTCTCTTAACGGTAATGATAAGGATGTCATTTCATTAAAATTTATTGCTCTTTTTTTCCATAACCATTCGTGTATTTGTTTTGCTCGATATGAAGGTATATTTTGATTTTTAAGGAAATCAATTAATTCTTCCAGCTTAAGTTCACGTATGTTTTTCTTGGGAATCATCTATTTACAAAGATATACTTACTTTTGATGAATGAGATTTATATCGGCGGATTATTTATATACTCTAGATTCTAAACCTATAAATAATGGGGTTTTGCAGATAAATAATTTTGGGGAAATAACAAATATATTTAAAAATAAAGCAGAAATACCTCACCAAAATATTGAGTTTTTCAATGGAATATTATGTCCTGGCTTTATAAATACTCATTGCCATCTTGAACTCTCTCACTTACACAATACTTCTAATATGGTAAATGGGTTTTCAGAATTTTTAGAAATAGTTAAAAAAAGAGATAAGTATTCTAAAGCTTTTATTGCTCGGGCTATCAAAAGTGCTGAAGATCAAATGATAAAAAATGGGATTGTCGCTGTTGGTGATATTTGTAATACTACAGACTCTCTAGAAATAAAGAAAAACAAAAAATTATATTATTATAATTTTATAGAATCATTTGAAGTAAGCAGTAAAAAGTCTAGCGATGCAATTGCAAAAGCATTATTGATTAGAGACGCCTTTAGAAATAATAATTTAAAGGCTACAATAACTCCACACTCTCCATATAGTGTAACTCCAGATTTAATGAAATTAATTGCTAATGTTTCTGATGAGTTTGACTATACTTTTAGTATGCATAATCAAGAAACAGAAGAAGAGAATATTTTATTCAAAAAGAAAAAAGGAAAATTTCATAATTGGTTAAAATCTCTAAATGCATCTGCTGAAATCTGGACTAAAAGATCCTCGAGCTCTACTGTTTTAGATGAACTACGGCCTAAACGAATTATTCTTGTTCACAACACATATTCTTCTTCAGCAGATTTGAAAGATAAATATTATTGTACTTGCCCATGCGCAAATTTATTTATAGAAAATAAATTACCCAATTATTCGATTTTTAATAGTGATAATTTATGTGTGGGTACCGATAGTTTGGCATCTAATAATCAACTTTCAATAATAAAAGAATTAGCATTAATTGAAAAGAATTCAAACTTTTCTTTAGAAGAATTATTGAAAATAGGTTGTAGAAATGGAGCGAATGCATTAGGTTTTAATAAGTATGGAACTCTTGAAATTGGAAAGACTCCTGGAGTTAATTTAATTACTGGGTCTGAATTTGGCTTAGCTAATTCAAAAGTTAAAAGAATAGCCTAAATTACTTTTTTATTAAAACTTGTGCTAACTCTAAATCTAAAGGGGTAGTGATTTTTATATTATTATAGTTTCCAATTACGTTCTTTATTTTCCTATTCTTAGACTCAAATACTGAGGCGTCATCAGTAAAAGACGAATTATAATCTATATTATAAGAATTGAAGATTTCATTAAATATAAAGCATTGTGGAGTCTGAACATGATAAATAGTATCTCTGTTTACTACCCTCGAACTATCACCTTCTATTATCCGTATTGAGTCTGTAGCATGAATAACAGGGATAATACCAAAACCACTAGATACTTTATTTGTTAGGGTTGTTATTAATTCTTTTTTAACAAAAGGTCTTGCCCCGTCATGTATAAGAACAATATCCGCAGAATTGATAGCATTTAACCCGTTTTTTACAGAACAAAATCTATTGTCTCCACCTTCAACTAAAACATGCTCTAAATCAAAATTATATTTTTCACACAGCTCTTTCCAGTCATTAAAATATTTTTTGGGTAATACTAAATAAATTCTGTCTAAGTGAGAAAATTTATTTAAGGTGTGCATTAAAATAGGTTTGTCCCCTAAAATTAAAAATTGTTTAGGCGTATGACTATTTAACCTTTTACCAACACCTCCAGCAACAATTAATGCATATTTTCTCATTATTAAATGATTAACATAGCATCACCAAAGGTGTGAAACTTATATTTTTTCTTAACAGCCTCCTTATAGGCTTTCATGAGTAAGTCATATCCAGAAAAAGCAGAAACTTGCATCATTAAAGATGATTTTGGTAGATGAAAATTTGTTAGCATACAAGATCCAATTTTAAAATCATATGGTGGGAAAATAAAAATATTTGTCCACCCATCGTATGGGATGACCATATTTTTTGTTGAAACAGTTGTTTCAAGACTTCTCATCACAGTAGTACCAACTGCACAGACTTTTTTTCTTCGAACAAGAGCATTATTTATTATTGTTGATGCAGTTGAATTGATCATCATCTGCTCAGATTCCATTTTGTGTTTTGATAGATCTTCAACCATAATTGGGCTAAAAGTTCCAAGGCCAACGTGAAGAGTTGTTTCCGCAAATTCAATTCCTTTAATTTGCATTTTTAACATTTGAGTCTTACTAAGATGTAGACCAGCAGTTGGTGCTGCTACTGCACCTTCATTTTTAGCAAATACTGTTTGATATCTTTCAGTGTCATTTGGTGTTGGTTCTCTTTTTATGAATCTCGGTAGAGGAGTTTGGCCTAATGAATTTAGGGTTTCTTTGAACTCTTCGTGAGTTCCGTCATACAAAAATCTTAAGGTTCTACCTCTTGAAGTGGTATTATCAATAACTTCTGCAATTAGTTCATCATTTTCGCCAAAAAAAAGTTTGTTTCCAATTCTAATCTTTCTTGCAGGATCAACTAGTACATCCCAAAGCCTATTTTTTTTATTTAATTCTCTTAATAAAAAGACTTCAATCCTGGCTCCTGTTTTTTCTTTATTTGCATAAAGTCTAGCGGGAAATACCTTAGTGTTATTTATACAGACTACATCTCCATCATCAAAATACTGAATAAGATCTGAAACTTTTTTGTGTTCAATTTCTCCAGAATCTCTATGTAAAACCATTAGCTTTGCATCATCTCTATTTTTAGCTGGAGTATCTGTGATCAACTTTTCAGGTAGATCAAAATTAAACATTGATAATTTATATTTCATAGAATTAAATTTTAAGGTCTGCAAATATAATGTATTGGCGTCCCCTTGTCAATAGGTTTTATAGATTAAGTTTTTTTTTAAATTCATCAATAGTTAAAGCTCTAGCTAAATCATGATCTCCAATCTGATTTCTAGTTAACTGCGATAGGTGTGCGCCATTTTTTAGATATTTCCCAAAATCATCCGCAATTGAACGAATATAAGTGCCCTTGCTACATTCTATTTGAAATTTAAAATGAGGTAAGTCAATGTCTTTAATCTCAAATGAAAAAATAGTAGTTTCTCTGCTTTTAATTTCAATTGACTCTCCTCTTCTTGCTTTTTCATATAATCTTTCCCCCTTTACTTTTATTGCGGAATAGATAGGAGGTTTCTGTTGAATTACTCCAATAAATTTATTTGCTGTTTCTAGAATATTTTTTTTTGAAATATTTGAAATATCAAAAACTTTATCAGTTGAGGTTTCAAGATCATAAGAAGGTGTTGTAGAACCTAAAGTAATTTGTCCCGTGTAAACTTTTTTTTGACTTTGAATCTCAGAGATTTTTTTTGTGAATTTACCAGTACAAATAATTAATAAACCACTAGCCAATGGGTCAAGAGTTCCCGCATGTCCTACTTTAATTTTTTTTATTTGATATGTTTGACGAATTAGATTCTTGACTTTTTTTACAACATCAAAAGATGTCCAACCAATTTCTTTACGAAACAATAATATTTTCCCATCTTCAAAATCTTGTTTTGAAAAAGTATTTACTTTCATTTATTTATTAAAGACTAAAAATTATTGAAATTGTCCCAATTATGAAACAGTAAAATGAAAAGTATTTAAGCTGACTGTTTTTAACTAACTTAATCATCCATTTACAGGCTAAAATTCCAGTAAAAAATGCGCAAATAAACCCAATTACTAAAGGTAAAAATGATTGGCTGTAACTTAATGTTTCAACAGAAATAAGGTCTTTTAAAACTTTGCCAAAAATTAGAGGAACAACCATTAGGAAAGAAAATTTTGCAGAATTTTCTTTGTCAATTCCTAATAAAACAGCCGTTGAAATTGTTGCTCCCGATCTTGATATTCCAGGAACAATGGCTATTGCTTGAGATAACCCAATTATAACTGCAGATTTAATATTAATGCGTTTGTCTGTTGGTCTTGCTTTATCAGCTAATAATAATAGTAAGCCTGTTATTATTAGCATTCCACCAACACTGACTAAATTTCCTGTAAATAGACTTTCCACTTCAGATTCAAGAAAGAAACCAACAAAAGCAGCGGGTATCATTGAAATTACAATTTTTAAAGAAAACCAAAAACTTTCATTTTTTTTAAAGCCAATTAAGTCTAATATTATTTGTTTAATCTCATTTTTAAATATTACAATAGTACTGCATGCAGTTGCAAAGTGTAAAATCACTGTCATCAACAAGCTTTCATTTGCTAGTTTTTCCTCTCCAAGTATAACCTTGAAGATTTCCAGATGTCCACTACTACTCACAGGAAGAAACTCGGTTAAACCCTGAATAATTCCAAGGATTATAGCGTTAACTATATCCACTTATTTTTTAGACTTGGTCATAATAGCAAAAACTCCCATAACAAATCCAGAAACAATGAGAATAGGGGCTAGAGTTAATCTTTGAAAGTTAAAAATTTCTTCAGAAAATTTTGTAGGATCTTCAGAGCCTCCACCAATCATTAGAGTAATTCCTAACAAAATTAATACTAAACCAGCAATGAGTATCATGTAGTTTTTTTTCTTAAAGACAAAATCCATTTGATGTAATTTTAGTTAATTATATAATTCCCCTTCATTTAAATAGATAAATTTTCTTACTGCAAAAAACGTTGAGGTTCCACTTAATATTATCCCAGAACAAAATAAAACAATAAAAACTAAACCAATAATTTGTAAATCATTAATATTTAGAATACTTGCCGTTTCACTTTGGATTAATTGTATTGAACCAATTAGCATAAATATTGCGAAAATCGCACTATATAATCCCTGATAAATACCTGAGATTAAAAAGGGTTTTTGAATAAATGAGTTTTCTGCTCCAACTAATCTCATTGTTTTGATGATAAATCTTTTTGAATAGACAGAAAGTCTTATCGTATTATTTATAAGTGCAAAAGCAATAAAAAATAAGATTATGCTTATACAAATCAAAAAAAACGAAATTTTACCAACATTACTGTTAAGCTTTTTGATTAAATTTTTTTGATAAAAAACTTCATAAACGATATCATTTTTTTCAAGCCTTGAACTAATATTCTGTAGGCTATCATTATTTGCATATGAAGAGTTTAGCTTTACATCTATCGATGCCATAACTGGATTGTATCCTAGAAAGCTGACAAAATCTTCTCCTAAATCTTTTTCTAACTCTTTTGTAGCGTGTTCTTTTGAAAAAAATCTAGTACTCTTTGTGAAATCTTCGGCATCTAATATTTTGTTAAATTCAATTAATTCAATTTCTTTAATATCTTCTTTTATCATAATAGAAAAACCAATATTTTCCTTTACATAATTTGATAGTTTTTGGGCATTTATCAGTACAAGAGAAAGCAGTCCAACAACAAAAAGAACTAAAGAAAGACTTATTATAACTGACACTGAAGATGAGACAATTTTTTTGTTAAATGATTTGTATTTCTTCTTTCTCATAATTAATGCTAAAATATAAAAATACTATAAAGATTAGTTGGGATTAATTAACTTTGTAGACTACTTAATATATTATATGCAATATAACTTTATAGACATAGAAAAAAAATGGCAAGAATATTGGGCTAAAGAAAAGACTTTTCAAGTTTTTGAGGATAAAAGCAAGGAAAAATTCTATGTTTTAGATATGTTTCCTTATCCTTCAGGATCTGGATTGCATGTTGGTCATCCTTTAGGTTATATTGCTTCGGATATTTATGCTAGATATAAAAAACATAAGGATTTTAATGTTTTGCACCCAATGGGCTATGATTCTTTTGGTTTACCTACAGAACAGTATGCTATTGAAACAGGAATTCATCCAAAAATTGCCACTGAAAAAAATTCAAATAGATATAGAGAACAATTAGATAAATTAGGCTTTTCCTTTGATTGGAGTAGAGAAATCAAAACATCTGATCCTAATTACTACAAATGGACACAGTGGATTTTTAAACAATTATTTAACTCTTATTACTGCAATGTAGAAGACAAGGCTCTTCCTGTAACTAAATTAATTAAGGAATTTGAAAGAAATGGTAATTCTTATACCAATGTTGTTTGTAGCGATAATACGCTGTTTTTTTCTTCAATAGACTGGCTAGGATTTTCTGATGAAAAAAAACAAGAAATACTTTTATCATATAGGTTAGCTTATCTGTCAGAAAGCATGGTGAATTGGTGTCCTGAATTAGGAACGGTACTTGCGAATGATGAAGTTAAAGATGGTCGTTCGGAACGAGGTGGTTTTCTTGTTGAGCAAAAAAAAATGAAGCAATGGTCTTTAAGAATAACTGCTTATGCTGATAGATTAAATGAGGATTTAAATCAACTTGACTGGTCTGATTCATTAAAAGAAATGCAGCGAAACTGGATTGGCAAGTCCAAAGGGGTTTCTATGAAATTTTCAATAGAAAACAATGAGGTGATTGAGGTTTTTACTACACGTCCTGATACGCTTTACGGAGTTAGTTTTCTTGTCTTATCTCCTGAACACAAATTAGTTGATTCACTCATATCAAAAGAAAAAGAAAAATATGTTGCTGATTATTTATCTATTTCAAAATTAAAATCTGAGAGAGAAAGACAATCAGAAAAAAAAATTAGTGGAGTCTTTACAGGAAGTTATGCTATTCATCCTTTTACTAAAACTAAAGTTGAAATTTGGATTGCAGATTATGTGCTTGCCTCATATGGAACCGGCGCTGTTATGGCCGTTCCATGTGGAGATCAAAGAGATTGGCTATTTGCAAAGCACTACAATATTGAAATTTTAAATATTTTCAAAGGAATAGATATTTCTGAAGCCGCTTATGAAGGTAAAGATGCTATTATATGTAATTCTGAATTTTTAGATGGTTTAAACTGTCTTGAAGCAATTGATTACTCAATTTCTAAAATCGTAAAATTAGGAATTGGTGAAGAAAAAATAAACTATAGATTAAGGGACGCTGTCTTTTCAAGGCAGAGATATTGGGGAGAGCCTTTTCCAGTTTATTACAAAAATAATATACCACACATTGTAAAAAATGATGGTCCGGTCACCTTGCCCGAAATTGATAAGTATTTACCAACTGAATCTGGGGACCCTCCACTTGCAAGAGCAAATAAAACCGATTGGAATATTTTTGAAGGAGAAAGAATGGATACAAATATCATGCCTGGCTGGGCAGGATCTTCATGGTATTTTTTGAGATTCATGGATGCTAATAATGAAAATGAATTTGTTTCTAGAAAAAAATCTGATTACTGGGGCCAAGTTGATTTGTATATTGGTGGAGCTGAACATGCAGTTGGTCATTTATTATATTCTCGGTTTTGGACAAAATTTCTATACGACAGAGGATTTATTTCATTTGAAGAGCCATTTAAAAAGTTAATAAATCAAGGGATGATTTTGGGTAGGTCTAATTTTGTGTATAGGCTTAAAGGGTCTAATACTTTTGTTACGAAGTCACTAAAAAACAATTATGATACATCTAGAATGCATGTAGATATTGATTTGGCAGAAAATGATTACTTAGATATTCCAAGATTTAAAAAATGGCGTAATGAGTTTTTGGATGCTGAATTTATTTTAGAAGAAGATGGAAAGTATAAATGTGGTTTTGAAGTTGAAAAAATGTCTAAATCAAAATACAATACTCAAACTCCTGATGTGTTAGTTGAAAAGTATGGCGCTGATACATTAAGATTGTATGAAATGTTTTTAGGTCCGCTGGAGCAGTTCAAGCCCTGGGATGTAAATGGAATAAGTGGAGTTCATAATTTTTTAAGAAAAATATGGAGGCACATACATAATGATGAAAATCAAATTTCATTAACTTCTGAAGTTCCAAGCGAAGAATCTTTGAAAACTTTACATAAAACAATAAAAAAAGTAGATGAGGATATTCAAAGGTTTTCTTTTAATACTGTTGTTAGCACTATGATGATCTGTTTAAATGAATTAATAGATCAAAAATGCAAAAACAAAGAAATATTTTCCGACTTTATAATTCTTTTATCCCCATACGCTCCTCATTTTACTGAAGAAATTTGGCAAAAGATGGGCAATACCTCATCTTTATCAACGGTTAAATTTCCACAATATAAATCAGAATATTTAATTGAAAATGAAATAAATTACCCTGTATCATTCAACGGAAAGATGAGGTTTAAGGTTAGTTTGCCAGCTTCAATGAGTATTAAAGACATTGAAGTATATATCTTAAAGCACGAAAAGACAATTCACTACATTTCTTCTGCTGAACCTAAACGAATAATAATAGTTCCCCAAAAAATAATCAATATTGTTATTTAATTTTCTGAATTGAATCATCTAATAATTTTTTTTTTAAATAGTAAGATTTTTATTTCTCTTTGTGTTTTATGCCTTGCCTTATCGACTCAATTTGTTGTTGGAGTATATAACTTAAATTTACTTTTAATAATCTTTTTTGGAACATTCTTGTCTTACAATTATCAAAGAATAATATTTCATTTGAAGTTAAAGAAAAAACTCTTTAATTCATGGTTCGTAAGAAATAATAAATTAGTTTTTTTAATAGTTGCAGCTGCAACAATATTCTTGTTTTGTTTTTTTAAGCTTAAAAATATTACTAAGTTAATGGTGATTTTAGTTTCATCAGTTTCTTTATTTTATCCAATACTTAGGAAAATACCTCTTTTAAAAATCTTCCTTATTTCTTTTTCTTGGGCATTTTCGACAGTTGCATTAATTTATTTTGAAAATAATTTAGATTTTAATCAGAGTTATTACGTTTCTATTATTTCACGTACATGCTTCATACTAGCAATTACTATACCTTTTGATATAAGGGATATTGAGCACGATAGATTTAAACTCAATACTATTCCTTTAGTTTTTGGAGTAGAAGTAGCAAAAAAAATTGCTTTAACTTTTTTAGCTCTTTATTTATGTATTGAGTACTATTTGTATCTTCAGGATTTTGCTTTTAATTTTATAATATCTACAAGCTTATGTTTTTTATACTCTTTCTTTATTGTAAAAAATCTTAATAAAAATGTAGGTGATTATTACTACTCATTTTGGTTGGAGTCATGTTCAATTTCCCTTTTATTTTTTTTAATAATTACATCAATCTTGTTATAAAATATCTTACTATATTTACTCCAGTTAAAACACTACAAATGTCTAAAAAAAACTCTTCTGTTCATTACAATGAGTATTTGGATCTTGATAAAATACTTGATGCTCAAACCCCACTAAGTAAGGCTGGAAATAATGAGGCTCATGAAGAAATGCTTTTTATTATTATTCATCAAACTTATGAGTTGTGGTTTAAGCAAATTATTCACGAAATAGATTCTGTAATGGCTTTACTTAGTACGCAGAAAATGGATGAGGGAAATGTTGGTTTGGTAGTTGGTAGATTTGAAAGGGTAAATAAGATACTAGAAGTTTTGGTTAAGCAGTTAGATATTTTAGAAACTATGACTGCTCTTGATTTTTTAGATTTTAGAAATTATTTGTCCCCTGCCTCTGGCTTTCAATCTCATCAATTTCGTAAAATTGAAGTGATGTTAGGTCTTAAAATCGATAAGCGTCACCAATTTGGAGGATGCCCATATCATGATCAATTTATTGGTGAAAAGAAAGATGAAATATTAGAAATTGAAAAGGATACCTCTCTATTCGCTTTAGTTGAAAAATGGTTAGAAAGAATACCATTTTTAAATATGGAGGGGTATGACTTTGTGGATCAGTACAAGTCTTCCGTTGTTAAAATGCTTAAAAATGAAATAGCTGTAATTAATGCTTCGGGACTTAGTGAAAGCGACAAGATGATTAGGGTGAAAATGATAGAAGAAAATAGAAAATATTTTGATAATATTTTTGATGAAAAGAATCATTTAAAATCAATTGAAAATGGATTAACTAAATTATCATACAAGGCTACTATGTCAGCATTATTAATCAACCTTTATCGTGAACAGCCAATACTACAACTGCCGTACAAGTTTTTACGTCAACTTGTTGAAACGGATCACAAGATTTCATTGTGGAGATTTAGACATGTTCAAATGGTTGAAAAAATGTTAGGTCAAAAAATTGGAACTGGAGGCTCATCTGGACAAGGGTATTTAAAGAAAACTGTTGATCAGCATAGATTGTTTGAGGATATTGCAAATATTGCTACCCTTATGATTTCAAGAGAATATCTTCCCGAGCTCCCAAAAAATATTAAACAAAAATTGAGTTTTAATTTTACTAACAAAAAAATATGAATTTAGGATTAAGAAATAAAAAAGCTATTGTTTGTGGTAGTACTCAAGGAATTGGGAAATCTATTGCTGAGGAGTTGGCTTTACAAGGAGTGAGCATTACTTTAATTGCAAGAAATCAGAATGCCCTTGAGGAAGTTACCTCTTCATTAGATGTATCATTAGGCCAAAAACATGATTTCTTATGTGTTGATTTTTCTGCAAATAACTTTTCAGAGAGAATAAATTCTTTGACCCAGGATTATGATATCTTAATTAATAATACAGGAGGCCCTGCTTCAGGTCCAATTACTGATGCGCAACCAGCAGATTTTGAAAATGCATTTAAAATGCATTTATTAAACAATCAAATTTTAGTTAAAAAAGTTGTTGAGGGAATGAAGAAAAATTCTTTTGGTCGGATAATAAATATCATCTCAACTTCTGTCAAAGCTCCAATTCCTGGTCTTGGGGTTTCTAATACTATTAGAGCAGCTGTAGCAAATTGGGCTAAAACACTTTCTTTGGAATTAGGAATATATGGAGTCACAGTGAATAATGTATTGCCTGGATTTACAAATACTAATAGATTAAATTCTTTAATAAATAAGAAAGCAGAAGTGCAGGGAAAATCTATTGATGAAGTTGCGTCGCAAATGAAAAAATCTGTACCAATGAATAGGTTTGGTAATTCTAATGAAGTAGCTAATGCAGTTGTGTTCCTTAGTTCGATAAAAGCAAGTTATATAAATGGAATAAATTTACCTGTTGATGGTGGCAGAACAGCAAGTTTGTAGAAATGGAAAAAATAAAAAATTATATTAACGGAGAGTTAGTTGAGCCAAGTTCAGGAAAATATATTGATAATTATAATCCTGCTTCCGGCAAAGTTTATTCATTAATACCAGATAGTAATGAAAATGACATCAATACTGCAGTATTAGCTGCGAAAAATGCTTTTCAAAGCTGGAGTAAAACATCCAAGAAATACAGATCTGACCTTTTAATGCGTCTTGCTTCAAGAATAGAAGATTATTCAGAGGAGCTCATTATTGCAGAAAGTAGAGATAATGGTAAGCCCGAATCTTTAGCTCGCTTAGTTGACATTCCAAGAGCTTCAGAAAATTTTAGGTTTTTTGCTACTGCAATTTTACACTTTTCTTCTGAACTGCATGATATGGATGGTAGGGCTTTGAATTATACATTACGAGAACCTATTGGTGTTGCAGCATGTATTTCTCCTTGGAATTTACCCCTTTATTTATTGACATGGAAAATAGCTCCTGCTTTAGCAGCTGGAAATACAGTAGTTGCAAAACCCTCAGAGGTTACACCAATGTCTGCTTATATTTTAAGCAAGATATGTGCAGAGATCGATTTTCCACCAGGAGTATTAAATATTGTTCATGGTTTAGGGAGTAAAATTGGGGATTCTCTTACTGGTCATGAAGATACCCCTATAGTTTCATTTACGGGCGGTACTCAAACAGGAAGACATATTGCGGGAATTGCCTCTCCAATGTTTAAGAAAATTTCTTTAGAATTAGGTGGAAAAAATCCTAATATTGTTTTTGCAGATGCAAATTTTGATAAAGCAGTTTCAATGGCAGTAAAAGCTGGTTTTTCTAACCAGGGTCAAATTTGCTTATGTGGTTCAAGACTATTTATTGAAGATGGAATTTATGAAAAATTTAAAAAAGCATTAATTGAAAAGGTGTCAAAATTAAAAGTTGGTGATCCACAAGATAATGATGTTGATTTAGGAGCTGTGGTTTCTAAGGAACACATGAATAAAGTATTATCAAAAATTACTCTAGCAAAAAAACTGGGTGGAAATATTTTAATTGGAGGAAATCGTAAATTAATAGAAGGTGATTTATCAAATGGTTATTATATTGAGCCAACCGTTATTGAAAATCTATCATTTGACTGTGAAGTTAACCAAGAAGAAATCTTTGGCCCTGTATTAACTTTGATTCCATTTAAGGGTGAAGAAGAAGTTATTAGTATGGCAAATTCAACAAAATATGGTCTTTCAGCTAGTATATTTACTGAAAATTTAAGCAAAGGTCATAGAGTAGCTGCTGCTGTTAAATCAGGAGTTGTTTGGATTAATACTTGGCTCTTAAGAGATTTACGTATTCCATTTGGAGGTATGAAACAGTCTGGAGTTGGGAGAGAGGGAGGTTTTAAATCACTACAATTTTTTACCGAACCTAAAAATGTTTGTGTTAAAATTTAAAATATGAATGGAGAAAAATATAACAGTAAAAGAGCTCCACAAGCAGTCGGTCTATATCCACATGCTAGAAAAGTTGGTAATCTTTTATTTCTTTCTGGAGTTGGCCCTAGAGCTGTAAATGAACAAAAAATACCCGGAGTTAAATTAAATAAAGAAGGTGGAATAGCAAGTTATGATATAGCAAAACAATGTCACTCTGTATTTAACAATGTTAAATATATTTTAGAAGATGCTGGCTCATCATGGGACAATATTATAGATGTTCAGGTTTTCTTAACCAATATGAAAGATGATTTTAAAATATATAATAAAATATATGCTGAATACTTTAATGAGAATCAACCTTGTAGAACTACTGTTGAGATAAATGCACTGCCAACCCCAATTGCAATTGAATTAAAAATAATAGCAACAATTTAAAACATAAAAATTATGAGTAAAATAAAACCCCCCTTTAACTTACAGAAATGGATTGATGATAACAGACACTTATTAAAACCACCTGTAGGAAACAAAAATTTATACGTAGAATCAGAGGATTATATTGTTATGATTGTGGCTGGTCCTAATGCAAGAAAAGATTACCACTATAATGAAACAGAAGAGTTATTTTATCAAATTGAAGGAGATATTGTTGTAAAAACACAACAAAATGGTAAGTTGGTAGAATATCCAATTAGAGAAGGCGAGATGTTTCTATTACCTCCAAAAGTACCACATTCTCCTGTTAGATCAGCAGGTTCAATTGGATTAGTCATAGAAAGAAAAAGAAAGGAAAATGATAAAGATGGTTTGATGTGGTTCTCAGATACTGCCAATGAATTATTGTATGAAGAGTATTTTAAATTAACCAATGTGGAAAAGGATTTTTTCCCGGTCTTTAAGAGATTCTATTCAGACGAAAAGCTTAGAACATGCCCAAAAACGGGAGAGGTGATGGAAGCTGATGAGCGATATATAGGTAAATAAAAAATTCAATATGAGAATAAATGGTCATGGTCATATATTACCTGAGCCATCTCAAATCCCTAAGTTTTTAAAGGATAAGAGGCTGTTTTGGATTGATGAAGATAAAAAGTTCATGAGACAGGGTGAATGGTCAAGACCTATTAATGGTTCTGGTTTTTTCTTAAAAGAAAAAATTGAATGGATGAAGCAGAATAATATTGATCATGCTGTTATGTTATGTCTGTCTCAGTTATATTGTAACGGTTGGGAAGAAAAAGATTGTGCAGATGCAATTCGTTTTCAAAATGATTTTAATGCTTCTATCCAAAGGGATTATCCACAAAAGTTTACATGCGGTTTTGTTGTGCAGCCATTATATATTGATCATGCTTTAAAGGAAATTGACAGATGTGTAAATGAGCTTGGTTTGAAATTACTTTGTTTACCTACACATTTTGTAAATTCTAAAGGTGAATGGTTATCAATTGCGGAAGCTGAAGTTGATCCAATTTTTGAATTAGCTAATAAATATAAATTAGCAATTCAAATCCACCCATATGATGGTGAGAAAATGATTGCATTAAAAAATTCATACTGGAGATTTCATTTGATTTGGATGATGGCGCAATGCGCAGATACCCTTCATCTTTTTACTTTGAGGGACTTACCAAACAAATATCCAAATATAAGAACATGTTTCGCGCACGGAGGAATGTTAGGTATGGCTAATTATGGCAGGAGAATTCAAGGATTTGACGGTCGTCCCGATATCTTTGAGGAGTTACAAGACCCAAGAAAAACACTAGGTCATAAAAACTTGTATTTCGATACTTTAGTACACGATTCTCATACTTTAGACTTACTAAAAAAACGTGTAGGATCTAGTCAAATTATAATGGGTTTAGACGATCCATTTCCATTAGGTGAGATGGAAGGAGTAGGGACTTCTTATCCTGGTAGAGTTTTAGATTACGCTGTGGAGATTGGGGTTTTAACCCAACAGCAGGGTAAGGATATATGGCATAAAAATGTATTAAATTGGTTGAATTTAAATCAAGAATATTTTAAATAATGGATGCAAAATTTCTTATTGACAACAAAGGCTATACATTAGATTTTTCAAAATTTCATGATTTATCTATTCCAATAAACTTTAATGGGGAACAGCCTAACACTTATGGTGTTGATAAAGCAATATCAACTGCTTATGAAGATGGTAAATTCATTGGAGACACAAGAAAAGGAGGTCCATGTAATTTCGAAACTTATTCTATTACCCCTCACTGTAATGGCACGCACACCGAATGTATTGGGCATATCACTGACGAAAGAATTTCTATTTTATCCTCCTTAAATTCAGCTTTATTTCCAAGTACTCTAATTAGTGTTTTGCCAAAATCAAATCAAGAAACATATATTCCTAAAATTGAAGCTAGTGATCTTTTAATCACAAAGGAGAGTTTAGAGAAAAAATTAAATGACGTATCAGATGCTTTTTTAGAGGGTTTGATTATTAGAACTTTACCAAATCTTGAGTCCAAAAAATCTATTGATTACATGAAACAAAAGCCTTCTTTTTTCACTTTAGAGGCTATGAAATACATAAGAAGCAGGGGTGTAAAGCATTTAATGGTTGATATACCATCAGTAGACAGATTGTTTGATGATGGACATCTGAGTTGTCATAATATCTTTTGGGATACATCATCTAAAAAATTAAATACAGCTGCAATTCATTTCACAATTACAGAAATGATTTATGTAGATAATAATATTTGTGATGGTTCTTACTTTACTAATCTGCAAATACCAGCTTTTAATTCAGATGCTGCTCCAAGTCGCCCAATAATTTTTAGTATAAATGAATTATAAAAAAACTAAAGAATTTGCACAAATACTTGATAATGATGATCCATTAGCATCATATCAAAGTCAATTTCATTTTCCATATCAAAGAGATGGAAATAAACATATTTATCTGTGCGGAAATTCACTTGGACTACAAAGTAAAAAAACTTCTGATTTTGTTAATCAAGAATTAGAGGATTGGAAGACTTTAGGAGTTGAAGGGCATTTTCATGCTAGAAATCCATGGCTCCCATATCATGAATTTTTATCGGAAAGTTATTCTAAAATTATTGGTGCAAAAGCTACAGAAGTTATTGCAATGAATACATTATCTGTTAATTTACATTTAATGCTTGTTTCATTTTATAGACCAAGTAAAAAACGCTTTAAAATTATAATTGAGGATGATGCATTTCCTTCAGATATTTATGCAGTTGAATCTCATATTAGTCATCACGGCTTAGATCCTGACAAGGTTCTTATAAAACTAAAGCCTCGTAAGGGAGAGGCAGCACTAAGAACTGGTGATATTACTAAATATATAAAAGAAAATTCATCAGAGATTGCATTAATAATGTTGGGTGGTGTAAATTATTATACTGGACAGGTTTTTGACATGCAAAAAATTACTAAAGTAGCTAAAGAAAATAAAATTATAGTTGGTTTTGATTTAGCTCATGCAGCAGGAAACATAAAGTTGGCATTACATGAATGGGGTGTAGATTTTGCCGTTTGGTGCTCATATAAATATTTAAATTCTGGACCTGGTTCTGTTGGCGGAGTATTTATTCACGAAAAGCATCATGAGAAAAGCATCCCAAGGTTTGCTGGATGGTGGGGTCATGATAAAGATAGTAGATTTAAAATGCCTGATAAATTTATTCCGATTAACACCGCAGAAGGCTGGCAATTAAGTAATCCTCCAATTTTGTCACTTGCAGCGGTTCGCGCTTCCTTGTCATTATTTGATGAGGTTGGAATGGAAAATCTAATTGATAAATCAAAAAAATTAACATCGTATTTAGTTTTTTTAATGGAAAATTTATCCTCGAATAGAATTAGTATTATTACTCCTGAGGAGCGTGGTTGTCAAATATCAATTAGAGTTTTAAATGGTAACAAGCAGTTATTTGATGAAATTACTACAAGAGGTGTCATTGCTGACTGGAGAGAGCCTGATGTTATTAGAGTTGCTCCTGTCCCCTTATATAATAGTTATATGGATGTGTTTAATTTTTATAAAATTTTAGAAGATATATTATAAAATGGAGAAAAAAATCATAATAGTTGGAGCCGGTCTTGCAGGCTCTTTATGTGCTTTATATATGCTGCAGCGTGGTTATGCTGTATCAATTTATGAGAGAAGATCCGATATGCGTAAGTCTGTAATGACTGCTGGTCGCTCTATTAATCTTGCTTTGTCAGAAAGAGGCTGGACTGCTTTAAAAAAAGTTGATATTGAAGATAAAGTAATGGAGATTTCTATTCCCATGCCAAAAAGAATAATGCATGATTTAGAAGGAGGGCTTACTGATCAGTACTATGGTAATGAGGACCAAGCGATTTATTCAGTTCCGAGAGGTGAGCTTAATGTTTTGTTAATGAATCTGGCTGAAGAAAAAGGAGCTCAAATATTTTTTAATCACAAATGTGTTGATGTTAATACAGAATATGCTGAGTTAAAGCTAATTAATGACAAAGAAGGATCTGAAATCAATATTAAATGTGATTTAATTGTTGGTGCAGATGGGGCATTTTCTGCTGTAAGAGATAAAATGAGTCGTCAGGATCGGTTTCAGTTTTCACAATATTATATAGAACATGGATATAAAGAGTTGTTAATTCCTGCTAATAATGATGGCTCTCATAAAATTGAAAAGAATGCATTACATATATGGCCCAGAGGGAATTTTATGCTAATTGCCTTGCCTAATTTAGATGGGAGTTATACATGTACACTTTTTTCTCCTTTTGAAGGGGAGGATTCATTTAAAGAGCTTAATACACCCAAAAAAGTAACATCTTTTTTTAACAAGGTATTTAAGGATTTTACGCCATTAATTCCCAATCTGGTTGATCAGTTTTTTAATAATCCAACAGCATCGCTTGGTATTTTTAAATGTTATCCATGGCATATCAAAGGACATTGTGTATTAATCGGAGACTCTGCTCATGCTACTGTTCCTTTTTATGGACAAGGAATGAATGCGAGTTTTGAAGATTGCAGGGTTCTTGATGAATTAGTTGAGAAGTATGAGGAAGACTTCTCATTAGTATTAAAAGCGTTTTCTAAATCAAGAAAGCCAAACGGAGATGGTTTACAGGATCTTTCATTACACAATTTTATTGTAATGAGAGACAAGACAGCTGACCCAAAATTTTTATTACAAAAGAAAATAGAACAAAAATTTTCTCAATTATATCCTGATAAATGGGTTCCATTGTACACAATGGTATCTTTTACTAATATTTCATATTCTGACGCATGGGAAATTGGTATGCAACAAGAAAAACTTATGTCAGATATTATGTCAATTAAAAATATCGATAAACTTTGGGACTCTGATGAGGTTATGCAAAAAATGCTTGATCTTTCTATATAATTACTTCCTTTATTAGATTTTACTATTCTTTAAAAAAGACTTTCTTCTATAAATAGTTAAAAAGTATATAAAAGTATATAAAAGTGTATAAAAGTGTATAAAAGTGTATAAAAGTGTATAAAAGTGCACAAAAGTGCATAAAAGTGCATAAAAATAATTTATTCTAAAAGATTAATGTATTAAAACATAGTTTATTTAATTATATTTAGATTTGAACATATAAAATACGTACATGATTAAATTTTTACTCCTCTTTTTTTTGATTCCCTTTTATAGCTATTCTGGCTGTGAAGATGGAGACTGTAATAATGGCTATGGTACATATATATGGTTTAATGGTGATACTGATACGCGTGGTTGGGTTGAGGGAGATAAATATGTTGGTATGTTTCTTAATGGAAAGATGCACGGACACGGAATACTTTATTTTAAAAACGGCAATATTTATAATGGATCATTTCATAATGGAAGCAAGTCAGGCTATGGAAGTTTAATTTACAAAAACGGAGAAAAGTATTTGGGTAATTTTTTAAATGACAAGAAGCATGGCGCCGGAATTTTAATTACTAATAATGGGGAAGAGAACAATGTTCGTTATAAATTTGGTGTAAAATTGAAGGATAATGAATTATTTTAAATTTAATAGTCTATTTTTTTTATTAATACTTTTTTACTGTAATAATTCTTTTGCACAAATTGATCTCTTAAAGGATTTTTCAAAAAATACAGATGTTATTTTTAGAAAAAAAAACATTTCAAATAATGAAATTTATTCTGGACTAAATGAGGCTTTAGTAATTTCTGTTAAAAATTCTTGTAATAAAGCTTCAAAGGCAGGCGGGTTTTTAGAGAATAATAAAATTAGAATAGACTTTCCTAAAGAAATCATAAGAGTTAAAATATCATGTAATAAGATAGGTTTATCTCATTTGGTTGTCAAATTTGAAGGTAAATTAAATAAAACTGCTGAACAAATTTCATTGTACGCTAGTGAGATAATTTTAGAATCTGTTAATGATTTAAAATTTACTGACGCTATTGCTATTTTGAATGGTCCCGAAAACGCTCTAACTAAATATTTGAGAGATGATTCATATAATAATTTATATAATGCTTTTTACCCACAAACACTGAGAGCCATTTCCAATACTGGTATTCAAAAGCTATTTGATAATATCATAAAAAAATATAATAAAATACCGCTAGTTAAAAAAGTAGATTTTGATTTGTCAAATTATATAACCGTTAAAACAATTGATGGAATTTTTTTTCTAATTAGCGAAGAAGAAAAAAAGATTAGAAATAATCCAAAGGCTAGAACCACTGAACTTTTACAGAAAATTTTTAAATAATATGAAAAAATCTATCTATATAATAATATCCTTTTTATTAGTATCATGCTCATCAAATGGATTAAAAAAAACCATCATACTTTCCAAAGCATCACCTAATTATGTTAATTGGTTGATGGATTCAAACTTTAATATTGTTAATGCATATGATTGTAATAATTTAGATAGTCTTCTCTTGCTTGCAGATGGAATTGTATTAACTGGAGGTGAGGATATAAATCCTTTAATGTATGGAGATAGCTTAAACTTATTACTTTGTGAAGCGATGGATTTTCGTCGAGATACTATTGAGAAAAAGCTATTTGATTTTGCATTGTCTAAGCAAATTCCGTTTGTAGGAATTTGTAGAGGTATGCAGATGATGAATGTAGCACATGGAGGAACATTATATGGCGATATTCCAACAGAGTTGGGAGATAGCGTGGTACACAGGAATAATGGAGAGGTAATGCATGATATATTAGTCACATGTAAGAATTTAGATTATGTGAATATGATTTTCCCTCAAGTATCTATTTCACTTCCCCAAAGTATTGTTAGAGATACGATATTTACAGTTAATTCTTGGCATCATCAAGGACTAAAAGATATCGCTGAGGGAATCAATGTTATAGCTGAATCTTCAGATGGTTTGCCTGAAGCTGTTATAATGGATCAAAATATTCATCCATTTATGATTGCCGTTCAGTTTCATCCTGAAAGATTAGGTTCGGATAATGGGATTAATAAAAATATGCGTAGTCGTTTTTTCGATGCTATTTTTGAATAGCATCACAGTAGTTTTTCTATTTTTGTATTAGATGCAAATAAGCAAAACCATACTAATTATTTTAGATGGATGGGGTCACGGTAATAAATCAAAGTCTGATGTTATTTATAACGCTAACACTCCTTTTATAGATTCTTTATATACTCGATTTCCAAATTCGGAACTATTAACTGACGGAGAAAAAGTTGGACTTCCAAATGGACAGATGGGAAATTCCGAAGTCGGTCATCTAAACATTGGCGCAGGAAGAATTGTCAATCAAGATTTGGTGAAAATCAATAATGCATGCGAAACAAATTTACTAGCAAAAAATAAAAATTTACTAGCATCTTTTGAATATGTTAAAAAACAGAATTCATCCTTACATTTAATTGGTCTTGTTTCAAACGGGGGTATACATTCTCATCAAAAACACCTATACTCCTTGTGTAGATTAGCAAATGAAAATAAAATTGCTAAGGTTTATATACACGCATTTACTGATGGTAGAGATTGTGATCCTAAATCAGCGAAAAATTTTATTAAGGAATTAGAAAAAAACTTGTTTGGAGCAAAAATCGCTTCAATTTCCGGAAGATTTTATGCAATGGATCGTGATAAAAGATGGGAGAGGATTAAGAAATCTTATGAAGCAATGGTAAATGGTAGTGGATTAAAAACTTCTAATATTCAAGAAACAATACAGGACTATTATAATGAAAATATTACTGATGAATTTATTCCCCCCACAGTTTGTGTTGATTCAGAAGGATCTGCAATTTCACTAATTCAAGACGGTGATGCGGTTATATGTTTCAATTTTCGTACTGATAGATGTAGAGAAATTACAACTGTTCTTACTCAAAAGAATATGCCCAAATTTCAAATGAATACATTAAATCTTCATTATACAACTATGACAAGGTATGATCAAGAGTACATTGATGTAAATGTTCTTTTTGATAAAAAAAATATAGAAAATACTCTTGGTGAGGTTTTAGCTAGACATAAATTGTCTCAAACTAGAATTGCTGAAACTGAGAAATATCCTCATGTAACTTATTTTTTTTCCGGTGGTCGTGAGGTAAATTTTGAAGGAGAAAAAAGGTTAATGGTTGATTCTCCAAAAGTTTCGACATACGATATACAGCCTGAAATGAGTGCTTATGATTTAACCAATATAACCATTGATGAGATTAATAAACTGCCTGATTTTATTTGTGTAAATTTTGCAAATCCTGATATGGTTGGTCATACTGGAAATTATAAAGCAATTTTAAAAGCAATAGAAGTTGTAGATGTTTGTACACAAAAAGTTGTTGAGGCAGCTATGGATCAAAATTATAAAATAATGATTATTGCAGATCATGGAAATGCAGATTTTGCTATTAATGCTGACGGATCTCCAAACACAGCACATAGCTTAAACCCTGTTCCATGCTTTATAATTAATACGACTTTTAAAAAGATGAACAATGGTATTCTTGCTGATGTCGCTCCCACTATTTTAAGATTAATAGGAGTTGAAAAGCCCGAGGAAATGACAGGTAAAAGTTTAATATAAATAATATGAAATACATTAATAAATATATAGAAGAAAATAAAAATAGATTCTTAGACGAACTTATAGAGCTATTGAAGATTCCATCAATAAGTGCAGACCCTAATTTTAAAAAGGATGTCCTTAATTGTGCAGAAGTAGTTGCCGATTCATTAAAAAATGCAGGCGCTGATAATGTTGAGATTTGTCCAACAGCTGGATATCCAATTGTTTATGCTGACATGATTATTGATAACAGTTTACCTACTGTTTTGATTTATGGGCATTATGATGTGCAACCTGCTGATCCACTAGAATTATGGGAAAGTGGTCCTTTTGAGCCTATTATTAAAAAAACAGAAATTCATCCTGATGGAGCGATTTTTGCTAGAGGGGCATGTGATGATAAAGGACAGTTCTATATGCATGTAAAAGCATTTGAATTAATGATGAGTACTAATACCCTACCATGTAATATTAAGTTTATGATTGAAGGAGAAGAAGAGGTAGGTTCGGAAAATTTATCTGAATTTGTCGTTTCAAATAAAGAGAAATTATCATGTGATGCTATTTTAATTTCCGATACAGGGATTATTTCAAATACAACACCTTCAATTACTACAGGTCTAAAAGGGTTAAGTTATTTAGAAGTTGAGGTGACAGGTCCAAATAGAGATTTACATTCGGGTCTGTATGGTGGTGCTGTTGCAAATCCCATTAATATTTTGTGTGAAATGATTGCTTCAATGAAGGATGAAAAAAATCATATTACTATTCCTGGTTTTTATGACAAAGTTTTAGAATTATCTAATGAGGAAAGAAAAAAAATGGCACTTGCTCCTTTTTCATTAGATGAATATAAAAAAGCAATAGACCTTTCAGATATACATGGAGAAGATGGTTACTCTACAATGGAAAGAGTTGGTATAAGACCAACATTAGATGTAAATGGTATTTGGGGCGGATATATTGGAGAAGGTGCTAAAACAGTCATTCCGTCAAAAGCCTTTGCAAAAATTTCTATGCGATTGGTTCCAAATCAATCAGATGAGGAAATAACTAAATTATTTATTGAGTATTTTAAAGGAACTGCTCCTAAAAGTGTCAGTGTCAATGTAAATCCTCACCATGGAGGAGAGCCATATGTTGCTCCGACTGATATTTTAGCATATAGAGCTGCAAGCGAAGCGATGAAAGAAACATTTGGAAAAGAACCTGTTCCTGTAAGATCGGGTGGTAGCATCCCAATTGTTGCTCTTTTTGAAAAGGAGTTAAATGTTAAATCTATTTTATTGGGATTTGGATTAGATAGTGATGCAATACATTCACCTAACGAACATTATGGAATTTTTAATTATTTAAAAGGCATTGAAACTATACCATATTTCTTTAAAAATTTTACTAGAATGTTTAAAGAGGAATAAAAATATAATTTGAGATGAATGTTAATAATTGCTATTTATAGTATCTACAACAATTTGTTATTCTCAGAATAATATAATGCCAAATTCAAAAAAAATTCGATATAAAAATTCTTTAATAAAAGAATCTAGTCCTTATTTGTTGCAACACGCATACAATCCTGTTGACTGGTATCCATGGAATGAAAAAGCCTTAGATAAAGCAAGAAAAGAGGATAAATTACTTCTCATTAGTATTGGTTATTCCGCATGTCATTGGTGTCATGTAATGGAAAATGAAAGTTTTGAAGATGAAGAAGTAGCTAAAATTATGAATGATAATTTTATATGTATTAAGGTTGATAGAGAGGAAAGACCCGATATTGATCAAATATACATGGCTGCGGTACATTTAATGAACCAAAGGGGCGGTTGGCCATTAAATTGTATTGCTCTTCCAGATGGTAGGCCGTTCTGGGGAGGAACTTATTTTAGAAAAGAAGATTGGAAAAATCAAATTCTTAGCTTATCAAAACTATATGCCGATCAAAGGAAAACCGTAATTGAATTTGCTGATAAACTTAAAGAAGGAATTTCTCAAGTTGAATTAATTGTAAAAAATATAGAAGAAAAAATTTTTTCTTTCAACGATTTAGACAAAACACTTACTAATTGGATAACTTCTTTTGATATTATTGATGGTGGTATTGAAGGCGCGCCTAAATTTCCAATGCCAAATGCTTATAGCTTTTTACTAAAATATGGGCATTTTTCAAATAATAATAAAATATTAGATCATGTTAGGTTAACACTTGATAAGATTGCTTTTGGAGGAATATATGATCAAATAGGTGGTGGTTTTTCAAGATATTCTGTAGATCAAAAATGGAAGGTTCCTCATTTTGAAAAGATGTTGTACGATAATGCCCAACTAGTAAGCTTATATTCCGAGGCTTTTTTAAAATTTAGAGAACCTATTTATAAAGAAATTGTTTTTGAGACGCTTGATTTTGTAGAACGAGAATTATATGATGATTCTGGAGCTTTTTATTCAGCCCTTGATGCAGACAGCGAAGGGGAGGAAGGTAAGTTTTATACATGGAGGGAGGAGGAATTAAAAAAACTAATTACAATTAATTATCAAATATTTAAAGATTATTATAATATTAACAAAATAGGATTTTGGGAAAAAGGAAACTATATTCTTCTAAGAAAAAAATACAAATCTGAGATAATTGAGAAGTATAATATTACCGTTGATGAACTAAATTTATATATATCAGATTGGAAAAAAATTCTCTTTAATTCAAGAGAGAAACGAATAAGGCCTGGCTTAGACGATAAGTCGTTAACCTCATGGAATGCCCTTATGTTGAAAGCATATATTGATGCATACCTTTCTTTTGGTGATGAAAAACATTTGAAAATTGCCAAAAGAAATGCTAATTTCATTAAAAACAAGCAGTTAAATCGTAATGGAAAATTATGGCATAATTATAAAAACGGAACTTCATCTATAAATGGATTTTTAGAAGATTATGCTCAATCAATTTCAGCATTCATTCGCCTATATGAAGCAACCTTTGAACTAAAATGGTTAGAGTTGTCTGAAAGAATGATGCTTTATGTTTTAGAGCATTTTTATGATTCAACATCATCGATGTTTTTCTTTACATCTGACTTAGATCCTAATTTAGTAGCCAGAAAAATGGAGGTTCATGATAATGTTATTCCTGCTTCAAATTCTGTGCTGGCAAATTCATTATTTGATTTAGGTACAATAAGAAAAAATAATGAATATAAAAATATGGCAGCATCTATATTAAATAATATTAAGCCTAAAATGGATTCTTATTTCACTTCTTATAGTAACTATGCTAATCTTTTTATTAAGTATACAAAACCGTTCTATGAAGTCGTTGTTACAGGTAAAGGTGCTGTCAAGAAAATAATAGAAATCAATGATTTTTATTCGCCAAATAAATTATTTATTGGAGGGGATAATTCAATTTATATTCCACTACTAAAAGGAAAAAAATCCAATAATTTGGTTTTTTATATTTGTGAAGATGGACTTTGCAAGAAACCAACATCAGAAATACACGAAGCAATTACCCTTTTACGATGAACAAAAATTATTTTATAGAAAAACAAAAGTTTACACAACTATGGCTTTGGTTAGTGCTCTTTTTGTTGTCTTTTTTACCAATATTAATTGAGTATTTATCTTCTTCTAAATTTAGCCTCCATCTAGCTCACTTAATTTTGCTTTGTGTAGTTGCTTTATTTTATTTTTTAGAACTTAGAGTATGTGTAAATGAAAAGGGTATAAATTATCAGTTTTTTCCTTTTCATTTAAAATCATATGTTATAAAATATGATGAAATTGAAAGTTATTTAGCTGTTACTTATTCGCCTATATTAGATTATGGTGGCTGGGGAATTCGCTATGGATTTAAAAAAAAGGCCTATAATGTAAAGGGGAATCACGGAGTGAGGATAAATTTGAAGACAGGAAAGCATATACTTTTTGGAAGTCAAAATAAAATAGAATTTGTCCAAGCTTTAGAAAAATTTATGAAACCTTAATAACAAAATAATTTTTTTTACCCTTTTGAACAAGAAGATATTGTTCATTAATAAGTGAGATATCTGAAGAGTTAAAATCCGAGCTTATTTTTTCTTTGTTAAAACTTACTGCATTTGAAGAAATCATTCGTCTTGCCTCGCCCTTACTATTAAAAATAGATGTTTTTTCTACTAACAATGTAAAGATATCAGTATTTAACTCTTCTTTGCTAATATTATATTGTGGTACTCCTTCAAAAACTGCTAGAAATGTTTCAGAATCTAACTTTTTTAAGTCATCAGATGTTGATTTTCCAAATAAGATGTTTGATGCAAGAATAGCATTTTCTAATTCTTTTTTACCATGTACTCTAATAGTAATTTCTTCAGCTATTTGTTTTTGTAAACTTCTTAAGTGAGGCGCTTGATTATGTTCTTTTATTAAGATGCTTATTTCTTCTTTACTTTTGAGAGTAAATATTTTAATATAATTTTTAGCATCATCATCAGAACTATTTAGCCAAAATTGATAAAACTTATAAGGAGAGGTTTTTGTTTTGTCTAACCATACATTTCCCTCCTCAGTTTTCCCAAACTTTCCACCATCAGATTTTTTGATAAGAGGAGTTGTAACCGCAAAAGCTTCTCCCCCAGATTTCCTTCTTATTAATTCAGTTCCTGTTACAATATTTCCCCACTGATCTGAACCACCCAATTGCACTTTACATTGTTTGTTTTTCCATAACCAATAAAAATCAAACCCTTGAACTAATTGATATGAAAACTCAGTAAAACTCAATCCAGTTTCTAGTCGTGATTTCACAGAATCTTTAGCCATCATATAATTAATTGAAATGTGTTTTCCGTTATCTCTAATGAAATCTAAGAAAGATAAGTGTTCAAACCATTCAAAATTATTAACTACAACAGCAGAATTATCTCCACAATCAAAATCAAGAAATTTTTCTAATTGATTTTTTACACAGTTTAGATTATGTTCTAATGTTTCTTTATTTAAAAGGTTACGTTCTTTAGATTTTCCAGATGGATCTCCAACCATTCCAGTCGCACCTCCAATTAGAGCATATGGTTTGTGACCACTCTTTTGAAGATGTACTAAAATCATTATTTGTACTAAACTTCCAATATGTAGTGAATCAGCTGTTGGATCAAAACCAATATAAGCAGATGTCATTTCTTTTTGGAATTGTTCTTCTGTCCCAGGCATAATATCATGTATCATACCTCTCCATTTTAATTCTTGTACAAAATTCACCTATTGTTTTTTTTCAAAAATAAGTAATATATCTCTTATTATAAATAATTGCATTTGTATCTTATGTGTATCTTTGTGTATATGATTTTTCTTACTGGAGGAACTGGATTAGTAGGCTCACATATTCTGATGATGTTAGTACAAGATAATATTTCTGTAAAAGCATTAAAAAGAAATTCGAGTAGATTAGATGTATGTAGAAAGGTTTTTTCATATCACAATCTTGATCATAAATTTAAAGAAGTGCAATGGTGTGAAGGAGATATTAATGACATCATATCTCTTGAAAATCACATGAAGGATTGCGACACTATAGTTCACGCAGCAGCTTTGGTATCATTTAATAAATCAGATTTAGAAATTTTAAGAAAGATAAATATTGAAGGAACAGCAAATGTTATGAATACGGCTCTTCATTTTAATTATAAAAGATGTATCTATATTAGTTCAGTAGCTACATTGTCTAGAGAAATTAATTTTCAAAATGTTGATGAAAACTGTCACTTTGAGCCACACAAGGATACTAGTAATTACGCGTTCACAAAATATTATGCCGAACAAGAAGTTTGGAGAGCAAGTAATGAAGGTATTGATGTTGTTATTTTAAATCCCTCTATAATTTTAGGTCCAGGTGATTGGGATAAAGGAAGTTCTAAGATTTTTCAAAGAATATTTAATGGTTTAAAATTTTACTCAACTGGCAGCTCTGGATACGTAGATGTAATTGATGTTGCTCAAATTGCCAAGTCACTGATATTTTCAAATATAAAAAATGAAAGATTTATTTTAAATGGGATAAATATTAAGTTTAAAGAAGCATTTAATTTAATTGCTGATGAGTTAAATGTTGAAAGAGCATATATTAAAGTGACTCCTTTTTTAAAAGAATTGGCATGGAGGATTGAACTAGTTAGATCTTTTTTTACTGGGAATCGCCCTCTTCTTACAAAAGAAACTGCCAATAGTGCAATGAAAAATGTTTCATATTCATCTGAAAAAATCAAAGAAAAATTAAAGTATAAATTTATTTCTTTTGATAAGACTGTTAAGGATTGTTGTCGTTTTTATAAACAAGATTTAGTTTAATTTGGAGTTTTCTTTTTTGATTTCTTCTAATGCTTTAGTATATATAAGCTCTAATTTTTCATTTTGTAATGAATAATACTTTAGAGTTTTTTGGAAATCATCATACGTAATACTGTAGAAGTTAAAAACTGAATCATAATCATTTTGCAATATAGATTTAGCTTCTTTATTTTTTTTAAATTTTATTGTTTCGTACTTAGCTTCTATTAAATGAACATCTTTAATTATTTGAATAAATTTTTTTTCTGAAAGAATATTTTCCTCAGAATTATTAGTCATATTTGAACAGGAAAAGAAAAGTATTATTAAAACAAAATAATATTTCATTTAGCGAAATTAATTTAAAGATATTTAATACACAAGTTACTATTGATAACTTGCTTATTTGTTATAGTCTTATTTCTTTTTAAGCCTCTCTTTTAACTATCTTTGTAACTCTAAACAAACTTAAAAATTAGTAATATGAAAAAATTAATGTATTTAATAGTAGCAGGTTTCTTATTTGTGTTTACTGCATGTGGCGGTGGTGCAAATACAGAAGAAGCTGCTGTAGAAACAACTGAGGAAGTTGCTCCAGCAGCTGCAGTTGCAGCTCAAGACTCGGCAGTTGCTGAAGAAGAGGTTGCTGAAGAGAGTCATGATCATTCTCACTAGTTCTTTCTAAAGAAAATCAAAAGCACCTTTTAGGTGCTTTTTTTTTGCATTATTTTAGCAAGATTACTGATTAATAGTTAGCGATTAAACATCAATCGCATCCCTTTTTTACTTTCATCGAAGACTCCTTTTTCATAAGCAATGTGTCCATTTACAATCGTGTACTCCACTTGCCCATTTAACTTTTCCCCAACAAAAGGTGACCATCCACATTTGGATAATATTTTGCCTTCAGTTACTTCATATTCTTTTTCAATATCAACTAAAACAAGGTCCGCATAATATTTTTCTTTAATAAAACCTCTCTTTTCAATTTGAAAGCATATAGCAGGATTATGACACATTTTCTCCACTACCTCTTCAATTGTTATCTTTTTTTCTTTTACAAATTTAAGCATGACTTTTAATGCATTCTCAACAAGCGGACCTCCTGAAGGAGCTTGTAGATATTTATTGTTTTTTTCTTCTATTGTATGTGGCGCATGATCAGTAGCGATAACATCAAGTCTGTTATCTAACAACGCGGCTAACAATGCATCTTGATCAGACTTTTCTTTAACAGCGGGATTCCATTTAATATGGGTGCCTTTTGTTTTATAATCATTTGAATTAAAGTATAAATGATGGATACAAACTTCGGCAGTAATTCTTTTTTCACTGAGAGGTTTTGTATTTGTAAATAGTTGTAATTCCTTTTCAGTCGAAATATGAAAAACATGTAATCTTGTATTATGTTTTTTTGCAAGTTCTACTGCTAATGATGAAGATTTATAACATGCATCAACAGATCTTATTTTAGGATGCATTTCAATAGGAATATCCTCTCCAAATTTATTTTTTGCTTCATCAAGGTTTTTTTGGATAGTCTCCTCATCCTCACAATGGACAGCAATTAAACAGTCTGATTTCTTAAATATTTCTTCAAGAACTTTTTTATTGTCCACTAACATATCTCCTGTAGAGGAGCCCATAAATATTTTAATTGCACCAACATGCTTTGGATTAGTTTTTAATACCTCGGATAAATTATTGTTTGATGCCCCCATAAAGAAACTGAAATTTGCAATTGATTTTTTGTCTCCTAGTTGAAATTTTTCCTCTAAAAGTTCTTGCGTCAAAGTTTGAGGTTTTGTATTTGGCATCTCCATAAAAGAAGTTATTCCTCCTGAAATAGCAGCCTTACTTTCGGTATATATTTCTGCTTTATGCATTAACCCAGGTTCTCTAAAATGCACCTGATCATCAATAATTCCAGGAATAAGATGCAATCCCATTGCGTCAATAACTCTATCTGCACTCTCATGAATTTTTGGAGCTATTTTTTTTATAATTTTTTCTTCAACAAGTAGGTCTGAGTAGAAACTTTTACCTTGGTTTACAAGTTTTGCATTTTTAATTAGTAACTTCACTTAATCCCAGTTTTTGAAATAGCTTTTAATTTTCATTTGCATTACCCCAAAAAAGGCTTCGAAGAAAATTCCACCGCTCATTTTTGATGCTCCTTCTTGCCTATCTGTGAAAATTACTGGAACTTCTACCACATTAAATCCATACTTCCAAGCAGTAAATTTCATTTCAATTTGAAAAGCATACCCAACAAACTGTATTTTTTCGAGATTTATTTTTTCTAAAACTGATCTTTTGTAGCACTTAAAACCTGCAGTAGAATCATGAATAGGCATACCAGTAATAATTTTCACATATTTTGAAGCAAAGAAAGACATGAGTAGCCTACTCATTGGCCAATTAACAATATTTACCCCTTTAATGTATCTTGATCCAATTGCAACATCACCTTTTTCTTCATGACATGCTTTATACAAACGTATTAAATCATCTGGATCATGTGAAAAATCAGCATCCATTTCAAAAATATAATCGTAATTATTTTTCAGAGCCCATTTAAAGCCAAAAATATATGCAGTTCCTAGACCAAGTTTACCAGTTCTTTCAACAATATGTAATTTTTTAGGATAGGTTTTTTGTATTTTCTTTATAATATTAGCGGTGCCGTCAGGTGATCCATCATCAACAATTAATATGTCAAAATCAACATCAAGAGAAAAAACTTTTAGAATAATTTTTTCAATATTCTCTTTTTCATTGTATGTTGGGATTATAATAAGCTTAGACATATTTACAGTTTAGAAGACAAAGTTAAGTAATCTTAACTATTTATTGTTTTTCACCTCCGTGATTATTTTCTCCACAACAGCAGGGTCAAGCAGTGTGCTTGTATCACCTAAATCTTCTGTTATTCCGGAAGCTATTTTTCTAAGAATCCTTCTCATTATTTTTCCAGATCGTGTTTTAGGTAATCCATCAACATATAAAAAACTATCAACTTTTGCAATTGGGCCGACATGCTTTGTAATTAAATTATTAATCTCAAGATTTATTTCATCGTCTTTTTTGGGTTTTTGATGACAAATAATAAATGCAAATAGACCATTTCCTTTAATATTATGAGGATATCCTACAATCGCACTTTCACAGACATTTTGGTGTTCATCTATAGCGCTTTCAATTTCTGCAGTTCCAAGGTTGTGACCAGAAACTATTATCACGTCATCTACTCTTCCAGTTATTCTAAATAACCCCTCTTCATTTTTAAAACATCCGTCTCCACTAAAATATTTTCCAGGAAAAGCCGAAAAATAAGTATTAAAATATCTTTGGTGATCCCCATAAATTGTTCTTGCCATTGATGGCCAAGGATACTTCACGCATAATTTACCCTCAATATTATTTTGTTCTAACTCTGCACCTTTGTCATCTACAATACATGCTTTTATTCCGGGAAGCGGTAATGTTGCAAATGTTGCCTTTTCTTTATTAATGCCTGCAAGGTTAGATATCATTATACCTCCTGTTTCTGTCTGCCACCAAGTGTCAACTATTGGACATTTCTTATTTCCAATTTCATTGTAATACCAATTCCATGCATCTTCGTTAATCGGTTCCCCAACCGTTCCTAAAACCTTTAAAGAGCTTAAGTTATATTTACGAACATATTCATTTCCTTTTGCCTCAAGTGCGCGAATTGCTGTTGGGGCAGTGTAGAATATATTTATTTTATTTTCTTCAACTATTTTCCAAAATCTACCAGCATCAGGATAAGTTGGAACCCCCTCAAACATTACAGTTGTTGCACCAGCTAATAATGGCCCATAGATTATGTAGGAGTGGCCGGTTATCCATCCTATATCAGCGGTACACCAGTAAAGATCATTTTCTTGGTATTGAAATACGTTTTCAAATGAATATTGAGTATAGATCATATATCCAGCCGTTGTATGTACTATTCCTTTAGGTTTCCCTGTAGAGCCAGAAGTATATAAAATAAAAAGCTTGTCTTCTGAGTTCATTTCTTCTGGTGTACAATTAATATTTACATTTTTCATCTCATCCTGCCACCAAAAATCTCTATTATCCTTCATATCAATAGTTGATTTTGTACGTTCAAGTACAATACAAAATTCAATAGATGGAGTGCTTCTCAAGGCTTCATCAGCAATTGATTTTAGTGGTGTAATCTTATCGCCTCGAAATCCTCCGTCAGATGTAATTAGTGCTTTACATGTTGCATCATTTATTCTATCTGATAATGATTTTGCAGAAAATCCTGCAAAAACTACAGAGTGAATAGCCCCTATTCTTGCACATGCCAGAACTGCAATAGCAAGCTCTGGGACCATAGGCATATATAAGCAGATCCTATCTCCCTTATTAATTCCTTTACTCTTTAATACATTAGAAAATTTACATACTTGTAAATGAAGTTCCTTGTAGCTTAATTCTATATTTTTTTCATTTGGATTATTTGCAATCCATTTTATTGCTATTCTATCACCATTATTTTTAAGGTGTCTATCAAGACAATTTTCTGTTATATTTAATTTCCCTCCTTTAAACCATTCTACATTTGCAGATTTAAAATCCCAATTTAAAACTTCATCCCATTTTCTATACCAAACAAATTTTTTTGCTTTTTCTTCCCAAAAATTCTCTGGTTTTTCCTCAAAATTTTCTTTCTCTAAGTGGTATTCTTCTAAGCTTTTAATTCTCATTTGTAAATTTTTAATCAAATATAATACTAAACTTATTAATATTAATTCTATATAATTAACACTTGTTTATTTTATAATATAATGTTGATTTTACATCTATATCTTTTTGTAAATTAGCCGTTATAAAAAAATAAATATGAAAAGAATTTTACAACTAATATTTACTACTTTCCTTGCATTGCCATTATTTGCTCAAGATTGTACAGAACTTTTTTTTTCTGAATATGTTGAGGGACCCGCCAACAATAATGGTGTAGAAATATATAATCCTTCAAATAATAATTTTGATTTAAGTGCATACTCTGTGAACCGTTATTCTAACGGATCAAGTTCTGGACCTGAATCCTGGCCTTTATCTGGAACTATTGTTCCTGGACAGGCTGTTTCTATTGGAAATGGACAACTTGATTCAGTTTGGGTTACTTCATATTGGTCAGTACCTGTTGATCCGGTCTTTTACAATGCAACAAATTTACATTGTAGTGGAGTTTATCCAACACCATTTTATTTTAATGGTGATGATGCAATTACTCTTGAAAAAGATGGAGGAATAATTGATATAATTGGGAAGGTTGGAGAGGATCCTGGATCTGCATGGACAGATGATGCTACAGCAGGATATACAGATGCAAACGGTGGTACATGGTGGACAAAAAGACAGACATTAGTTAGAAAATCTTCTGTAAAAAAGGGAGTTACTATGAACCCAATTGTTTTTAATCCAACTTTAGAATGGGATTCTCTTCCAGATGGCACTTACTCTGGTCTTGGATCACATAACTGTGATTGTATTTCTTCAACAAATATTTCACAAGGTGAAAATGAAAGTTTTGTAGTATATCCTAATCCAGCAAATATTGGAGATAATATAGTAATTAACACTTATAACAAGATAGATAGAGTAGTAGTATATGATATTAGTGGTAAATCATTTCTTGTGAACAAAATAAATGCCAACAGATTAGTATTTCCAACAAATACCTTAAGTTCTGGAAGTTATATTTTAAAAGCTTGGCTTGATACAGGCTCTTTTGTTGAGCACAAAATTATTATCCGCTAGTTTCATAAATATTTGTTTTTGATTACTCGAATTCTATTAATTTTTTCATGTTTTGTTTTTAGTCAGCAAAGCATCCATTCTCAAACTACTATTCGTGGTATGGTTAGCGATGCAATTTCTGGCGAACCCTTAATAGGCGCTACAATAATTTATGGAAAAGGTAAAGGAGTTGTTTCCGACTTAGAAGGGAACTACTCTTTTTTGATTAACCAAGGAGAGCGTAATTTAACGATTTCCTATGTTGGCTATAAACCACTTTCCAAAACAATATCTGTAGGAAAAACATCTGCTGTACATAATTTTAAATTAAAAACTCTATTGCTAAATGAGGTTCAAGTCTTAGTTGATTTGGCAAAGGAAAGAGAAACTCCAGTTGCTTTTTCAAGCATTCCAATAAAGAAAATTTCTGAGGAATTAGCCTCTCAAGATATTCCGATGATTTTAAATTCTACGCCAGGAGTTTATGCTACTCAATCAGGTGGTGGAGATGGAGATGCTAGAATTACAATAAGAGGATTCAATCAAAGGAATGTTGCTGTGATGATTGATGGAATTCCGGTAAATGACATGGAGAATGGCTGGGTATACTGGAGTAATTGGTTTGGTTTAGATGCAGTAACTTCTAATATTCAGGTTCAAAGAGGATTAGGGGCATCAAAAATTGCAATCCCCTCTGTTGGAGGAACTATGAATATACTTACAAAGGGTACAGGAAATAAATCGGGTGGAACCATAAAACAAGAGCTAGGTTCTTTTGGTAAATTACGAACATCACTTGGGTATAATACTGGTAAATTAAAAAATGGATGGGGCCTAACTTTGGCAGGCTCATACAAACAGGGTAATGGTTTTGTTGAGGAAACTTCAACCCAAGGTTTTTTTTACTATACAAAAATTCAAAAAGAATTAGGTAAACACATATTAAGTTTTTCACTTATGGGTGCTCCTCAAAAGCATGGGCAGCGTTCATATAAAAGTGATATAGCAACATACGATACAAGCTTTGCGAGATCACTTGGGGATACATCTAGTTTTTCTAATCGAATTGTAAATAAAGGAATTCAATATAATAAACATTGGGGCTTTTTAGATAGATGGACACTAAATTCTAATGGAGATACTTTACACTCTAACGAAACATTAAACACCAAACAAAATTATTATCATAAACCACAGTTTTCACTACGAGATTTCTGGACAATTAACAAAAGATTACATGTTTCTAATATTGCTTATTTATCAATAGGAAACGGAGGAGGAACTGGTCTAAGTGGTAACTCCAGTAATTATGATGAATTAGGAAGATATAATTTGCAGGAAGCTTATGACCTTAATGTGACTAACATTGATCCATTTTACTCTAACGAAAACAAATCAGAAACATATCTTAGGAGCTCAGTTAATAATCATTTTTGGTATGGCTTATTATCTACAGTTAATTTTAAAAGTACTGAGAGAATTAATTTATCAGGAGGTATTGATATAAGGTATTATAAGGGGGAACATTACAGAGAGGTATATGATTTATTAGGAGGTGACTATGCAATTGATGATGCTAACGGTCTTCAAACTTCTCAGGTGAAAAGAGGAGGTGATAAGGTGGGATATCACAATGACGGTATAGTTAAGTGGATTGGTGGATTTTCTCAAATTGAATATAGTGATGGAAAAATAAGTGCTTTTGTTAATTTGTCTGCGGCTAATTCTGCATACAAAAGAATTGATCATTTTAAAAAGAAGGATCTAGTTTTAGCAGATACTATATTTTCTGAGGCTTTGGGGACATCTGTAAGTACAACATATCAATTTGATGAATCGGGTAATATAATTGGTGCCGAAAAATCAATGATTGAAGATACTATTTTTTATAATGGTCAATTTTATACTATGAACTCCAATGAAGCAAGATTAGCAGAGACATCGTGGAAATGGATTCCTGGATTTACTTTGAAATCTGGTATGAATTATAATATTGATGATTTTCATAATGTTTTTATCAATCTTGGATATATTTCCAAATCTCCAAGATTTAATAATGTTTATGACTACAGTAATCAACTTTATAGAGACATTAACAATGAGAAAGTAGTTGCCGCTGAGGCTGGTTATTCTTTTAGATCCTCAATCTTTTCAGCTAATGTAAATACGTACTACACATCATGGCAAAATAAACCATCGAATGGTGGTGTAAGCGTTATGATTGATGATGTAACATACAGAGCCAATGTAAATGGTATGGATGCACTTCATAAGGGAATAGAGCTAGATTTTATATATAAGATCCAGCATAACTTGAGTGTCGAAGGTTTATTATCTCTTGGAGATTGGAAATGGAATTCTGCAGATACTGTTAGATTTTTAGATGATAATAATAATCCAATTTTAGACGACTTTAACAATGAAATTATAGCCACATTTGATGCAGTCGGAGTTCATGTTGGTGATGCTGCTCAAACTCAATATGGTCTTAGTATGAGATATGAACCAACATTTAACTCTTATATTAAACTTAGAGGAACTTTATTTGATAATTATTATTCTGATTTTGACCCTTTATCTTTAAATGGAGAAAACGCACAACGTGAGTCTTGGAAAATACCATCTTATACTTTGTTTGATTTACATTGTGGTTATAAAATTAAACTTACAGATAAGAATAAACTTAATTTACGATTTAGTATTTTAAATATTTTAGATGAAATGTATATTTCTGATGCACAAAATAATGACCCGTATAATGCTAACTATCAAGATTTTGATGCTAAATCTGCAGGTGTTTTCTATGGCTTAGGAAGACGCTTTAATTTATCTGCAACTATAAACTTTTAACTTACAACTATGAAAAAAATACAACTAATTTTCACTTTAATGTTATTGTCTCAATTAACCTATACTCAAGATATATTAACTGCAAGATCACAAGGAGTTGGGGCGAATGTAACGGTAACTGGTGTTATAACTAACGGAGACGAATTAGGCTCAATTAGATATATTGAAGATGCTACTGCCGGCTTGGCTTTATATGATTTAACAACAAATGTTTTATTAAGCAGTTGTGTTCGTGGAGATAGTATAACTGTTTCTGGAACTTTGGTTGACTATAATGGATTATTAGAACTTAACCCAACCTCTGCAGCTTTTATTCATTCAAATGGAAATACTTTACCAACACCTCAGAATGTAACTCCAAATCAAATTGGTGAAGCAACGGAATCTGAATTAGTTCAAATTGATAATGTCATTTTTAATTCTGGGGGTTCATTATTCACTGTTGGCACACATGATTTTACATCTAACTCTCAATCCGGAAAGATTTATATTCGATCTGGTCAGCCTTTAGAGAATTCTTTAATTCCTTCTGGCCCAGTAACTTTAATTGGAATTTCTTCTCAATATACTTTTTTCATTCCAGCAAATGATGGTTATCAAATTCTTCCTAGAGATTCATCAGATATTATACAATCTGGTAATATTATCTTAACTTCAGGTATTACTCAGACAAATATTACCAACAACAGTTTTGATCTAAGTTGGAGCACTTCAGATTCAGCAACCACTGAATGTAATTACGGACTCACTCCTGCATTAGGAACTGTCGCTAGTAATCCTATTAATCAGATGAACCACTCAATTAGTTTAACTGGATTACAGTCTGCTACATTTTACTATGCTCAGTGTTTTTCTGTTAGAGGATTAGATACGGCTTTTTCAAATATGGGAATTTATTCTACCGCATCAAATTCATCAGGAATAATAAGGCCATATTTTAATCATAGCATTGATAATTCTGTTTCAACAGGAGTTAATGCTCAGAATATAACATCATATTTTAATGATACGATTAAAGCATATATTGATAGAGCAGATAGCACTTTAGATATTTGTGTTTATAATGCATCTGATGCTTTAATTGGATCTGCAATTAATGATGCCTATAATAGGGGAGTACAAGTCAGATATATTGCTGATGATGATGTGGTTAACTCAATGCTTAATAGCTTAGACCCAAATATTCCAATTACATACAGGACTCCAATTCCAGCAGCTGGAATTATGCATAATAAGTTTTTAGTTATAGATGCAAATTCAGTGAATAATTCTTGGATAATGACAGGATCCACAAATTGGACTAACCCAAGTAATTTATTTAATGATTATAATAATTTGATTTTTGTTCAAGATCAGGCTTTAGCTCGTGCTTATACATTAGAATTTGAAGAAATGTGGTCTGGAGTTTTTGGTTCAAATAAAGAAGATAATACTCCACATGATTTTAATGTTAATGGAAAACATATGGAATTGTATTTTTCACCCTCTGATCAGACTACTAGTCATATTTTAGAATTTATCAATTCTGTTGATTATACATTAGAGTTTGCATTGCTTGAATTTACAAGAGATGATGTTGGAGACGCTATAATTGACATTCATAATAATTTTGGCACTAATGTTAGAGGTATTATAGAATCTACAAATTCTCAGTATAGTGAATTTTCTAATCTTGATAATGCCGGCGTAAGTGTCAAATCTCACTCTGGAATTCCTAAATCAATTCATCATAAATATGCTATAGCTGATGCTGATATTACTGCCTCAGACCCAATGCTTTTAACTGGTTCCCACAACTGGAGTAATAATGCCGAAAATAATTCTGATGAAAACACGCTAATCATTCATGATCATGCTACTGCTAATATATACCTTCAAGAGTTTACTAAAAGGTTTAACGAACTTGGTTCAACATCAACAATACATGATTTTATTAAAATTGATGTTAATGTTTATCCAAACCCTTCGATGGGAGAAATTAATATACAGTCTAAACTAGATATATATAGTATCAATGTGTATCAAGAAGACGGTAAGTTAATCAAGAATACAAACGAAAAAAACTTTTATTTAGAAGGTAATAAAATATATTTTCTAAAAATATTTACTGATTCTGGGAATATTGTGAAAACAGTATTTGTAAAATAAATTTTATGTTGTTTTAAAAATACCCTCTACTTTTTTAGCAAAGTACATTAAGTAAAGGAAGCATATAACAGTTACCCAATAAGAACTATGTATTCCAATAATATCTGCTAATTTTCCTTGAATAGGAGGTATAATTGCTCCTCCAAGTATCATCATAACTAAAAATGCCGAGCCTTGAGATGTGAATTTACCTAGCCCCTTAATGCTAAGCGCAAAAATAGAAGGCCACATAATAGAACAAAATAATCCTCCACTTAGAAAAGCAAAAATTGCAACCGTTCCACTTGTATATAGGCCAAGTATCATTGCAATTACACCAAAGAGCCCAAAAGTTTTTAAGGTTAATGCAGGCTTGTCTTTCCCAATGAAAAAACCGGCAATTTGAATAGCTACACAAATACCAAAAGCAAAAAGATGTTTTACTTCAAAACCTGAAATTGCATTTACTGATAAGACTACTCCAAAAGCAACATATGGTACAATTATATACAGCCACTTTTTTAAAGTATTTGACGGATTGAAAATTGCAATTGCTCCAGTCCATCTTCCAATCATTAACCCTCCCCAGTACATTGAAATATAAGGGGCAATTTGAGTGTCATTTAGCGCACCAAATGCTTCTGTTTTTAAAAGTTCCCCTAAATTACTCTGAATAGAAACCTCAACGCCTACATAAGTAAAGATTGCTAACATTCCTAAAACAAGTTGCGGGTATTGCATTGCTCCCCAACCATCTGCATCTTTTTTGGCTAAAAAATTAGATAAAAATAACCCTCCTACTACAACCGCAAGACTTAATAGAGACAAATTTAGTATTAAAGAATCGGATTCTTCGCTTAGAGACTCTCCTTCACCTAAACCAACATATTGGTTAAAAACAAAGTAAAATATTATTATTAAAAGAATAGTTATTGTTATTAATGATGTCATGGCTTTTGATGCACCTAAAAAACTTGCATCTTCTTTTCCTTCAGGTAATTTTTTTGAAAAATGAAATAATGCTGCAGCTGCTAAAAATAAAACTCCAACAGCAATATATAAATACTGCACAACAGTAAGGGAAATATTGTCATTTGCAATTTCAGAAACTAAATCAATATTTGCACTAGCTGCTGTACCAAACAATGCTAAGGAAACAACAATAGGACCGATTGCAGTTCCAAAAGAATTAACTCCACCAGCAAGATTAAGTCTATGAGATCCTTTATCAGGATCACCTAATGAGATTGCAAAAGGATTTGCAGCCGTTTGCTGTAATGAAAACCCTAGTCCAACTATAAAAAGGGCACCTAAAATATAATTAAAGGTAGTTGAATCTCCATGAGAAGCTCCATTTACTGCCATTACCATAGCACCTGCACCTAAGGCTGAAAGTATAAGGCCTTTTACAATACTACTTTTAAATCCCCATGAATTCATAATATCAGTATTTCTGAGACTTGAGGAAATAAATAAAAATAAGGCGCCAATATAATATGCTCCATAAAATGCGAAATCAATTAACTGACTTTGAAATTGATCTAAACTAAAATATGTTTTGCAAAATGGAATAAATACTCCGTTACTTGCCGCAATAAATCCCCAAAAGAAAAATACTGTTACTAAGGTTAATAATGCCTGTTTATAATTTTTATTTTCACTCATTTTAATTTTATTTTATAGTTATTTCATCAACAAAAATCCAAGTTTTGCCTCCAGCACCTAAATGCCAATCTGGGCAAATTCCATAATTTTCTGCTTTAATTTTTATATACCTAGCTTTTAAATTTTTAACATTCAATTTAAAGTCCTTTTGTAAACTTCCTTCAATATTGTTAGGAAAGTTTGCTAATACTTTTCCTTGATATGTATAGTTTTCACCATCAAGCGAGCTCCAGTAATCTACTTGTTTTGGATAAAAGATCCACGACCTAACATCTTGATGACAGCCCAAAGATATTGAATTAATTTTTTTCACTTTACTAATATCAACTATAACATTTAAATCTTCTCGGTATCCTTGCCAGTTTCCTGTCCTGTAATTATTTCCACCTCTTAGCTGATCAATTAATGTTTTATCTCCTGCTGCTGCATATTGATTGGCATATGTGCTTAGGATTTTAATTTTCTTACTATCGTCTCTAGGGAAGTATTCACTAGTAACAGTCTTACTTTTAATTTTGTTTTTTTGGGCATAGCTAGAAATTATACTTTGTTCATTTATAATTATTGGTTTATCATATTTTTTATATTCACTATTATTTAAAGAATAAAATATATCCGATCCATCCACAGTCCCAAGTACAACGGTATGTCTTTCAACAAATGTTTGACTTGACGCAGAGAAAAAAGGTACTGCTACAATTTGATGTTTTGTTATTTCAGAAACAGGTATATCATCTCCTCCCCACTTGCTAGGCTTATTTCCCATAATAAAATCAAGCTCACCTCCATTTAAAATTGTAGAGTGATGTAAAAAACTTTTGTTGTACTCCTGCCCATTTAATTTAGCCGCTTGAATGTAGATGTTTTTATCAGAAACATTTTTTGCTTTTATTATAAAACTATTATTATTTTCTAAATTAATTTTTGCTCTTTTGAAAAGAGGAGTTCCTATTGTATAGTAATCATGTCCTGGTGTTACTGGATAGAAGCCAAGACTACTTAAAACATACCATGAAGACATTTGCCCACAATCTTCATTCCCCGACAAACCATCTGGGTGTTCAGAATACTGTTCATTCAGAATTTTAGCTATATACTTTTGTGTTTTAGCTGGTTTACCAATATAATTATAAAGATAGGCCATGTGGTGACTTGGCTCATTTCCATGTGCATATTGTCCAATTAAGCCAGTTACATCTGGCTGGTGCCTTCCAGTTGTTTTAATTTTAGAAAGAAACATACTGTCGAGATGTTTTTCATAATTTTCTTTGCCTCCTTTCAAATCGATATGTCCTGAAATATCCTGAGGTGTGAATAAAGAGTATTGCCAGGCATTAGCCTCAGTGTAGTTGAAATTTACTTCCTCAGGCTTAAAAGGTCCAAACCAAGAGAATGCATTTTTACCTCTAAAGAAACCTGATTTTGGATCATATAAATTTTTATAATATTGAGCTCTTTTATAGAAAATTTCTGCAATCGAATCTTGACCGAGAGAATCTGCCATGATAGCAATACACCAATCATCATATGCATACTCAAGATTTTTTGAAACTGATTCCGGTTCATCACTTGCTTTAATAAATCCATTTTTCTTGTATGCTACTAATCCAAATTTGTCATTTTGAGCGGAATTTATCATAGCTTCAAGAGCTAAATTAGCATCCCAATCTCTTATTCCTTTAATATACGCATCAACTATAACTGGTATTGCGTGATATCCAATCATACAATCTGTATAATTTGCTGCTAATTCCCAGATTGGTAATCTTCCGCCATCTTGATATTGTCGTAACAATGTTCTAATAAATTCATTTGTTTTTTCAACATTAATCATTGTAAACAAAGGATGAGTGGCACGAAAAGTATCCCAAAGTGAGAAAATGGTATAATGCTTATCTTCTGTAGAATGTTTTTTAAAATCCATACCTAAATAATTTCCATTTAGATCATTATAGGTATTAGGATTTAATGAAGAATGATACAGTGCTGTATAAAAAATTTCTTTTTTAGATTTTGAATTTGTTGTGATCTCTATTTTTTTTAATTCATTTTCCCAAATGTTTTGAGCTTCTGTTTTTACCTTTTCAAAATCCCAATCACTAATTTCACTAAGATTCCCAATAGCTCCGTCAATGTCAACAGCAGAAATTGAAGCTTTAATTTCTAAGGGTTCTGAAATTTTGCCAAAAGCAAGAGCAAGTACATTCTTTTCATTATTAAATCCTTCATAATCACTATTGAGTTCAGCATCTGATGTTATTGGATTTAAAAAAGGAATAGAAAATTTAAGTATAAAATAAATTCTTTGATCTCGCGCCCACTCTGTCGAATGTCTAAATCCAGTAATTGTTTGACTATCAATTATATTGATTTTATAATCAAGCAGTTTATCTCTGTGTTTAAGGTCTAGAATTACATTTGCATCTTCGTTTTTTGGATAGGTATATCTATGCACACCTGTTCGAATAGAGCTTGTGAGTTCAACATTAATACTATAATCATCTAGTAGAACTTGATAATAACCAGCTTGTGCTATTTCATTTTTATGTGAGAATTTTGATGCATAACCAAGATTATTAATTGGAGCATTATTAATTTTTGCTTCATCTACTCCATTGGTTAATTGTATTTTTCCAGTTGTAGGCATTAACAAAACATCTGCATAGTCAGAGATTCCTGTTCCGCTTAGATGTGTGTGTGAAAATCCGTAAATAATAGAGTCTGAGAAATGATAACCCCCACAACCGTCCCACCCTTCTAGCCTTGTGTCAGGACTAAGTTGAACCATTCCAAAAGGAGCTGAAACTCCTGGGTAAGTGTGGCCATGACCACCAGTTCCAATAAAAGGATTAACATATTTTACTAAATTTTCTTTGTTTTCTTGACATGAAATAAGAAGAATAGATAGAAGTATTAAATAAGTTTTTTTCATTGTATTATAAATTCATCAATAAATACCCAGCTGTTTGATCCTGCAGCTGGATGTCGTTTTGGTAAAGTTCCATAATTTTTTGCCTTAAGTCTTACATATCTTGCGGATTGTTCACCATGATAACTAAATTGTTCTTTAAATTTCCCTTCTTGCATTGGATTACAAATCTGATCTTTATAAAATATTCTGGAGAATGTTTCTCCATTATCAGAAACAAGATACTCAATAGACTTAGGAAGTAAAATCCAAGAAAGATGATACTGAAAATAAGATGAGCTTAATTCACTAAATTTGGTTTTTTCTCCTAAATCAATGATGACATCAATATTTGTTCCATAAAATCCTTGCCATTGTCCATCTCTAAAGTTATGCTTACTTCCTGCTATTCCATTTACTAGTGTTTTTTCTTTATCAGCTTGATAGCTTGGGTTATAATTTGTTTTATAAATAGTTTTTTTATCAAGTCCTTTATGGAAATTAAATTCTAAGTTTTTAGTGGCCACTACTTTTCTTTTTGAATTTTTCTCTTTAACTATTAGATTTGTATTTTTTTTGAATTTTAAAGGCACTAAATAATCTTTCCATCCTTGATTATTTAAATTATATTCTAGATTCATTTTTGAGTTTCCTTTTTCAACACTAACAATAAATTCATTTTCTTTAAATGTAGAGTTAAATTTTATAGGGGTCTTTTCATAACCATAATTAACGCCAAGTCTATCAAGTTTAGGATAATGTTTTTCTACGCGATTTGAAAACCCTGTGTAGTCTTTTTCTTTTTCAGACCAAAGAACTTCACTCATTGCTAAAATTCTTGGAAATACTTTGGAGTCAATTAATTCTTGAGGCGCTCTCTCACTCCACATATTGCATTCTCCACCGATTATAAATTTACTCTCAGATTGAGTAAGCTGCTGTGGTATTGGTTCAAATGAATATACTTTTTCAAGATCAATAGCGTCTAGCTCATAATCAAAATAGCAATGTGAGGTTGGTGACATTATTGCTTGGTTTTGATTTTTTGCAGCAATAATTCCACCCTCCATTCCTCTCCAAGATTGAATAATGGCATTTTCTGGAATACCACCTTCAATTATTTCATCCCAACCAATCAATCTTTTATTTTTAGTTTTTAAAAAATCACCTATTCTTTTTATGAAGTAAGATTGTAGCTCATGCTCATCTTTAAGATTGTTGTTAATTATTCTTTTCTGACACTTAGAACAATTTTCCCAGTGATATTTTGGAGCTTCGTCACCACCAATATGAATATATTTTGAAGGAAAAAGTTCAATGACTTCTTCTAAAACATCTTCAAGAAAAGTGAATACACTATCATTCCCCGCACAATAGATATCCTTAAAAACACCCCAATCAGCTTCTACTTTAATAGAATCTCCTGTGCACGATAAGTATGGGTATGATGCTATAGCAGCAATACTATGGCCCGGAAGTTCAATCTCAGGTATGATTTCAATTCCACGATTTTCAGCATATAATACTATTTCTTTTATGTCTTTTTTTGTATAAAAACCACCATATTTTTCTCCATCTTTATTTTCTCTCCACGCTCCAATTTCTGTAAGCTTCGGATATTTTTCAATTTCAATTCTCCAACCTTGATCTTCTGTTAAATGCCAATGTAGAATATTCATTTTATGAAAAGCTAAAAGGTCAATATACCTTTTTACAAAATCTTTTTGCATGAAATGACGGCAGCAGTCTAACAATAATCCTCTCCATTTAAATCTAGGGAAGTCGTGAATTTCTAGGCAATTGATACTGATTTTTTTTGAAGAAATATTCTCATATATTGGTACAATTTGCCTCAAACTTTGGATTCCATGCATAATACCATTAGGCGAAGATGCTTCAATGATAATTTGATTTTCTAAAATTTTTAAAAAGTATTCTTCTTTTAAAAGCAGATTGTTTTTTTTGAAGTAGACAGTATTTTTTTCTTTTACATCTTGAATTGAAAATATTTTTTGAAAATATTTTTTTTCTCTTACAAATAAGCTATCACTAATTATTTGAGTATTTGAACTCCAATTGTAAAAACCCTCATTTAAAATCATCTTTACAGGTTGGGGGATAATTGTTGGATTGGATACCACTATCTGTTTATCTTGACATGAAAGCAAAAGCAATAAAAAAAATAGATATCTAATCATTTAACAAATGCTTGAGCATCTATCATTTTATTTGTTCCGTTTTGATGTAGTGCATAATCGAATCCTTTATGAACAGCAAATGCCCCATGCTCACCTTCTTTATTTATCGCTAAATATCCAATTTGCATGTCTTTATAGTTCTGATTCTTTATAATTCTTGATACGCCTTCCTCACAAGCCTCTTGTGGTGTTGCCCCTTGTCTCATTAGTTCTACAATTAAAAAAGAGCCAAGTGTTTTCATGACAGCTTCCCCAACTCCAGTAGCACAACACCCTCCAATTTCATTGTCCACAAACATTCCTGCTCCAATAATTGGGGAATCACCTACTCGTCCATGCATTTTCCAAGCAAGCCCAGATGTGGTACAAGCACCTGAGATATCTCCTTTTTTATCAATTGCTAACAATCCTATTGTATCGTGGTTTTCTACATTAATTATTGGTTTGTATTTCGAATCTCTTAACCATTCTTTCCATCTTTTTTTCGCTTTTTCTGTAAGCAAATCTTCTTTGTGAAATCCATTCTTTATTGCAAATTCAAAAGCACCTTGTCCAGAAAGCATGACATGAGGAGTATTATCCATTACTTTCCTTGCAACAGAAATTGGATGTTTTATATTTTTCAAAAAACTAACAGAACCACAATTTCCTGTGTGATCCATTATGCAGGCGTCAAGAGTTACATTTCCATCTCTATCTGGCCAGCCTCCATAGCCAACGCTAGTGCAATCTGGATCAGCCTCTGTGACTTTAACTCCTTGCTCAACAGCATCAATAGCTCTCTTCCCATTTTTAATTAATTCATATGCCTTCTCATTTGCTGCATAGCCATGTTTCCACGTAGAGATTATAATTGGAAGTCCAGTCATTGAATTTTGGTTTTTTTTGCTAAAATTTGAAGAAGATGCTTTTGAGCTTAAAAAAGTTCCAGCAACTCCAATAGAAGTCTTTTTAATAAAATTTCTTCGATTCGACATAAGTGTTTAATTGAATGTCACTAATTTAATAAATTTTGTGTTTTAATTACTTTTTTTTATTTCGTTAAATGAATTTACTGCTTGTTTGATGAGATGAAAGTGAGTTTCACTTTTACCAAATTTATCAGTTTTAGTTCCAGATAAATGAAATTGCCTAACACCTGCTTCGTATAATTCATGAATATTCTTATGATTAACCCCCCCACCAGCTAATATTGTTATTCTTTTTTTTGATATTTTAATTAATTGCGCAATATTTTTTAAACCTTTATTAACATCAGAATATTGCCCAGATGTAAGTAAGTAATCACAACCAGTCTTAATAATATCTTCTAGATTATTTTCCAAATCAAGACATGTGTCAAAGGCTCTATGAAATGTAACTTTCATCGGTCGAGCAACATCTACCATTTTTTTTGTTTTAGTAATATCTATTGATCTATCTTCATTTATTGCTCCAATTACAACTCCCTCAACACCAATTTTTTTACAGAACTCGATATCCTTTATAATTTTTTTTAAATCTTCTTTTGAGTAAATGAATTTATTAGCAATAGGTAAAATTAAAACATGCAAATTAATGTTTGTTAAATTCCTTAATTTTTCGATGTCAGAATATTTAGGAGTAATACCCCCATTTTTAAGATCTGCGCATAATTCAATCCTATTTGCTCCAGCTTTAATACCAATAAGGGCTGAAGTAATTGAGTTAGCGCAACATTCTATCACTTTCTCCAAAGTATTTGTTTACATGCTAAAATCATCCATAAACTTAGTAGTGTATTTTCCCTTTCGGAAATTTTCATCTTTCATAAGTTTTTGGTGAAAAGGAATTGTTGTTTTAACTCCTTCAATGACAAATTCATCTAAAGCTCTTATCATTTTTAGTATTGCCTCTTCTCTAGTTTGAGCTACAGTAATAAGTTTAGCAATCATTGAATCATAAAATGGAGGAATCATATAATTTGCATAAACATGAGTATCTATTCTAATTCCATGACCTCCTGGAGCATGAAAATTTGTAATCATACCAGGTGATGGTCTAAAATCATTTGCAGGATCTTCTGCATTTATTCTACATTCAATAGCGTGAAGTTGAGGTATGTAATTTTTACCGCTTATTTTAATTCCAGAAGCGACCTTAATTTGTTCTTTGATTAAATCAAAATCTACAACTTCTTCAGTAACAGGGTGTTCTACTTGAATTCTTGTATTCATTTCCATGAAAAAAAACTTCCTGTATTTATCAACTAGGAATTCAACAGTTCCAACCCCTTCATATTTTACTGCTTCCGCTGCCTTGATAGCTGCAGTTCCCATTTCCACTCGTAATTTATCTGTCATAAACGGAGAGGGGGTCTCTTCAGCTAATTTTTGATGTCTTCTTTGAATAGAGCAGTCTCTTTCTGATAAATGACATGCTTTTCCCGTTTTATCACCAATAATTTGTATTTCAATATGTCTAGGATCTTCAATAAACTTCTCCATATACATGGCATCATTTCCAAATGCTGCCTTTGATTCTGTTCTTGCACTATCCCAAGAATTTTTTAATTCTTCTTGCTTCCACACAAGTCTCATGCCTTTTCCACCGCCACCTGCAGTTGCCTTAAGCATAACAGGATAGCCTACTTCTTTAGCAATTTTTTCGCACTCTTCATACGTATCAATAATTCCTTTTGATCCTGGAATAGTTGGAACACCTGCTTTTTTCATAGTTGTTTTTGCAGCAGCTTTATCACCCATTCCATTTATCATTTCTGGAGAAGCACCAATAAATTTTATATCATTTTCAGCGCAGATTTTTGAGAAATTAGCATTTTCTGCTAAAAAACCATATCCAGGATGTATGGCATCAGAATTTGTTATTTCTGCAGCTGCAATAATGTTGGGAATATTAAGATATGAATCGCTGCTAGCTGCTGGCCCTATACACACTGCTTCATCTGCAAATCTAACATGTAAACTTTCTTTGTCCGCCTTAGAATAAACAGCAACAGTTTTTATATTCATTTCCTTACATGTTCTGATAACACGTAATGCAATTTCTCCCCTATTGGCAATTAAAATCTTTTTAAACATATTTTAAGTTTTTAGAAAATTTTATGAAGGATCAACTAAAAATAATGGTTGGTCAAATTCAACAGGTGTTGCGTCGTCTACAAGAACTTTAACAATTTTTCCAGAAATTTCACTTTCAATTTCATTAAAAAGCTTCATTGCTTCTATAATACAAATTGTATCCCCATCATCAATTTCATCACCAACATTAACAAATGATGGCTTTTCTGGAGAAGCACTCCGGTAAAATGTGCCAATCATAGAAGATTTAATTGTTACAAGATGGTCCGTATTTTCTTTTGTAGTATCAGTAGTAATCGCACTTAAAGGTGTTTCAAGAGGAGTAATATTCTGTTGTGTATTTTGTGCAGGAATTACTGCAGTTGGAGCTATTTGTGATTGTTCTTGATTAAAGATTAAAGGGACTTCATCCATTGAACCTCTTCTTTTTTTAGGAGGAGATTTAATTGAGATTTTAACATTATCTATCTCTAATTCTACTTCGGTAGCGCCTGATTTAGCTACAAACTTAATTAGCTCTTGAATATCTTTTAAATCCATGATTTATTTTGTTTGATAGTACAAATGTAATTATTTCTTTGAATCGTAGGCCCATTTTAGATAAATTGATCCCCATGTAAAACCACCACCAAATGCAGCTAAAACAAGGTTGTCTCCTTTTTTTAGTTGTGATTCCCAATCCCAAAGACATAATGGTATTGTTCCTGTTGTGGTATTTCCATATTTTTCAATATTTAACATGACCTTTTCTTCGCCAACTCCCATTCTTCTTGATGTTGCATCAATAATTCTTTTATTAGCTTGATGTGGGACGAGCCACGCAACATCATCAGCTGTTAAATCATTTCTTTTCATAATTTCCTCAGAAACATCAGCCATGCTTTTTACCGCTGCCTTGAAAACTGGCTGCCCATCTTGATAAACAAAATGTTCTCTAGCATCAATAGTTTTATGTGATGCAGGATGTAGTGATCCACCAGCTTTTTGTCGTAAAAATTCACCTCCACCACCATCACTTCGTAAAATTGTATCCTGAACACCTAGGCCTTCAAAATTAGGTTCTAAGAGAATTGCACCTGCCCCATCACCAAATAAAACGCATGTTGTTCTGTCTGTGTAATCAACTATAGAAGACATTTTATCACAGCCAACTACAATTACTTTCTTATAAGTTCCTGTTTCAATAAATTTTGAAGCGGTTGATAAAGCATATAAAAATCCAGAGCATGCTGCCATAATATCAAATGCACATATGTTTCCAGCACCAATTTTATTAGCAATTAAGCAGGCTGTTGATGGAAATAACATATCAGGTGTAGCAGTCGCACATATTAATAGATCAATTTCTTCTGGTAGTGTATTTGTTTTTTTAAGTAAGCCATTAACAGCTGCTGTTCCTAGATCTGAAGACCCTTTGTTTTCCCCTTTTAAAATTCTTCTTTCTTTTATTCCTGTTCTTGATACGATCCATTCATCATTAGTGTCAACTAGTTTCTCAAGTTCTTTATTATCTAAGACATAGTCAGGAACGTATCCTTTTATACCAGTTATTGCAGCATTAATTTTTTTCATTTAATTAATATGTTTTTTTATTTTTTCTGAAAGCCTTGCTTCAGCAATATTTTTTGTTAAAAATACCATATTTTTTATTGCTAATTGATTTGATATTCCATGCCCTACAACAACAGCTTTATTTAGACCAATAATTGGTGTTCCACCATATCTTTCGTAATTAAATTTATCAAAATATTCATCTTTAATATTTCTTTTTTTAACTAATTCATAAATAGCTTCTGCTTGTTTAAGAACAATATTACCAGTAAACCCATCACACACAATAACATCTGTATCAGAATCAAAGATATCTCTGCTTTCAATATTACCAATGAAATTATAATCTGTTGTTCCAGCCATTAAATTATATGCTGCCTGGGTTAATAAATTCCCCTTGGATTTCTCTTCTCCAAGATTTAATAAACTGACGTTTGGATTATTAATATTGAAAATGTATTTAGCATATAAGGATCCGAGTAATCCAAATTGATAAAGTACATCTGCTTTGCAATCTGCATTTGCCCCCACGTCTAACAATAATGTTTTTCCGCCATTAATTTTTGGTAATACCGAGCAAATGGTAGGTCTTAAAACTCCCTCTATTGCCTTTACAGAATAGTAGCCTCCAAAAAAAATTGCTCCAGTATTTCCTGCACTTGCAAATCCATCAATATAGTTTTTTTTAAGCGCTTCAAAACCTTTAGCAATACTCGAGTTAGGCTTATTTCTAAAACCTTTAATTGCATTTTCACCCATTAAAATAGTTTCTTTGCAGTGAACTATTTCAAAAACATATTTATTTATGTTGTATATAGATAGAAGATTTTCTATCTTTTTTTTATCTCCGAAAAGTACTAATTCAGTTTTGTCTCTGAACTCTTCCTTAGCGAGTAATACTCCTTTAACTGTTTTTTCAGGAGCGTAGTCTCCTCCCATTATATCTATACCAATTCTCATTTGTATGAGCTGTTTTTTATTGGCTAAGAATTAATTGATTAAATAGCTGTATTTGATACTAGTTTTCCTTTGTAGTACATTTTTCCATCGTGCTCATAAGCACGGTGGAATAAATGAGATTCTCCAGTTTCAGGACAAGTTTTAATAGTTTGACTACTTGCTTTATAATGAGTACGTCTTTTATCTCTTCTAGTCTTTGATATTTTTCTTTTAGGATGTGCCATTTCTTTACTATTTTAGTTTAATGTCATTTAATGCTTCCCACCTAGGATCCATTATTTCATTATTCTTATGTGAATACTTTTCAATTAAATTAATCATTTCTTTACTACATTCAATATTATTCGTTGCATTAAGTTTATGTTGACGCTTTGCGGGAAATGCTAAAGATATCATTTCATAAAAATAATTTTTTAAACAGATCGTATTTTCAAAAGCATTTACGATAATTACATCTTCGTTATAAATATTATTTTTTTCTCCTTCTTTTATAATATAGTTCATTTTTGAAGATATTGGAATATCAATTTTTTCAGTACAAATATCACAGGGGATGTTATTAATAGTACCCACTAAGATAATATCTAAAGTGGTTTTGTTATCCTGTTTATTTAATGTTGTACTAGCATTAATTTCTGCCTGTTTAATTTCAGAATTTTCGAATGTATCAAAGAACTTATCCTTAATCTCAAATGAATTACTATGACTTCCATCTTTTATACCATTAAATTTAATTTCGTAGTAATTCATTAATTTAAATTTTAAGGGGCTGCAAATATATAAATTTATTGGTATTCCTTCTAATTTTCTTTAGAAGAGAGTTTTTTTATACCAAATCTACTTTGCATTATTTTATATGAAGTAATTATTGCCTGTTTAAATGATTCTTCATTTGCAGTATTTTCTTTTACTATATCATACGCTACACCGTGCACTGGTGATGTCCGGATAATATTTAATCCTCCTGTAAAATTCACTCCTTTTGAAAAGGAAAGTGTTTTAAAAGGAATCAACCCCTGATCATGATACATAGCAAGAATACCATCATATCTATTTAAATTATCTTTTGTAAAAAAACTATCGGCAGGAAAGGGTCCCACAATATCTAATAAAAATTCTTTGTTTAGTTTTTTGATTGCAGGCTCAATTATTGTTGAATCTTCTATTCCAAGCATACCATTTTCGCCAGCATGAGGGTTTAGTCCCAGTACAGCAATTTTAGGACTTTGGATACTAAAATCTTTTTTTAAAGAATAGTTAAGTTGTTTTGTTTTTTCAATAATTTTTTCTGTAGATACTTCTTGAGAAACTTTATTTAATGGGATATGCCCAGTAACAAATGCTATTTTCATTACATCACTAGTCATAATCATTAAAGATTCTCCTTCAAAATTTTGTTCTAAAAACTCAGTATGACCAATAAAATCTGAAACAGACTTTCTAATTTGATATTTATCAATTGGAGCAGTAACTAAGGCGTTAATTTTTTTTGATTTAAGCTCTGAAGTAGCATGTAATAAAGATTCGTATGAGATTAATGCAGATGCTTTTGAAGGAATACCTAAGTGAACTTTGTGATTATAATTTTTATTTTCTAATAAATTAAGTTTATTTTCTTCAATCTCATCTAAGGAGAATATTTTTTTAATTAGCGATTTGTCAATATTTTTTTCGGTGAGGTATTCAAAACATTGTTGGTGTGGACCAAATACAACTGTTGAGAATTTTTTTAATAAATCATTTTTATTAAATGTTTTAAGAATAATTTCAAGACCAATACCGTGTATATCCCCAATTGATATCCCTATTCTAATATTTGAGGACATTAATTAAAATTTCTTGATGTAGTTGTACAATAACCTAACCCCCATAGCGGTAGCACCTTTTCCTCTATAGCCATATTTAGAAGTCACATATGCTGGCCCTGCGATATCTAAATGAATCCAAGGATAGTTGGTAAATGTTGAGAGAAACTTTCCTGCTGTAATAGCACCAGCAAAATCTCCTCCAATATTTTTTATATCTGCAATGTCTGATTTTATTAAATCATCATAATCTTCCCAAAATGGCATTTCAGCTAACCTTTCGTGCGTTAAATGACCAATTTCTTTTAGATTGTTATGATGACTGAGAGCATTTTTATGCATTGAAACAATTCCAAAATGACCAATAGCCCTTGCTGCTGCTCCGGTTAAGGTTGCAAGGTCTATTACTAATTCTGGATTGTATTTTTCAGAATAACTTAATGCATCAGCAAGAATCATTCTTCCTTCAGCATCGGTATTTAGTACTTCTACAGTAGATTTATTAAACATAGTTACTACATCTCCAGGAGCATAAGCATTTCCAGAAGGTCTGTTGTCAGTTGCAGGAACTAAGGCAATAACATGTTTATTTAACTTATTGCTAGCAATTGCGTTCATGGCACCAATAACCGTACCTGCTCCAGCCATATCTACTTTCATAATATCCATTCCTTTAGTAGGCTTTAGACTAAGACCTCCTGTATCATAAACAATGCCTTTGCCAACTAATATTATTGGTTTTTTATTTGTAGCATTTTTTGGTTTCCATTCTAAAATAGAAAATGTTGGTTCATCGATACTTCCTTGATTTACAGCTAAAAGCCCTCCCATTTTCAGGGATTGAATCTTCTTTTTATTAAAAATAGTTGTTGTAAATCCAGATTTATTACCAGCTTCTTTTGCTAATTTTGCTAGATCAGTTGCCTTGAGATGAGAAAATGGCGTGTTTACAAGATCTTTTGTTAGGGTTATAGATTTACAAAGATTATTAATCTCATTTATATCACAAGAATTGTCATTTTTAAAAATGTTTATAGTGATTTTTCTTTTCTTATTTTGTTTTGTTTTGTGATTATCAAATGAGTAATTTGATAAAGCGAATCCTTCAGCAAAAGCATAGGTGTTTATTTGCTTTCTTTCAAGATTATCAATTATAACTTCATTTAAGAATTCAATACTACTAAAGACTTTATCTCCAAGACATCTTAGATTTTCTAAATATAGATTAGGATTTGTTATCTCTTTTGGATTTACTATTATAACTTTTCTGCTGTATTGATTTAAAGTAATTATCTCCTGCTTATTTTTTTGCTGGTCAAGAATATATTTTGTTTCATCTTTACTAAGTTCTATATTTGAGATTTTAGTCTTTTTATTTGATAATATAATGATACTATCTTTTTCAGAAATTGTGTTTTTGTTTTTAATAATAGTGTTCATATAATTATGTAATTTTGAAGATGTAAAATTAAGGTTTTTTATGAACAGCAAAACATTACTTAGCAAGGCATTAAAAAAAGAATTTCTTTCAGCTGAAGAAGGTATTTTTTTGTTTAATAATGTTCCAACTGCTGAGTTGATGTGGGTAGCAAATGAGCTTAGACAAGAACTAGTGCCTGGTGACCTTGTTACTTGGCAAATTGATCGAAATGTTAATACAACTAACGCATGTAATGCTAATTGTAAATTCTGCAACTTTTTTAGACATCCCAAGCATGAGGATGTATATATTACCGATATTGAAACATACAAAACAAAAATAGATGAGACTATTAAGTATGGCGGAGATCAATTACTTTTACAAGGAGGTCACCATCCAAAGCTAGGGCTCTCTTTTTATACAGATTTATTTCGAAAACTCAAGAGTCTCTACCCGCAGATTAAGTTGCACGCTCTTGGTCCTCCTGAAGTTGCACATATATGCAAAATAGATGATATTTCTCATGAGCATGCTCTTGCTGAATTAAAAAATGCAGGAATGGATAGTATGCCAGGCGCTGGTGCGGAGATATTAAGTGATCGTGTTAGAAGATTAATTTCTAAAGGCAAATGTACCGGAAGGGAATGGCTTGAAATTATGAGAGTAGCGCATAGGTTGAACATAACTACTTCAGCTACAATGATGTTTGGCCATGTAGAAACCCTGAAGGAAAGATTTGATCATCTGGTAGATATTAGAGATGTCCAAAATGACAAGCCTAAGGGTTCTAAAGGATTTTTAGCATTTATTCCATGGCCATTTATGGACGATGGAACGCTGCTTCAGAGAGTAAAGGGAATTAATAACGAAATAACTTCAGACGAATATATTAGGATGTTAGCTATTTCTCGAATTATGCTTCCAAATATTACAAATATTCAGGCTTCATGGCTAACAGTAGGAGCTGGAACTGCTCAAATATGTCTTCATGGGGGAGCAAATGATATGGGTTCGATAATGCTTGAGGAAAATGTGGTTTCTGCCGCTGGCGCTCCTCATAGATTCACTTCCGAAAGTATACAGAATTGTATTACCGATGCTGGATTTAAACCTCAGTTGAGGGACCAACAATACAATTTTAGAACTCTTCCAAAAAATATAGAACAACAACTAATAGACTACTAATATGTTTACAGGAATTATTGAAAATAAAGCGCATGTTATTGATATTAAGGAAAATAAAAAAAATTTAGATTTTCTCTTTAAATCAGAAATACTTTCTCAACTTAAAGTTGATCAAAGCATCTCTCATAATGGGGTTTGTCTTACGGTGGCTAAAATTTTTGAGGATTCTTATTTGGTTAATGTAGTTGATGAAACTTTAGATAAAACTAATTTTAGTTCATTAAAAATTGGCGATGCTGTTAATATTGAAAGAAGCATGCAAATAAATGGAAGGCTAGATGGACATATTGTTCAGGGGCATGTTGATCAAGTAGGAGAGTGTACTTCTATTATTGAGCAAGGAGGTTCTTTTTTGATGTCCTTTAAATATTCTAACCCATCTGATGTAACTGTAGAAAAAGGATCTATTTGTATAAATGGGATAAGTTTAACAGTTTTTAATTCTATGCCAACCTCTTTTACAGTTGCTATTATTCCGTACACATGGGAAAATACAAATCTAAGAGATGTTAAGGTGGGTGATACAGTAAATTTAGAGTTTGATATTATTGGAAAATATATTCACAAAATATTAAATAAATAATTAAATGAGAAAGAAGATATTATTGCTCGGATCTGGAGAATTAGGAAAAGAAGTTGTGATTGCATTTCAGCGCTTGGGACAATATGTTATTGCAGTTGACTCTTACGAAAATGCTCCTGCTATGCAAGTTGCTAATGATTTTGAGGTGGTCAATATGTTAGATGGTGATGCTCTTGACGGTATTGTTAAAAAGCACAAACCAGACTTTATTGTTCCTGAGGTTGAAAGTATTAGGACAGAACATTTTTTTAAGTACGAAAAGCAAGGCTTCAAAGTTGTTCCATCTGCAAAAGCTGCAAATTTCACAATGAATAGAAAAGCAATTAGAGATTTAGCTTTTAAGGATTTGAAAATCAAAACAGCTAAATATAAATATGCTACTTCTTATGAAGAACTAGAAGCAGCTGTAAGTTTCTGTGGGATGCCATGCGTTGTAAAGCCACTAATGTCCAGTTCTGGCAAAGGACAATCTGTAATAAAAAATAAGGATGACATAAAGAAATCTTGGAATTATGCTATGCAAGGTTCCAGAGGAGATTTGATGGAGGTTATTGTTGAGGAATTTATATCTTTTGAATATGAAATAACACTTTTGACTTTAACCCAAGATAACGGCAACACACTATTTTGCCCTCCAATTGGTCATAGACAGGAGAGGGGAGATTATCAAGAAAGCTGGCAGCCAATGTTGATGGATGATGATTTATTAAAAGAAGCTGAGAGTATGGCAAGAAAAGTTACTTCTGCACTTGGTGGATCTGGAATTTGGGGTGTCGAATTTTTTATAACAAAAGAGGGTGTTTGTTTTTCAGAATTATCGCCCAGACCTCATGATACAGGAATGGTGACATTAGCCAATACACAGAACTATAATGAGTTTGAGTTACATGCTCGTGCTATTCTTGGAATTCCAATTCCAGAAATAAAATTGTTGAAAAATGGAGCCTCTGCTGTTGTATTAGCTCATAATGAAAATAGTAATTTCCCATTAATTAGCGGGATAAATGAAGCGTCATTAGTAGATAGTTCTGATTTTAAAATATTTGGGAAACCATCAACTAGAAAATATAGAAGAATGGCGGTTGGACTAGCCTATGGAAATGAATCTACAGAGATTCTAGTGAAAAAGGCTCAACATGTTGCATCGCTAATTAAAGTTGATTAGAATAATCTCTTATACATTTTATAATGAGGCCCAATTTCACTAATATTAAATTTAGGTCCAGTTTCTTTAAATCCTAATGATTTGTAGAAATCAATAGCAATAAGCCTTGCATTACACCAAATAGTATCACAATTTTTTTTTTCAAGTATTTGAAACGCTTTTCTCATCAATTTATCAGCAGCACCATTTCTTCTATAATTGGGATGTGTTGCCATTCCTCTTAATCTATATCCATTAGTCATTTGAATATCTAAGTCGTTTTGAGGATAGAACGTTCCTATTGATACTATTGTATCACCAACTTTAGAAGCTAGATGGAATGTTTTATGATGATCATCTAAATCATAAAAAGTAGTTTCAATAGGTTGGTTTGGTCTTAAAACTAGATTTCTAAGTGGTCTAATTTCAGAAGCATTTGCAATATGGATAGTCATATTTATATTGAGAAATCACCTACTTCAAAATAAAATTCTAGCACTTTTATTTTGAAGATATAATCATATTTAGCTTTTATTAAATTTGACTGAGCAGATTCGTATAATTGCTGAGCTTGAAAAAAATTAATACTGTTTAGAGCTCCATTTTCAAATCTTTCTTTTGCATAATTATAGGCTGTTTTTCTTGCTAGTTCTGTTTTTTTAGCGGCTTCAAATGCTTTTATTGCTCCTCTAGCATCGTTTAGAGATTGATTAATAGTATTTTCTAAATCTAATCGTGTCTGGTCTAGAAAGTTTTTACTTCTTAAAACATTAAGTTTTGATTTCTCCATGTTTGATCTTGTAGCAAAGCCATTAATTAATGGAATATTTATTTGTAACCCAACACTTTCACCAGCATTTAAATCAAATTGACTTTTTAATGATGTTGGCGCATCAATTATAACTCTTGAATTATAAGAGTAATATGCAGAAACAGATGGTAGTAGTGCAGATCTGGATATTTTTTCATCTTTAATAGCAATTTTAAGATTAGTCTCCGCGAGTTTAATATCATTTCTATGCTTTATAGATTCATTAATAATTTCACTTGCACTTTTTTCTAACATATTAGTTTCAGGAACATCATAGTTTTCATCAGCAATCTCAAAATTTGAATAATCATCAATCATTAATAATTGAGCTAATGAGATTTTAGATATTAAGTAATTGTTTTCTGCAACTACTAAGCTTTGTTCTGATTTTGCCAAATTTGCTTCAATTTCAAATAGATCTCCTTTTGGAATAACCCCATTTTTAAATTTTGTGTTAGCTATATTTAATTCTTCCTTAGCAATTTCTAGCTGGGAAGTTTGAACGTTTAATTGTTCTTTGTTAAATAGAATTTGCAAGTATGAATTAGCAATTAATAATGAGATGTCCTCTTTCATATCATCTAATTGATATTTCTTAGCTAAAAGATCAAGATTTGCTCTATGTAATCTTCGGATATTTGCTAAGCCATTAAACATATTCACCCCAACACTCATATTTACTGATGAGTTTTCTGTAGTTTGATTTTCTAGAATTCCAGTTGTTATATTTTGTGTTAATCCAGTATTCCAACTATGATTTCCACTTATATTAAAGTTTGGGACAAAATTTCCAATTGCTAACTTTTTGTTTTCTGAAGAGTTAAGAAGATCTAGCGTTGAATTCTTAATAGAAATATTTTTTTCTATCGCTCTTTCAATGCATTCTTTTAGTGTTAGTTTTTCTTGAGCTATTGTATTTGAACTGCAACCTAATAGAAAAAACGAAATAAAAATTCTTGATATTATTTTTCCCATTTGTTTATTTTATTTGGTTTTGTTATGCTCCATACTTTTACTTTTTCATTTTCAGAAATTCCTGAAACAACTTCAACATTTATTCCGTCTGCTAAACCAAGTTCAACTTCTCTAATTTCAAATTCTTGATCTCCAGTTTCTATTTCTACAAAAGGCATTTTCGTTTCTTTATTATATTGAATTACCGCCTCACTAAGAGTATTTACATTTTCTCTTTTAGCAGTAATGATAGATGCATTTGCACTGTAACCTGCTCTCACAAAAAATTCATTATCTATAACTACTTCGGCTTCGATTTTAAACTGTACAGCACCACCTTCTTCTACCCCTTTCGGTGCTATAAATTTTAGCTTAGCTTGATATATTTTGTTTTCTATAGCGGCTAAATTTACTTCTAGATTCATATCTTTTTTTAATTTACTAACCTCTCCTTCATCTACTTTTCCTTCAAAAATCATTACATTCAAATCTGCAATTGTTGCTATAGTTGTTCCAGGGTTAAATGTGTTTGCTTGAATAACTTGATCTCCTTTTTTTACGGGAATTTCTAAAACTGTTCCAGTTACAGTTGCTCTAACATTTGTGTTTGTAACACTTGAACCATCTGAAGAGCCTAGTTTAATAATTTGTAAATCACTTTCTGCATTTTTCAAGTTTTGTTGTGATTGATTGTATTGCAGTTCAATACTATTGTATTCTTGCTCAGAAATAATTCCTTTAGAAAATAATTTTTTACTCCTTATGAATTCTATTTCAGAATTTGCTAGTATAATTTTAGCGCTTTTCACCCTTCCTTCAGCACTATTTAATGTCTGTTCATTTGGAACCACTTTTATCTTTACTAACAAATCACCTGCCTTAACTTGATCACCTTCTTTGACTAATATTTTGTCAATAATTCCAGCAATCTGAGGTTTGATTTCTACTTCATCTTCTGGAATTACTTTTCCAGTAGCTACAATTTTAGTTTGTATAGTTTCTTTTTTTAGCTGGGTAGTTTTATATATAGTCACATCTTTTTTATTTGATTTTATAAAAAAAGATGTTGCAAATATTACACCCAGTACTAATAATCCAATTCCTATTTTTTTCATTTTTTAATTTTTAAAATTACTGTTATTCCTCTCTTAGTGCTTCTATTGGTTTAATGCTAATTGCTTTTTCTGCCGGAATAAATCCAATTAATGTTCCAAGCCCAGTCATTAGTAATAATGCCCCAAGGATAAATCTTATTGGAACTGTAGCATTTGTAAATGGGACGTCTTCTAAATTTTGAGTAGCTAAATTTATTATATATAAAATAAATGCTCCTAAAATAATTCCAATTACTCCGGCAATTAATGTTAAAAATACAGATTCTAACACAATCTGTTTTCTTATGTCATTTGGGGTAGCTCCTAGAGCTCTTCGTATTCCAATTTCTTTTGTTCTCTCTTTAACCGAAATAAGTAATATATTTCCAATTCCTATCACACCGGCCAAAATAGTTGCAATTCCAATTATTAAAGAAATAAAAGACATCCCATTTGCAAAATTTTTAATTCTAGTAAATAATGCCCCAAGATTAAATCCGCCTACTGCCTGTTTGTCATCTGGATGAACCCTATGAATTTCTTTTAATTTTGCTCTTACTTTATCTTCAACCTTTACTATATCCACATCATCAAATCCAGCAATTAATAAGAATCCAACATTATCACCTGTGTTATATAATCTTTTAAATGTTGAAAAAGGCACATGTATATCTCCATCATCAGCAAAACTCCCTCCACCTTCATCCACATATTTATGTATGCCAATTACTTTAAAATAAATACCGTTAATACTGATATATTTTCCAATTGGGTTAATATCATCAGTAAATAATTCTTTTTTGGTTCTCTCCCCAATTACACAAACTTTCCGTTCTTCATTTATATCTAATTCATTTATAAATCTCCCACCATCATAAATGTCTTTTTGAGATACAGTAGCAAGTACAGGATAATCTCCATAGATATTATAAGTTCCTGATCGTTTACCATTAGAAATATTTGCTCCACTTGAGCCAAAATTTCCTTTTTGAATTCTTGGAGCGATATATTCAATTTCAGGAATTTCATTTTTTAATGTTTCTACATCACTTAATTTAATGCTCCAATTTCTATCAATTTTGAACCCTTTATATGGAATACTAGTACTTTGTGTCCAAATAAATAAGCTATTTGCTGAAATTCTTTCAAACCGTTGTTCAAATCCATTATCCACTCCTTTAGCTGCTCCTGAGAGAACAATGTATAGAAATATTCCCCAAAGGACACCAATAATTGTAATCATGGTACGTAGCTTATTTTGCCCAATTGAGCCAAAAATTTCTTGCCAAGTATCTTTGTCAAAAATTGTTTTCATTTATTTATCTCTAAGAGCAATTATTGGTTTTATTTTAGCTGCTTTTCTAGCTGGTAAATAGCCAGCAAGTGCACCAAAAAATATTAAAATAATTGTTGCCCAAACAGCATTAGATGTTTGGATGTATGGGTTTGAAATAAAGTATTTGTCCATCAAATTATCTCCGATTCCATTTAATATAATCAATGCCACAACTAGCCCTAGATACCCTGATATCATTGTTATAAAAATTGATTCTTGAAGTACCATTGCAATAATACTATTTGGTGTAGCTCCAATTGCTTTTCTAATACCAATCTCTTTAGTCCTTTCTTTAACTACAAAAACCATAATATTACTTATCCCTATTATTCCAGCTACAAGAGTTCCAATACCTATGAAAGATATAATGATGCTTAGTACTGATGCAAATTGTCTTGAGTTTTCTTGTTCTTCTCCAGTGTTACTTATGTAAACACCTCTGTTATCATCTGGAGAAATAAATTTTTTCTCTTTAATATAGCTTTCTAAGTCCTTTTCAAGTATTAAAGATTCATTATAGCTCATATTTTTATCATATATAACTATCATTTGATTAATCTCATCATTATTTTTTTGAATCTTCTGCATACTTGTATATGGAACATACAGGTTTCTTTCTTCTCTGTCACCACCCTCATCCTGAAATACTCCAATAACCTTCCAACTATGGCCACTTCCAAAGATGTATTTCCCTATAGGATCTTCATCTTGAAATAAATCTTCAGCTACTAATCGTCCAATAACAGCATGTTTCTTTCTATTTGTAATATCCCCCTCATTCAAATATCTTCCTTTCATTATTATTGTTAGCTCTGCTTCCTGATGTCCTGGTGAAACCGCTCTAATTGAATAATTATTTGCTCTCTCTTTATATTTCATCTGAAAGTAAAATGTATTTCTAACAACTATATCTTCAATTCTAGAATTAAACTTTTCTTGAAAATCTACTAGGTCACTATTAGTAAATTTTATTCTTCTTTGCGATTCATAACCTCTATATGGAATTGTTGTTGAGCTAGGATATAGTCTTATGGTATTCACTTTGTCATCAGTGAAAAATGTCTTAAAACTATTTTCGAGGCCATTTCCTAAGCCAAATAGGATTATAAAAATCAAAATACCTATTGCAACAGTAAACCCTGAAAGAAATGTTCTTAGTTTATTTTTTTTGATAGTATCAAAAATCTCTTTCCAACTGTCTTTGTTGAACAACATTTAGCTTGTTTGGATATCTGTCACAATAACTCCATCTTTTAGTGTGATTATTCTGTTACACATGTTGGCAATTTCATGCTCGTGGGTAACAACTAAGATTGTCTTTCCTTCTTTATTAATTTTTTTTATTAGGGCCATTACTTCCTCTGATGTTGTAGAATCTAAAGCCCCAGTAGGCTCATCAGCAAGTAATACTTTTGGTTGAGAAGCTAGGGCGCGAGCGATAGCAATTCTTTGTTTTTGACCTCCAGATAATTCGCTCGGTAAGTGCTCAGACCAGTCCCCAAGACCAACTTTTTCTAGATATTCAAATGCTATCTTTTGACGCTCATCTCTTGAGATTCCTTGATAATATAATGGTAGTGCAATATTTTCTATGGCTGTCTTATAATTTATAAGATTAAATGATTGGAAGATAAAGCCCAAAAACTGATTTCTATATTTAGCCGCCTTTGTTTCATCAAGATCTTTAATTGGGACATTATCTAAATGGTACGATCCAGAATCATAATTATCTAACATTCCTATTATGTTTAATAATGTAGATTTTCCAGAGCCAGAAGACCCCATGATCGCAACTAATTCCCCTTTTTTAATTGATACTTCAATTCCCTTAAGCACATGCAGAGAATTCTTTCCAATTACATAGGATTTATTCAGTTTTTTTATTTCAATCATATTATAATGAAAAGGTCAATTTTATTAAACAAAGATAGTTGTGATATTCTAACATAACTAGATATTCATCATAATGTTTTGTTTTTTTGTATATTAATCCATACAGCTAATACATGTAAGTCCGTCTTCTTCCATTTTCCAATAGTGTCCAAGCATATCATAGTCCCAAGTATCAGTAGTGTTTTTTATGTCATAAATAAAATCTTCCATGCTATGATCTAAATATATAACAGAGTTCTCTGGGATTTCTAACGAAACATTTAGTGTCTGAAAGCGCCATTTCTGTTCTTCTATATAAAAAAAATCATCAAAAATTAGATTGTCATCCTCAAATATGAAATTAAATGAAACGCCTTCAGCATTTTTTCTTGCTTTTTGTTTGCTACGACCAAAGGCCGTTGCCTCTTTTATTAAACAAAAATTATCATTTTCACTCTTTAAAATATCTAGCTGCATTCCTATACCAATTAATTCATCTTCAAATGGAGTTACTTTAAATCCTTTTGCATCAAATGCATTATCAAACAACCTGTCAACTTCATTCATGCTAAGATGAATAGTATCATTTTCTACTGTTATGTTTTCCACAATTGTATTTTTGGCTTCTTCTTGAAACTCTTTTGAAACATCTACTGATGAAATGAAAAGAAAAAATAAAGAAATAAACCATAAGCAAAGCATGCCAATTTTATAATTTGTATGAATTTTAGTATTGTTGGTGAGTCTTAATCCAAATAATATCACTGACAAAATAGGAATGCCAATAAAAAGTATTATACCTGTTTTAAAATCTCTGGGGATAGCTTCTGATTCAAAAATATATTGTCCCAATTGATTAATATCTAGCCACCATGTGAAGTTGCTTACAGCAATCATGATATCACCTGAATTTATTACTGAAAAAAATATAAATAACAAAATCACACCAATTATGATAGCAAAAACCCCAAAACAACTTCCGATTAATTGAAATATGCCTTTAAAAAGTCCAACAAGCAAATCAGTTGTTTTTTGAACAAAATTATAGAATGGTTTATCAAAATCTCTTAACTTTTTTTCTAAATTTTCAAATTCATTTTTAATATTCTTAACTGTTACTTTTTCGCCTTTCATTTCTAATTTCTCAGAAGTAGTTTTTGCAGAGGGAAGTGCTATCCAAAACATTATATATAAAAATGGAGCGCCAGGTCCAATTATAAATAAAAGCCCAAGAAATATCATTCTAATAATAAAGATACTCTGTTCAAAAGATTGAGCTAATCCACTACAAACACCCCCAATCATTCTTTCATCTTCATCTCTAAAAAATCTTCTTCTCTTATTTTTAAGAAGATCTTTATTGTAATCAGTTTTTTCTTCATTGTTAAAATCCTCATCGTAGTCAGAAGGATTCCCCATTGTTCTAATTACTTCATTTACATCTGTGATTGATACAATTTCTTTTTTTTCTAGCTTTTTAGTAAATAGCTCAGCAATTCTTCCTTCAATATCCTTTAGTATTTCATCTCCTCCTTCTTCATTTTTGAAATGATTTTTTAGTGTGTTGAGATATTTGTTTAATATTTCGAAAGCATCTTGATCGATATGAAATATAAGCCCTCCTAAGTTAATATTAATTGTCTTATTCATCTTTTTTTGTTTTTGTAGTTAAGCGTACTGCTTTTGCTAATTGATTCCATGTAATATCAAGTTCATTTAAAAATTCAATTCCTTTTGTTGTTAATGAATAATATTTTCTTGGTGGTCCAACCATAGATTCTTCCCAGCGATATTGTAATAGTTCAGCATTTTTTAATCTAGTAAGTAGCGGGTAAAGTGTTCCCTCTACAACTATTAGTTTTACTTTTTTTAGTTTTTCTATTATATCTGAGGGGTAGGCTTCTTCGTTTTTTAAAGTGGCAAGTATACAGTATTCCAAAATCCCTTTTCGCATTTGCGATTTAGTATTTTCAATTTTCATTTTGCAAACATATAAAAAATATATAGAACCTTGTATAGCATAGTACCTTATATATATTTATCTGATTAGAGATGCGAGAAATGAATAAAAAAATACGAATTATTTAATTATTGGCTTTTGTAAATTCTTTATTAATGGTTTGTCGATTATAGCTTTTAAATTAATTTTTTTCCACCCAATCACCATTTTCTTTAATTAAATCAATTAGGGCATCTACAGCTAGCTCTTCATCAATATTTTTTTTGACAACAGTTTTTTCTTTATAAAGAGTGATTTTTCCAGGTCTTGTTCCAACATAGCCGTAGTCAGCATCTGCCATTTCTCCTGGTCCATTAACGATGCAGCCCATTATACCAATTTTCACTCCTTTTAAATGATCAGTTACCTTTCTAATTTTAGCTGTTGTTTCTTGTAGGTCAAATAATGTTCTTCCGCATGATGGACATGAAATATACTCTGTTTTTGAAATTCTTGTTCTGCTTGCTTGTAAAATACCAAATGCAGTTGAGTTTATATGTAAACTTTCACCCTCCTTATTATTATTTACAGTAATACCATCTCCAAGCCCATCAATTAATAGTCCGCCAATATCAGAAGATGAATTTAATTGTAGATATTTTGCATCTAACTGACTATAATCTCTACTTATAATAACTGGATTTTTAATATTTCTGTTTATTAGCTCAATAAATATTCTTCTTTGTTCTGCTAAGCCATTAACATTATCAGTTTTTACTATTAAAACAGCTGTAGGGTCTTTAGTTATTTTTGTGAATAGGTCTTCACACAGATTCTTAATATATATTTCGATAAAATTAATCTCGTTGGATAATTTATTATTATTTAAGTATTCATCGGAACTTAATAGTGGGTAGCCTTCTTTATTTTTTTTCCAAAATTTAAAATTATAGATTAATCTAAGGGTGCCAGGAATTTCAAAATCAATTTTTTTATCATCCAAAAATATATAATCAGTCGCTTGGTCATTAATATTCCATTTGTCTAATGGAACTGAATATTGATATCCTAATGGGAAAAAAGATGATGGTTTAATTTTATTCTTACGTTTTAAATTTGAAATGACAATGGGTACATTATTACCTCCAATATTTTTTACCTTATTTGTTTTTCTTCTTGAATACTCAAATGGATTTAAGGGGTTTTTAGCAATATCCTTTATTTTTTGACTATTATTTCTGTTTGTGAAGTTTTTTAGAAGATTAAAAGCAACTGGCATTTCGTGCTCAGGAGCTTCAGTTAACGAAACTCTTATGGTGTCGCCAATCCCATCTTCTAAAAGCGCACCAATTCCGACTGCCGATTTAATTCTACCATCCTCTGCCTCTCCAGCCTCTGTAACACCAAGGTGAAGAGGGTAGTTCATACTTTCTTTAATCATTTCAGCCACTAACAATCTATAGGCCTGAACCATTACTCTTGTATTTGAAGCTTTCATAGAAAGAATAATTTCGTGATAGTTTTCATCTCTACAAATTCTTAGAAATTCCATTGCAGATTCAACCATCCCTTTTGGGGTGTCGCCATATCTACTCAGTATCCTATCTGATAAAGACCCATGATTTGTTCCTATTCTCATAGCTGTACCGTGTTCTTTACAAATCTTTACCAGCGGGGTGAACTTTTCTCTAATTCTATTAAGTTCATCTTGATAGGTTTTATCGGTATATTCAATCTCTTCAAATTTTTTCTTATCTGCATAGTTTCCTGGATTCACACGAACTTTTTCTACAATCTTAGCGGCAATTTCTGCAGCATTAGGAGTGAAGTGGATATCAGCAACAATAGGAGTGTTGTAGCCTCTTTTTAATAATTCTTCTTTAATATTCTTAAGATTTTCAGCATCTCTCTTACTAGGAGCAGTTATCCTTACTAACTCACATCCAGCCTTTATCATCCTGATCGACTCTTCAACTGTTGCAATGGTATCCATTGTATCAGTAGTTGTCATAGATTGAACTCGTATTGGATTGTTTCCTCCAAAACCAATACCCCCAATCACTACCTCTCTTGTTTTAAATCTAGAATATGAAGTTAGGCTATTGCAATACTTCATTATATCTTAACTACTTTTTTAAGAATTTCTTCAGAATTTGTAATCACTTTAAGCATATAAACACCATCTTTTAAATAGCTTAGGTCAAGATTTTTCTTAAAATCTCCATTTATATCAAATGTGATTTTCTTTAATTGTTTACCTAAACTGTCTAGTAAAATAAGGTCTGTTATACCGTTTGAAACACCACTTATAGTTACTTGGTTTTTTGCAGGGTTGGGATAAAAAGTCCAAGTATTAATATCTTCTTGTATGTAACTTATACTATTATTTACTTGAAATTCATGATGTATGAATGAACCAAAATCTCCTTCAAATACTTTTAGCCAGCTAGCTCCAATTTCTCTAAATCTTGCCATTCCTGCCCCATCATTATTTGCCCAAAAATCAATACCATCATCATCTGTATCTGTCATAATAAAACTATAACAACCATCATCAAAAATTAATGTATCTCGGTACTGGCTGTTAATCATTAAGTTGCCTCCACCAGCAGATTCATATGTAAGATTATTATCTCTGTCAAATATTTTCCATGAAGTTTCAGATTGATTGAGGCCAATACTTCCACTATTTGTTTGCATCCATAATGCAAAAACATTATCATAGCTAGGTGTAGGCTCAAAGGTTGAGTTGATATAGTTGTTAAAGATATTCTCATCAGTTGATAGATTAGGCTCGCTAATTTCTAAATAGAATTTATTTGAGCTTAAAAGATTATCCCATATAGAAGATGGAGCATCAAGTTCAACAGTCTCTTGTTCTTCAAAATCTAAATTACCATTCCATATTTGAACTTCTTTTGTGTTTGAGCCATTAACCCAGTATTCAATTTTTAAGCTAGTTAAATTAGTTGAACCTGTATTTTTAATGATAATTTTTGGTTTCCCACATGTTGGGTTAATTCTTGAATATTTTACTTTATCTGTGGGGGAAATTATATCAATAACTGATGCATCAATAGTGTGGTTAGGAGCCTTGTAGCTAACTAATTGTGAGCTCACCCAATAATTAGATGTTCCAGAAGCGTTTGTAACACCATAATCAATATTATGAGTTTGTCCTGGGGTTACTAATGAGGTAATATCATCTTCTCTAAGATCAGATGCTTGTCCAGGACACCATCCCGCTCTATCGTATATCCAGGTTCCACCCTGTGGATAAATTGGATTTCCACCACATTCGGTCCAAACCGGCCAAGTGTATTCTATATTACCTCCATTAATATTGAGATAATGATCTCTTGAGATAAACTCTCCTTCTTGACCATGGCCAGTAATTACAGTTCTTAATTTATATGATACGGCATTTGGGTTAAGTTTTACATCTCTTGGTTCAAAAGAATTCTCGTTTAAAATGGAAGTATATCCTTTTGATTGTGGTCTCCATATTTGCTGAATGTCAACAACATCTCTTGATGGTGTTCCAACAATAAAATGAAATTTAATATCCATATCTTCTTGCCATTGTCCCCCACTTGTCATATTTATTCTTTTTAATCCTTTTAGAATTGGCGCAAAATCAGTAACATCAAAATACCATGTTTTTCCATATGTTCCTAAATCTAAATAAGCACCATATGGAGTGACAAATGACATGATTTGAAAGGCCATTGGATATCTATTGTAGTATGTAAGTTCTCCAATATTTATTGTGCTGTCAATATATAGCGAGTCACTAAAAATAACTACTCCGCTGGTATCATATGTATAGCTTACTGCATGCCAAAAAGTGTTATAAGAAACTATTGCAATGCTATCATGATTTAGAGAGTTGTGGTTTGAGTATACTGCTTTTTCCTGAACAATATTGGGTGATGCTAGTGCTGAGTCCAAAATATTTACTGTTGTTGTTGAACTTACATAATCTCCTTGAAATAACTTTAATGATGGACGAAGATTAGTTGTTGTAAAGAATTGAGAAATTTTATCACCTCTAGATTGCTCCCAAATTACATTACCATTGAAACTAGCGGTCGTAGCATTTATTGAGTTGTCATTAGCAAGGTTTCCGCTTCCTTCATTAAACGGGTAGTATGCAACTAGATTATTATAGTCTGGATGAGTATTGTTTAGTCGTATATTCATCCACTGACTTATAGTGCTTTGATTTAGTTCTTTATTAAAGATTCTAAACTCTTTTATTTTTCCATCCCAAAAATAACCGCTGCCTTTGCCGTTAGATCCTAAAGAGATTTCTTGAATATCAATAGTTGCATTTTTGTTTGTTCCACTATGCCATAGAACACTATTTAGATATATTTTCATTTCGCCACTTAAACTGTTTTTTGTAAAAACCCAATGATTCCATTTTGATGAGTAATCTTCTTGATTTGCAAGTTTATCAATTCTGTCATATGAGCCAGCATTATTTCCGCAATCCCAATATACTCTACTGTTACTCCACGGAAAATGGATGTTAAGCGTTCGACTTCCATTTCCATCAAGTCCCTCTAAAATAGTGCTATTGTAAGGAAGAGTGTTTTCATCTCCGTATACCCAAAATGAAACCGTGATTTCATTTGATATTATACCCAAAGGAGTATGTGGAATTGAGATAGACTCATTTTGATTCACATCAATATTTACAGCATCTGAAGAGCTCAACCCACAATCAAAATTTAAAGAATCTCCAAAAATTACAGTAGGATTTGATAAGATTGAATTTGTTGTTGAAAATTCAACAATGATGTTGGAGATAGAGTCCCATAAAAATGGAGTGTGAAATTGTAATCTATTTTCACCGCTGGCTAGGTTTATGTTTGAATGAAAAACTTCTGTAAATCCATTTAAATGTGGTGTTGCTGAGTTAAGAATACTGTCACTTGTATTCTTTAATCTAATTTTAAAAAAATTAGCATTACTATTACTTAAGCTGTATAATGATAGTCCAAAAATAGAGTCGTTAGATAATCCAAAGTTAGTCAGTTCATCAGCTCGGTATAAAAATTGTGACTTGCTTGATGCTTTGTCTGTTTGAATGACAAAATCAAGTGAGTTATTTCTATTTCCAGTATTTGTTGTGTCTTCAGAAATTATTGAATTGATAGTAGTATTTTGTTGATAGAATTGATAATAGTTGTAAACTGGATTTACACTGTATGGATATATATTACCTGAGAAATTTGAAATGTTATGACTGCTTGTCTTTGATTTGATAGAATCTACTCTGCTAGAATCATGAATATTTGTATGACAGCTATAATCCCATGCCCCACAGCCTATATTATTTATACTACCGCTTGTATTTACCACATCATCTTTACATCGCATATTGTATGACATAATAATCTTTTCATAAGTCAAAGCGTTATTAGGAAAATTAATCATTGTGTCTCTTGTTGTGCTTGAGTAGTCAAATGTTTGAATTGTAATTGTATCTCCAGGGTTTTGTGCCCCAAGAGTAAAATAGCAAATTGAGATAAGGAAAAGAAAACACTTTTTAAGCATGATTTTAGAATATTAAGATGTAATACAAATTTAGTTTTAATTTTCTATTTCAGAAACACCTCCAGAAATAATTAGCTTCATAATGTCTCTTGATGGAGTATCAATATGTGTTAGGTTTTTTCTGTCAACTAGAAAAACATTTCCTGAGAATGTTAATGAGTGTGGAATGTAGACAAGAACCTTTCCATTATCAATATTTAGACTTGAAAGATCTTCACTTGTAATGAAGCCAAATCTTTCTATACTTGAATTGTCATAAATTTTTACCAATACTGCTTGGTCAAATCCCTTTTTGTTTCCAAAAAATGTATTCATTAAATCTTTAATAGAAGAGTAAATAGTCTTTAGTAACGGGGCTTTATCAAGAATTTTTTGGAATAGAGCATTAAATGGAGAAGCAATTAATCTTGATCCAATCATTCCAATTACTGTAACCAGCGCAAAGAAAACAACAAGGCTTAAAATAGAGTTTTTTATTGGCAAAATATCCGCTATTTTATTTAGCGTGTATATGACTACAAATATGGTTGCACTAATAGGAACAATGTATAAAAGTCCTTGTAAAAAGTAATTAATTATTTTTTTCATAGTTTAAATTAAATTGAAATTAAAGATAATATTCTTAGTAAAAATGAAGATTGATAATGCTTTTTAATTTTCAACAATAAATATTGTAATTTTTAGGTATTTTTTTGTTGTTTTTGTAATTTTTTTTAAATATTTTATGTCTTTTTATGTATTTTTATGTCTTTTTATGTCTTTTTATGTCTTTTTGTGTCTTTTTGTGTTTTTTTGCGTTGTTTTAGTAATTTTATTTATATGATTTCATTTAAAACTTGAATTTTAATTAATTTTTATTGTATTTTATTGCATTTTATTGCATTTTTAATTGATTATTTGTGATTTTAATGTTAAAATTGAGTTTTTCTGTTCTTTTAGATATATATAACATTAATCAAACCGTATCCTAAAGAAATGTTTAAATTTGTTTCCTTAAAAATATTTTTTATGTCAAAAATCCTCAGTACTTTATATTTACTAGTCTTCTGCAGTTTATCATATTCACAATCCTTTAATGGTTTTGCGCTATACAATGCGCAAGGTGAGAATACAACATATTTGATAGATGAGAATCTTAATATTGCCCACACTTGGACAATGTCTACAGAATGCAACTATACCGTTCTTTTAAAAGATAACGGTAATCTTGTTAGAGGAACTAAAAATAATATTCAAACAGGTGGTACTAATAACTCTTTAAATGGAGCTGCAAGCGCAGGAAGAGTTCAAGAGTTTGACCCATCTGGAAATATAGTAATGGATTTTATTTATTCTTCAAATGATGTATTATCTCATCACGATATTTGTCTTATTGGAGATAATGTATTGTTAACTGCTTGGGAAGTCAAAACATCTGCTGAGGTCAATGCCTTAGGTGGAAGTGTAACATCTGATAAATGGCCAACACATTTTGTTGAAATTTCAAGTGACGGAAATGGTGGTGGGCAAATTGTTTGGGAATGGCATATTTGGGATCACTTAATTCAGGATACAGATTCATCCAAGCCTAATTATGGTGTGATTTCAGATAATCCACAACTTATAGACATAAATATGATAACTCAAGGAGGTGGAGGTGATTGGTTTCATGTTAATGGAGTCGATTATAATGAAGACTTAGATCAAATTGCTTTTTCTTCACGATTTGCTAGTGAAATATATATAATAGACCATAGTACAACTACTGCTGAGGCAGCATCTCACTCAGGAGGAAACTCTGCTATGGGTGGAGATATTTTATATAGATGGGGAAATCCTTCCAACTATAACATGACTGGAAATCAAATTATTCCAGCAGCTGTACATGATGTTAGATGGATAACTGATGACGGTAGGCCTAATGGTGGTTTCTTACAGGTATTTAATAACTCAGGAGTATCCAGTAATCAATCGACTGTTGATGGAATTGAAACTCCAATAGACCCGTCAAATGCATATAATTATTACAGAGCAAATGGCCAAGCATTTGGTCCTGTATCCTATTCAACAAGATATGTTTGTGCATACTCTGCTTCTGGTCAGTCTGCTTCTGATCGGATGTCAAATGGAAATATTTTTGTTAACGCATCTGGTGGTCAAGGTGGTGCTGGAGTAATGTATGAAGTTAATCAAAATGGTACAATTATTTTTGGGCCATATAATGCAGACACGCAAAAAGCATTTCGTTATGAGTGTGAGCATCCAGCAATTATTGCTTTAGAACCATTCATGAATTCTACTGCTACAAGTTCATGTTTTTCAACATCTGTTTCAAATTTTGATAATCAAAATTTGTCAATCTATCCAAACCCTACTAATGGTTTTGTGAATATCGATTTTCCATTTTATAATATTGATAATGTAAAGCTTAAAATTAGAAATCAACTTGGACAAGAAATTAAGATGATTAATAGAATCACATCTTCATCTATTGATTTGGGTAATCAGCCTAATGGAATTTATCATTTTAGTATTTTTGTTGATGATGAAGAAATAGAAACGTTTAAAGTTGCACTTATAAAGTAAATGAAAATAAAACCAATAATTTTTATTCTATCAGCTTTACTATCATGGAATTCTTTCTCACAGAATTTTTATGATGTTGATAACATACGTGAGATTAAATTATACTTTACACAACCCAATTGGGATCACTTATTAGACAGTTTGTATTTAGATGGCTTGGAGGAGAGGCTGCTAGCAAGCATAGAAATTGACGGCAGTACGTATGATAGTGTTGGTGTTCGATATAAAGGGTTTAGTTCTGTCTCTATAAACACCGTTAAAAATCCTTTCAATATTAAATTAGATTATATTGATAATAACCAGAATCATGAGGGCTTTGAAAAAATTAAATTGTCGAATGTCATTAAAGACCCTTCTTTTTTAAGAGAGGTTCTTTCTTATGAAATTGCCAGAGATTATATTCCTAGCCCCAGAGCTAATTTTGCAAATGTTTACGTCAATGATAGCTTATGGGGTTTATATGTAAATGTTGAAGCAGTTAATGATAAGTTTACAAACAAACATTTTTCTACGGTTAATTCCCCACTATTTAAATGTAACCCTAGTGGATTGAATCTTCAACCCTCTGGTGAAAACTCTAATCTTAGTAACACTCATGGAAATGATAGTTCCTTCTATTATGATTATTATGATTTAAAATCTGCTAATGGTTGGAACGAATTATATACTTTAATTGATAATTTAAATAACTCTTCAAACAATTTAGATAATGTATTAAATATTGACAGAGCTCTTTGGATGCATGCTTTTAATTACACTCTAATTAATTTTGATTCTTATGTTGGTTACAGTCAGAATTATTATCTATATAAAAGTTTATCAAATCAATTTCAGCCTATACTTTGGGATTTGAATATGTCTTTTGGTGGTTTTAGATTAACCGATGCCACTCAAGCTTATTTTAATGGTTTTGATATTTCTCAGGCGCAAAGTATGGATCCCTTAGGATTTTTGACGAATAGTTTTTTATCACCGAGACCATTGATAACTAATTTGCTTGACGATAGTAGGAGACAAAGAATGTATCTAGCGCATATGAGAACTATCGTTGAAGAGCATTTTTCAAATCAAAATTATATTTCTCGAGCTCAATACCTACAGACACTTATTTCAAATGATGTTCAAAATGACCCAAATAAATTCTACTCTTATAATGATTTCTTAGATAATCTTAATAGTCAAGTGACAATTCCAAGTTCTATTTGCCCAGGCTTATTACAGTTAATGGATGCCAGGACCACATATCTTTCAAATTACTGGTCTGGATTTGTTCAGCCTAGTATTTCAAATATTCAAACCCTCCCTAACTCTAATCAGTTCTTTGGAGGTGATTTAACTATAACTGCGCAAATACAAGATGCGTCTTATGCAATGCTTGCGTATAGATTTGGAGAAAACATGCCTTTTGCAAATGAACAAATGTATGATGATGGTAACCATAATGACGGGGCAGCTAATGATGGACTATTTGGAGTGATAATTAATAATTGTAGTAATTCAATTGATTACTATTTATATGCAGATAATAGTGATGAGGGTGTTTTCTCACCTAAAAGAGCAGCATATGAATTTTATAATGTGAAGACTACAATAAATCAGGCAAGTCTAGTTATTAATGAGGTTATGGCGAATAATGTTTCTACTGAAATGGATGAAACTGGAGATTATGATGACTGGATTGAATTGTATAATAATTCTTCTACACCCATTTCTACTAATGGATTATTATTTTCTGACAACCCATTAAATCTTGACAAATGGGACTTGCCAAATGTAGTTATAAATCCTAATTCTTATTTCATTATTTGGGCTGATGAAGATGGAAATACTGGAGATAATCACGCAAATTTTAAGCTTTCTAATTTAGGAGAACAGTTAATCCTTTCAAATAGTGACTCCAGTATTGTTGATGCAGAGTTTATCTATCCACAGCTTGATGATATTGCATATGGTAGATCTCCTAATGGAACTGGTAGTTTTACAATGCTTGCTCCTACTTTTAATGGTAACAATACCCCAACTGCAAATGAAAATATTTTTTCTGATAATTCTTTTTATGCTTTTCCAAATCCATTTAAGGATAATTTAAAAGTTAGTGAAAAGGATTATTATATAACTAATGCTTTAGGTCAAAAAATATATAGTTCGAAATTTGAAACTACTATTAATACATCATCTTGGCATGAAGGGTTGTATTTCTTACATTTTTATAATTTACAATCAACAGTAAAGCTTATCAAAATAAAATAATGCATTTTCTGAAATACTTTCTTTTTTCTTTTTCATTTTTTGCTTTTTTTTATTCTTCTTCTCAAACTATTGTTTCATATTCAGAAGCGGACGGATTACTAAATAATTATGTAAAGTGTATAGCTGTAGACCCCAATGATAATATTTGGTTTGGAACTGCTTTTGGAGTGTCTATGTTTGATGGGATTTCATGGACAAGTTATGATCAATCATCACACCCTTTAATGCTCTCAAATGATATTAAAGCAATTACAGCTACAACTAATGGAGATATATGGATAGGTACAGATTATGGAGTTAATAAGTTACATTCTGGAGTAAGCGGAATGACATGGTTACCCTTTACAACAAATGATGGTTTAGCTAATAATAAGGTGACAAGTATTGATGAAGCTCCAAATGGGGATCTTTGGTTTTCACACTCATCTTTTTCTGCCGGAGTTAGTGTTTTTGATGGAAGTAACTGGATATCATATAATTCACCAGATTTACCAATTAGTGGAGTGTGTGCAACATCTTTTAGTGATAATGGAGACATATGGTTTGCTTCACCTTTAGATGGTTTAGCTCATTTTGACGGAACTAATTTTACAAATTATTCGGCTAATGATGGTCTGCTTAGTAATTATAGCACTTCTGTTTTAATAGATAACAGCAATAATATTTGGTTAGGCTCTCAAGATGGGATGACAGTTATGAATTCTACAGCTAATCAGTTTACTTTTCACACTATAATGTATACACTGCCTCCTCCAGATACTTTAAACCCAGTAACAGAAATTACGAAAGACTCGTGGGGAAGAATATGGACTACTATTTATGTTGGATATTTAGCAGAAGGAGGAGTAGCTTATTGGGATGGAAGTCAGTGGTTTGATTTTGATCATAGCGATGGTATTGCTGGCCCTAATGTAAAGAGTCTCGCTATTGATTCTCAGAATAATGTTTGGGTAGCAACTACTACAGGAGTTTCAAAGATTTCTGCAATAGCTAGTAGTTTACATGAAATTAAAAATATGTCTTACCATATTTATCCCAACCCATCTTCGAATCATATCAATATTAAATTTGAAAATAATAGTATAACTGCTATCAAATTATTTGATAATCTTGGTAAGACAGTAAAAAGCGTAGATGATATTAATAGATCATCAATCAGACTAGATATTTCTAATTTTAATAGCGGAATTTATTATTTACAAATTTTGGTAGGTAATGAATTAGTTTCTCAAAAGATTATCGTCAATTAATTTATACTTTCTTGTTAATAAGTATTATATAGCTACTAAATGCTAGGCTACATACTTTGTAATTTTGAATAAAAAAAGTTATGCCTAGAATATCATTAATCATCTTAAGTATTTTTCTTATAAGCTCGTGTATTACTCCAAAAGTATATAATGAACTATTAGACAAGCATGAAATTGCTAAAAAGAATCTCACTAAAAATGAAAAATTAATTCTTGAGTTAAGAGAGAATCTTGATGATAAAGAGCGTGACATTACTAATCTAAATGCTTTAGTTGAACAATTAAGAAAAGATTCAATAGTATTAAATAATGATTTGATTGCCTGTCAAAAAAAGTATGATGATTTAAGTACTACTTATGATTTATTAACTTCTAAAAGTAGTAGGTATATGGCAGAGAAAGCTAAAGAAACTAAGGAACTTCTTAATCAGTTAGAAACTACTCAATCTGAACTTTTTGCTAAAGAAGACCAGTTAAATAAATCAACATTAGAGTTAGAGGAAAAAGAAAGGAAATTATTAGATTCTCAAAATGAATTAGAGCTACGCTCTTTAAGAGTTGCGGAGCTTGAAGCTATAATTAATAGAAAAGACTCTATGGTTACTGCACTAAAACAGAAAATATCAAAAGCCCTAATTGGTTTAGAGGGGGATGGTCTAACAATCGAACAAAGAAATGGAAAGGTATATATCTCATTAGAAGAAGATTTGTTATTTGCATCTGGGAAATATGAAATTAATCAGACAGGAAAACAAGCTTTAGATAAATTATCCGATGCTCTATCGTATCAAAAAGACCTGGAGATTTTGGTTGAAGGTCACACAGATAGTATACCGCTAAGTGGAAGAGGTTTAGTCAAAGATAATTGGGATCTTAGTGTAATGAGAGCAACATCAGTAGTAAAAAGATTAACGTCAAATACTAATCTTGATCCAACCCAGTTAATTGCAGCAGGTAGAAGTGAGTTTGTCCCTATCTCATCAAATGAAACATCAGAGGGTAGGGGTGAAAATAGAAGAATTGAAATGATTCTTTCTCCAAACTTAGATGACTTATTTAAGCTATTGGAAGAATAGAAAATATGAAGGATAAAATCCTTATTACTGGCTATAATGGGGCTTTAGCTCAACGTCTAAGATCTTTTCTTAAAAATGACTATGAGCTTATATATCTGACTTCAAATAAAAAATCAGCTGATAATCATTCTATTTATTATTGGGATGTTAAAAATAATTATGTTGATGAGAATGCATTATTTGGATGTAGTCACATAATTCACTTATGTGGTTTTAATATAATGAATAGCTGGTCTAAGAAAAATAAAGAAAAAATGTATACCAGTAGAGTTGATACAGCAAATTTATTATTTGATAAGTGTAAGAGTTTAGGCGTAAACATAAAAACTTTTATTGGGGCATCAGCAATGGGATACTATGGTCTTGGTGTTGAAAGTGATGTTGATGAAAACAGTCCCTTAGGAGAAGATTGGTTAGCTAAATTATCATTTGATTGGGAGGCGGCTGCTAATCAATTTGAAAAGATAGGTTCAAGAATTGTTAATCTTAGGATTTCATTAATGATGGATTTGAATTCTGGATTTTTAAAGGTAACATTACTTCCAATGCGTATTGGAATTACTTCAGTTTTTCTTCCAAGTAATCTCGCTTATTCTTGGATACATATTGATGATTTATGTGGCTTTATTGCTTATGCTTTAAGAAATCAAAATATAGTTGGCCCTTTTAATATGGCATCTCCCAAAAAACAAAATCAACTTGAGGTGATTCGTGAGATTAAAAAATTTATATTTAAGAATGCTCTTATTTTTCCTATTCCTTTATTTTTAATGAAAATAATTTTAGGAGGAAGAAGTCAAGTGATTAAAGGAGGCCTTCATTTAAAAACAGATAAGTTGATTAATTCAGGATACAAGTATAAATACCCTACAATATCAAGTTTTCTTAAAAAATAAAAATGAAATTTATAAGTAAGGGGAGTAAGTTGTATAGCATTTTATTTAATAAATGTCCTAGATGTCACTCCGGAAAATTTTGGAAATATACCAATCCATTTAAAAATATATTTAATAAAGAAAAAGATAATATGCACTGCTCTAATTGTTCGTTGTTGTTTGAGCTAGAGGTTGGTTTTTGGTATGGTGCAATGTATGTGAGCTACGCAATTGGTGTAGCTATCATGTTATTTCTATGGGGATTGTCAAATGTTCTTTTTCCAGAAATAAATATATTCAATCAAATATTTTTTGTTATATTTTTTATTCTTCTATTTGCTCCTTTTAATTATCATTACTCAAGATTGATATGGATTAATATATTTGTACATTATAAAAATGAATTTTTATGAGAAATTGGATCTTAATATTAATCGCCTTAGCAATTGTTTTTATTGGTATTACTACAAAAAAATTATTTTTTTTATTGTTTATAGTTCCGCTTTCTATGTTTTGGGATAAGAAAAAAGATGCTTAGAATTTATATAATTGGAATATCTATTTTGCTTATTGCTATTATAGCAAATGTTCTTGTAGATAAGATAGGGTTAAGTACTTGGTATGATTTTGGACCTAATTTTTTTAGCAATCCTTTTGACTCTATTAAAAATGTCGGGTTTTTTAGTTGCCTGTGGTTATTTGTTTTTTATCCTATTGTATTAGCTGCGGGTTATTTAATAGGAGATAAGCTATACTCATTATTTTAATTCTACTTCTGATATTTGATAAATTTTAAGTATGATGAGGCCAAAAACTACACCAGAGAGTAACAATATTAAACTTGAAACTCCACTAACACTAAAGGATAGACGAAGTAAAATTGTAGATATTATAAAGCCTGTATTTCTTATAATTTGAGCATATCTTTCAGTATATTGAAATGATATTAAAAGAATAAAAACATCTACTAATATTAAAATTGTAAAGAAGTCTATAAAGAAAATATAATTTAAATTTTCTAAAAATTCTTGGTTTACAAAAACTGCATAACTCCAATCATATAAATTTGACATACATAAAAATAATAATATTGGTAGTAAAGCAATACTTAGCATTTTTTTGTAGCTTATAAATCGGTTTATATTTATGGTAGGCTTTCTCTTAGGGATATTTAAAATTGTTTTTTTAAATAAGTGGATTAAATAATAAATTATAAGAATTGCCAGTAGATCATAAAGGAGTACTAAGCCTTCTTGATTTATAATTCCTTCTTCGAAATTTAACATTGGGATGTCCCCAAAAACTTTTCTGATCATTACTAATGAGATGATTTCATATTCCTTGGCAATTGAAGTTGTGAAAGATCTTGGGAAATAATAAATTAGAAGAAATGCTTCGTAGATAAGAATAAATGAGAATGGCGTGTATAAAGCGGAAATAGGATTTCTTAGTAAATTATCTAGTCCTTTTAATAAACCTATATCATAATTTAGATTCAAATAAATTAGTGCTAAATGTAATATAAAGCCACCAACAGCAAGAAAAAGGATTAATTTTTCAAATAATTTTAAGTTGTTATCAGAAAATATATAACCGTGAAGTTTATTAATTTTCAATATCATTTCTTACGAATTTTTTTCTATCTCATCAACTTTAATTAAGATATCGTTAGCTTCTTTTTCTAATTTATCACTTTCTTTTCTGTTAGTTTTAGAAAGGTGGAAAGCCTGCTCTTTTTTCTTGTTATATAAATCTAATAATTTTTCTTTTTCAGATTTTCTTTTAAATAGTCCAAACATTATTTTTTATTTTTTATTTCTGGATCGTTATCCATTTTTCTTTTTTGCGAGTCATGACCCCAATTTATCATATAAATTAGGCCACATACATAAAGTGTAAATATTATAGCCCCAGTAATAAACATTGAAAGAGAAAGCATAATTAATTATTTTTATTAAAGAAATTATTTCTTCTTTGTCTGATTGCAATTGCAAACAAAAGAATTGTTCCAGGCCAATGCGCTGAGTATTGAGCAGATTCAAAATCGCCAGTTAGACCTAAGATAATGGAATACATCATCGCAATAAATGCAATGATAATTGGATAATAAACTAATATAAATTCTTTATAGTTTTTCATATATATATTTTTATTTAAGCAAATATATAACTTTTTATTTTAAAAGCTATGCAAAAATTAAGTTTATAGGTTTTTTATTTTATAAATTTGAAATAAAAACATGAATTTTTCAGATTCTATATACATCCTTTTTTTGATAATGATTGGAGTAATTTATTATCAATTTAGAAAGTCAAAAAAATAACTCTTACTTGTCTATAATTTAATCTTATGATTGAATAAAAAAACAGGCAACTGAAAATAGGTGCGGTGAGGAAGGGATTCGAACCCCCGAAACAGTTTCCCGTTTACACGCTTTCCAAGCGTGCGCCTTAAGCCACTCGGCCACCTCACCAGAACAATGTGCGAATTTAAAAATTAAATAGTAATCTCTCCTCTAAGGTTAAATGTAATTTCCTTTTTAATTTTGTCGTTAGAATATTTTTGACCTAAAAGATGCATAAGCTTAGTTAATGCAGCTTCCGTTGTCATGTCACTACCACTAATAACACCTATTTTCTTAAGCAATAAGCTTGTGTGATAGTCTCCTTGCCTAACACTTCCAGATAAACATTGAGATACATTAATTATGATTTTTCCGTTATTTATAGCAGATTCTAATTCTTCTAAAAACCATTTTTCTGTTGTTGCATTACCCGAACCAAATGATTCAAGTATTATTCCTTTAGATGAATTTAGAACTGATTTAACAAAATTTTTATTTATTGAAGGAAAGGTTTTTAGAATAGCTACATCATTAGAGATTTCTGAAAATAATTTCAGTTTTTTGTTACTACCAGTACTAATATATTGTTTTTGATACTTTATTTTAACTCCAGCCTGAGCAAGAATTGGATAGTTTGGAGATTTAAAAGCATCAAAATTATCAGCATTAACTTTTACCACTCGATTACCTCTAAATAGTTGATATTCGAAATAGACGCAGACTTCATTAATAATTCCATTTGATGCAATTTCAATTGATGTTATTAGATTCTCTTTTGCATCACTTCTTTTAATACCAATAGGTAATTGCGATCCAGTTAGTATAATTGCCTTGTTTACATTTTCAAACATAAAGCTAAGCATGGAAGCTGTATAGGCCATTGTATCAGACCCATGCAATATCACAAATCCATCATACTGGTCATAATGATTATAAATACAGTTAGATAAACTCACCCAATTTTTAATATTCATGTTTGATGAATCTATTGGTTTTTCTAATGAAATGTGTTGAACATCTGAGCCACAATCTTTAATTTCAGGAATTGCATTTTTAAGATTATCAAAATCAAAAGGGTTTAAGGAATTGTTTTTCTGAATCATTCCAATTGTTCCGCCAGTATATATAAGTAAAATATTTTTCATTATAAATGGAATAAATCTATTGCATTTTCTGTAGTCTTCTTAGCAATCTCTTCAATATCTAAATTATATAAGTCAGCCATTTTAGCAGCAATATTTAGAAGGTATTTACTTTCATTTCGTTTTCCTCTAAAAGGCGTAGGAGTTAGATATGGTGAATCAGTTTCTAGTATAATATTATCTAAACTAATCTGATTTATTATTTTATTTATTCCTCCGTTTTTAAATGTTACCACTCCTCCAATTCCTAAATAAAAATTTTCTAGATTAATTATTCTTTCGGCTTCTTCAAGATTTCCAGTAAAACAATGAAAAACTCCAGAAAGATTATCATCATTTAATCTCTCAACAATTTCAATAGCTTCATGAAATGAATCTCTTACATGTATGACAGCAGGTAAATTATGTTCTTTTGCCAATTTAATTTGTGATTCAAACGCGATTTTTTGCAAATCTAAGGTTGATTTGTCCCAGTATAAATCAAGGCCTATTTCTCCAATAGCAATGAATTTGTTTTTATTTAGCATTTCTTCAACATGTGATATTTCTTTTTCAATATTATCTTTTTTTACGCTACAAGGATGGAGTCCAATCATTGGATAACAGTTTTTTGGATACCTGTCACAAAGTTGTAGCATTTTTGTTGTAGTTGCTGAATCAATATTTGGTAATAGCATTTTAGATATCCCATTATCTATGGCGTTTTCTATTACTAAATCTATGTCATTGTCAAATTCTGATGCAAAAAGATGAGTATGGGTGTCAATAAAGTTCATTGTGCAATATTAGTTAATTTCTTTAGTTTTACATCTGTGTCAAAGTCGCTCAAAATACTTGTTGTAAGATTTAGTTCAATTGGTGATATTGTTTTAACAACTCCTGTTATTCGTGTTTTAAAAAAACAATTAAATGCAGAAGTTCATTATTTAACTAAGAATGTGTACTCATCACTTTTAAAAAACAATCCAAATATTGATAAGCTTTTTAGTATTAAAAAATCTATTCTCGAGATCCGAAAAGATCTTAAAGATCAGAAATATGATTTTATTATTGATCTTCATAACAATCTAAGGTCTTCACTTTTAATTTTTTTAGGTTCTCCAGTAAAGAGATATGTTAAATCAAATTTCAAAAAATTTCTATTCAGAAGTTTTGGTATAAATCTTCTTAGAAATCAACATGTTGTAGATAGATATCTAGATGCAATTTCCTTTTTAAAAACCAAAAATGACAATTTAGGTTTAGAATATTATATCGATGAAAGTACCTCTGTAGATTTTGATTTAAAAGAGAAATACATTGTATGGGCTATTGGGGGTTCTAAAATTCAAAAGAAAATTTCAGTAAATCAAATAATTGAATTATCTAAGGAATTAAATTTCCCAATTCTATTAATTGGTGGAGATAAAGAAAAAAATACGGGAGAGTTAATAAAAGAAAAGTGTAAAGGATTAAATATTACAAATCTTTGTGGTACTCTAGATTTGGATCAGTCAGCTTTTGTAATTAAACATTCTTTTTGTTTGTTTTCTAATGATACTGGTATGATGCATATTGGAGCAGCATTTAATAAAAAGATAGTTTCTTTTTGGGGATGTACAAAGCCTAATATGGGTTTTTATCCTTATGTTAAGAAAGAAAATTCTATGCTCGTTGTTTCTTCAAATTCTCAAAGGCAGTGCTCTAAGCATGGCGATTCTTGTCGATATTCAAAAGACGGATGCATAAAGGAGATTAGTATAGATGAAAATTTGAGAGAAAAAATAGGAAGATTTATTTCTTAGAAAATAATGCTTTTAATTCTGTAGCATCTTCAGCTTTCATTTTACCACCAAGAATTAAAGATAATTGGCGTCTTCTTAATGCACCATCAAATCTTTCTTGCTCGATTTCTGTTTCTGGTGTAACAGTTGGAACCTTTACAGGTTTACCTAATTTACTTACAGCTACAAAAGTATAAATTGCTTCATTACATTTTGTTTTTTCTCCTGAAAGAGTGTCTTCCGCCCAAACATCAAGAAAAATCTCCATTGAAGAAGTAAATGATCTAGAAATATTTGCCTCTATTGTTACTACACTACCTCTTGGAATTGGATTATTAAAACTGACATTGTTTACAGATGCAGTAACAGAAGTCCTGTTTGAATGTCTTTGAGCAGCTGTTGCTGCAATTATATCCATCCAATACATTAATCGACCCCCCATCAAATTATCTAAATTATTAGTATCATTTGGAAGTACTATTTCAGTTAATATAGCACGCGATTCTTTCGGGGTTTTACTGATCATATTGTTAATATCCAAGCTTGGGGATTTTCTTTCCTAATTTTTGACAATGAAATTAAAGCTTGTTCTTTGCTGTCAAAGCTATCATAGCTAACTCGCATCATTTTATCATTTTTAATTATGATTGAATTGTAATTCCAAGAGTTAAGTCTATTCTTGAGTTTATTTGCGTTTTTTTCTATGCTGAAGGCTCCGGCTATAATGTAGAATTTTTGATTTGGTATAATAACTTCTTTAAAAACTTGAGACACCTCATTATTTATAATTTCAGGCTGAATCTCTTGTTTAATTTTAATTTCTTTGTTGCTTTGGTCTTTTAATACAGTTACGTTATCTTTTTTAAATGATATTGGGTTAACATTTGCAATTTGTGTGTAAATATTATTAATTCTATCCTCTTGAGTAATGCTTAAAAATGATAGGCCTATTAAAGGAATAATGATTGCTGCAGCTTTTAGTAATCTCTTTGCTGTGAAGTTGTTTTTTTGCTTAATAAGCTTTAGTGACTCTTCAATTATTTCAGAATTATCTCTTGTTATTTTGTTATTTATAACATCTTGAAATCCAAAAGCATTTAAATTGTAATTTCTTTTTAAATCTTGTGTGAAAATTATATTTCCATCACTATTTAAAGTGAATAAGCCAATCTCTTCAAATCTGCATGACTTGAATTTATTTAGATTTTCAAGGCTTTGATTAACAAATTTTAGTAGATTTAGTTTTGCATTTTCTTGTGAAATATTCTCTGCTTGAGCAATATGATTTATAAGAAGTCCATCATTATCTTTTAGTTGAGAATTGAATAAAATAGATTTACTTGGAGGAGTTAGTATGCCAGTTTTTTTATTAAGATTTGCAGAGATGCTGCTACAAACAAATCCGCCAAAGTTCATTAGTATTACACAATCATTCTTGTATAATAGTTGAGAAATATAATATTCGATGGAATTTTTCACTTACACAAAAATAACATAAATATCATTATCTTTACAATATGAAAAAACACCTTTTAATTTTATTATTTTACTCCTTTTGTTTTAGTGCAATATCTCAGACATATATCAATTTAAAATCTGGAAAAATTAAATTAAGCGACAGTTTGGAGCTAAACCTCACACAAGAGAATAATTATTGTTTCTTAACTCTGAAAAATATTCCTACGGATAAAGAAAAAGAAAATTTAACCTTACTTGGCCTTTCTTTTTTAGAGTACATACCAAAGAATACATTCCTTGTAAATTTCCCAAAAAATTTTAACATTAATAGTTTAAATAATTCTAATCTTATTAATGTTTTAAATGTTCTCCCTAAGCACAAGTTAGATTTTAAAATTAATGATGGAAAGTTTCCTGACTGGGCTTTAAATGGTGATAGGTTAACTATTAAGATTCTGTTTTATAAAGATTATGATTTCAGCACTTACAGAGAAAATTTAATCGGTGTAAATTATGCGTTAAAGTATGAAAATGAATCGTATAAATCAATAACTGTTGAGATTGACAAAGAAGATCTTTCTGCAATTTCTAAAATTAATGATGTATGGTTTATTGAACCTATTGACCCTCCATCGATTGCTGAAAATAAAACAGCAAGAACATTACATAGATCAAATGCAATTAATACACAATATTTGGGAGGAAAAAAATATAATGGTGAGGGTATAAATATAATGATGCAAGATGATGGATTAGTTGGACCACACATTGACAGACAGGGTCGTCTTGATCAATCTTTTTGTATAGGATGTAGTTCTAATGCCAATGATGACCATGGAGATCATGTTTCTGGAACTATTATGGGGGCTGGAAATCTTGACCCTACAACCAAAGGCATGGCTGATGGTTCTTTTCTGTATGTATATGGAAGTAGCAATAATAATTATTATGATGTTCCAACAATTTACCAGAATAATGATGTGATTATTACATCTAAGTCTTATAGTAATGGATGTAATGCGGGCTACACTTCGTTAGCAGAAGATCTTGACGCTCAGATAAATCAACATCCATCTCTAATACATGTTTTTTCGGCAGGAAATAATGGTACTTCTGATTGTGGCTATGGCGCTGGCTCAGGATGGGGTAATGTAACTGGTGGACATAAGCAAGCAAAAAATGTTATTTGTGTCGCAAATTTAACTCAAATTAGTAATCTGGCAGGTTCTTCTAGTAGAGGCCCAGCTGCTGATGGAAGAATTAAGCCTGATATAGGCGCTAAAGGAACATCAGTAAATTCTACATTAACTGATAATACTTATGGGAGCTTTACTGGTACATCAATGGCATGTCCTGGCATAGCAGGCTGTATGGCTCAACTCTATCAAGCATTTAAAGAATTAAACGGAAATGTAAACCCACCTTCTGATTTAATGAAATGTATTATGCTAAATTCTGCAGATGATATTGGTAATCCAGGCCCAGATTTTAAACATGGATGGGGAGAGGTAAATGTCTTAAGAGGATTGAGAATGCTGGAAGAATCTAACTACCAATCAGGGGCAGTATCTCAAGGAGATGATAATGATCATGATTTAATAGTTCCAGCAGGCATAAAAGATTTAAAAATTATGGTGTATTGGCATGATAAGGAAGCTAGTCCATCATCCATAATTGCATTAGTAAATGATTTAGATATTCAATTAACATCTCCAAATGGAACTGTATTTCAGCCTTGGGTTTTAGACCCTTCCCCAAACTCTACATTATTAAATTCTAATGCAGTTAGAGGTACTGATAGTTTAAATAATATGGAACAGATTACTATAAAAAATCCAGCTCCTGGAATATATAATTTGTTAGTAAACGGTACTAGCGTACCATTTGGACCGCAAGATTATTGGCTTACATACGAGTATAATTATGAAGATATAACATTAACATATCCAGTTGGTGGTGAAGGTTTAGTTCCTGGAGAATTTGAATTAATAAGATGGGATGCACCTGAAGATACCTTGCCTTGTGTGTTGGAATATACAACTGATAATGGTCAGTCATGGATAACAATTACATCAAGTACTAGTATTAATACAAATTTTTATAATTGGCAAGTACCATCAATTATTTCTGATGAAGTAAGAGTAAGAATTAGTAGAAATGGAATTTCTGATGAGAGTAACGCTAATTTAACAATTGTTGATGTGCCTAATGTATCAGTAAGTTGGATATGTCCAGACTCTATATATGTTAATTGGTCAACTGTTGCTGGAGCAACATCTTATGAAGTAAGTATGTTAGGTCAAAAATATATGGATTCTATGACGACAGTTGTTTCAAATGGAAATACTACTCAATCTGCTTTAATATTAAATCCTAACCCCAATGTATTAGATTCCTGGTTTTCTGTTTGTGCAAAAATTAATAGTAATAAAGGAAGAAGAGATATTGCAGTAAATGCTCAGCCGTTTAATAGTAGTTGTGCAGCTCCTCCCGTTGCAGGTTTTATTGTAAACGATCCATTTACATGCTCTGGTGATGTAAGTTTTCAAGATGATAGTTATGGTCAGCCTAGTGGGTGGTTCTGGGATTTTGGTGATGGGAGTACTTCTTCTTTACAAAACCCAATTCATTCTTACCTAAGCGAGGGAACATATGATGTTTCTTTATTTGTTTCAAATGCATTAGGACAAGACTCAATTCTTTTAACCTCGATTGTAGTGGTAGATTTTGCCAATCCTCCAATTACATTTAATGATACGGCATATGTAAATCCATCAACCTTCACTTTAACCTCTTTAAGTAGTTCTGTAAACTGGTATGCTGATACAGTTGGTAGTCAGCCTGTTGGAAACGGATCTTCATACACTACACCACTATTATCTAATAATACTACATATTATGCCCAAGAATTAGGAGGTCCTATTGTTAGTGGTGGGCCATTAGATAATAATATTGGGGGAGGTAGTTTTTATAATAATGATAGACATATTATTATTGATTGTTATAAACAAAGCAAATTAATTTCAGCGGATGTTTATTCAGGCACTAGTCAAAATGTAACTTTTGAACTGAGAGATAATAATAGTCAAGTTATTGAAGATAAAACAATTTTTCTTCAAACAGGATTAAATACTCTTCAATTAGGATTTAATATGCCAATTATGAATGATTTAGAACTAGGAGTCAGCGGAACAGGTTCAGATCTATTTAGAAATAATTCAGGTGCTTCTTATCCATATCTTCTTGGTAATTTGGCAAGTATAACAGGAAATAGTTCTCCTTATGCTGGAGATACAAATTATCACTACTTTTTTTATAATCTGAATATTCAGGAAAGCTGTTTGTCAAATTTCTCACAAACATATGCTGTTTTTGTTACACCTTCTGAAGTAAATAATTTTGAAAGTTCTTTAATTGATGTCTACCCAAATCCTGCAGTGGATAAGGTTTTTATATCATCAAAAAGTCTCATTAGTAACTTAAAGATATTTGATTTAAGTGGTAAGTTGTGTTATGTGGATAATACCATTTCTAATCAACAGGAAGTGGATATAAGTAAATTTTCAAAAGGGATATATACTATAAATGTTATTGATCAACAGAGCTCTTATGTTAGGAAATTATTCGTTGAATAATTAATTACCTACTTTTTTATAATATTCTAATAAGTTATCCAGATCATCTTTTGTATCTATTGATATACTCTCAAAATTTGTCTCAATAATTTTAATCTTATAATTATTATCCATCCATCTTAATTGTTCTAATTTTAGCTTTAATTCATTCTCAGATGGATTAAGAGCGCAAAGTTTTTGAAGAATACCCTTTTTAAAAGCATATATACCAATATGCTTGTAATAAGTTAAACTTTCTTTTTCTACATCTCTATAAAAGTCAGTGGCAATCATTTCTTTATTGAAGTTAACTTTTACTGTATTTGGATTGTGTATTTCATTTTTAGATGTAATTTTTTTTGCAAGAGAAATTATATCATCTGAACAAACTCCAAACGAATCAATTATCTTGTCAATTTGTTTAGGATTAATAAGAGGTTCATCTGCTTGTACATTAATGATTAAATCATAATCTATGTTTAAAGACTTGACTACTTCATTACATCTATCAGTGCCAGAAATGTGATTTTTATTAGTCATTATTGTTTTTGCATTAAAAAGTATTGTATGATCATAAATTTCCTTACTGTCAGTGGCTATCAGTATATCTAAATCATTTTTACATTTTTTAATTTGATTATAAACAGTTTTAATCATGCTTTTACCATTTATATTTATTAATGGTTTTTTTGGTAATCTTGTTGATTCTAATCTAGCTGGAATTAAAACTAAGATCTTCATTTTATATTTTTATACTTAATTGAAGTGCTATAGTTCGCTGAGGTTGCATATCAGCAGGCCTACTCATATATTCTCTATTAAAAACATTATTTACCATTAAACTTAGCTTTGAATTTTTATCCACATTATAACCTAATCTAATATCAAATATCACATCTCCATTTTTGAATTTTTCTCTTGCTTCATTGATTCCAGGGATTAATTCTTGGTTTAGCCATTCATCAGTAAAAACTTTATCAATATTTTTCATAAACGAATTATAACGAACACTTCCTCCCAAAATATAATTATCAAAATAAGTTATTTCAGCATCGATTTTAGCAATATGTTGGTATCGATATTTTAGTATAGAAGGATCAGAGCTAGAATTGTTGTATGTTAGTTCGGGTCCTATGATTTCGCCATTAATTGAGATTTCTCCGATACTTTCTGTATAAACTTCATCAGGATTTAATGCAATAGGATTCATATATGTGTAACCACCAATGATATATGCCTTAATATTTGGAGTTATTTTTCCTTGTCCATTAAAACTTAATTCCAATCCACTAATTTGTGTTGCTCCAATATTTACTGATTTAAATCCAAGTCCATATAATGGCATTGTCTGTGGGTCTCCCCATTGTCCAAAAGTAAACTCCATCATATCATTATATCTCATATTGAATGCAGCAATATCAATTGAGCCATTCCAATTTCTTATTTTAATATTTTGTTTAATTCCAATTTCTGCACTCCAACCTGTTTCAGGTTTTAATTCTGGATTTGAATAAACTTCAATACCAGATGCATTTGTTGAAACAAATAGCTCTGCCATTGATGGGAAACGATATCCTTGACCCCAAGATGTCCTTAAGAAAGTTGTTTCGCCAATTTGATAATTAAGACCAGCTCTAAAGACAGGGCTTCCAATAGCGAAATGGTCTGTAGTATCTCCATTAATTATATGTTTTGATTCAGAGTTTAAGCTAAAATATTCATATCTACCACCAACTGAAATATTCAAGTCCCCAATTTTTTTATCAATCTGACTATATACAGCGTGATTTCTTCTATAATTCTTTCCTTTAAATATTTTTGCTCTTGCAAATATTATTTCATTAGTTATTCCAGAAGTAAAACTTAGATTGTGTTTCTTGATATTTTTTTGCCACCGATAATCACTGTAGTATGATTTAGAAGTATTATCATTTTCTAGCAGACTATCAAGAGATTCATTATCATTAATTACTTTTAAAAAGCGTGTCCTTAAAGAATGTCTATTATTTCCTTTTATATAAGTTACATAAGGATCAATATTGTATGAATCCCCACTAGTTGTTGAAACATCATTGTTTAGAGCCGTAAATGCTCTGTCAAAGCTATCCCATATGATCACTGAGGCAGTTGATTCAAATAGAAAGTTAGCATTAATACCATAGCTAAGGCCAGTAATTTTTTTGCTTTTAAAAAGGGAATTAATATTAAATCTTTTTCTTTGAGTTTCTTCATCTTTCCTATAACCTTCATCTTCAAAAATATTACCTCCAAATGAAATGTCAAGATTATCATATTTTATTGCTTGTAAGAATTCAATTCCTTTGAATGTGTTTCTTTCTCCCTCATACCAATTAAGGGAGGATCTTTTGGCAAAATCAATTATACCATAATTAATATTAACCTTTGTATATCCAATATTAGGATTCTTATCAATTTCAGATTGTTTAGGATATGCTGTTCGAATATTTATTATTCCATTTAATGCAGAAGACCCATATAATGCAGAAGATGCTCCCTTTATAATTTCTACTTGATTTATATTTTCTGTTGCAACTAAGTTCCATTGAACTTGACCTGCATCTCCTGAAATAAGAGGCATATCATCTACCATAACTAAAACTCTTGTCCCCGCCCCATAACTCCAGCCACTACCCCCTCTAATATTTGCCTGACCATCAGTAATATTTAATCCAGGGATTTGCTCCATAGCTGTTTCAATATTTGATGAATTTTTATTTTCTATTAAATTAGGCTTAATCACTTCCATTGAAACTGTAGTTTCTTCAAGTCTTTGATTAAATTTTCCTGCTGATACTACCACTGTATTTAATTGCTCGGAAGATGGGGATAACTTAATATTAAGATTTATAGATGAATCTTTTTTGGAAGAGATATTTTTGATTTGGTTTTCATAACCAATATATTTAAAAGTAATCTTGCTCTCTCCAACAGGAATTTTTATTTCATAAAAACCATCAATATTTGTTGAGGTTCCCTGATTATTGCAAATTATATTTACACCTATTAGTGCCTCTGAAGTTACTTTATCAATTACATTTCCTCTTATAATAACTTCTTTGTTTTGAGAGTATGTGTCAAGAAAAAATAGTAAGAATAAAATTGAAAGAAGTCTTTTCATCAAATCTCTAGTAAAATTCATACAAATATAAAAAACCAAAATGGATACTTTAAAAGTTTGATTTTTATAAAAAAAATATACATTTGCGAAGATTATAAACTAAAAAGCACTAAAACACAAAAACAAAATGGAAGAAAATGTAAGACAATTTCTCTCATGGGTAAAAGAAAGTAATCCAGGAGAATCTGAATTTTTACAAGCAGTTGAAGAAGTAGCAGAAGCAGTATTGCCAATAATAGATGACCATCCAAGATTTAAAAACATAAAAATCTTAGAAAGAATGGTAGAGCCTGAAAGAGTAATTACTTTTAGGGTACCATGGTTAGATGATAATGGAAATGTTCAAGTTAATAGAGGTTACAGAATTGAAATGAATTCAGCTATTGGTCCATACAAGGGTGGTTTGAGATTTCACCCATCTGTAAATTTATCAATACTTAAGTTTTTAGCATTTGAGCAAGTGTTTAAAAATGCTTTAACATCCTTACCAATGGGTGGTGGTAAAGGTGGTTCTAATTTTGATCCAAAAGGGAAGTCTGATAATGAAATAATGAAGTTTTGTCAATCTTTTATGACAGAACTTTGCAGACATATAGGCCCTAACACAGATGTTCCTGCAGGAGACATTGGAGTTGGAGGTAGAGAAATTGGTTACATGTTTGGACAGTATAAAAGAATTAGGAATGAATTTACTGGTGTTCTTACCGGTAAAGGTTTGGGATGGGGTGGATCTTTAATACGTCCTGAAGCAACTGGATATGGTAATGTGTATTTTGCACAAAATATGTTAGTTGAAAATGGGGATTCATTTGATGATAAAACTGTTGTTATATCAGGCTCAGGAAATGTTGCTCAGTATTCTTGCGAAAAAGCGACAGAACTAGGTGCTAAAGTAGTTTCTATGTCTGATTCATCGGGTTACATTTATGATAAAGACGGAATTAGTTCAGAAAAATTAGCTTTTATAATGAATCTCAAAAATGTTAAAAGAGGAAGAATTAAAGAATATGCTAATCATTATGGTTGTGAATTTCATGAAGGAAGACCTTGGAGTTTAAAATGTGATATTGCACTTCCTTGTGCTACTCAAAATGAATTAAATAAATCAGAAGCAGAAGATCTAGTTAGTAATGGATGTATTTGCGTTGCAGAGGGAGCAAATATGCCATCAACTCCAGAAGCTGTTGAAGTTTTTTTAGCTGCTAAAATCTTATTTGCCCCAGGAAAAGCATCTAATGCTGGAGGTGTAGCTACATCAGGCCTTGAAATGTCTCAAAATTCCTTGAGAATGAGTTGGACTCGTGAAGAGGTTGATTCAAAGCTAAAAACTATAATGAACGATATTCATTCTCAATGTGTAAAGCATGGGAAAGAAGGTGACTTTGTTAATTATGTCAAGGGTGCTAATATTGCTGGTTTTCTTAAGGTTGCTGATGCAATGTTCGACCAAGGAATTGTGTAGTGCTTCTTCTAAAGAAACATCGTATATTTATTTCAAATACAGGTTTTTTTGAGTTTTATAAAAATGGCAACTTAAAGGTATGGACAGCCGGTCCGTATTCAATTTGGGAGAAGCAATAATTTTATTACTTTTTATTTACTTTTGCTAGAACAAAAAATCTACTATGATTGGAAAGCTAAAAAAACAACTGCAAGAGGAGCTCAATAGTATTTCAGAAGCTGGATTGTATAAAAAAGAACGTATAATTACTAAACCTCAAGCTACTGAAATTGAGGTTAGTACGGGTGAAAAAGTGCTGAATTTCTGTGCTAATAATTATTTGGGACTTTCATCTCATCCAGAAGTGGTTCAAGCTGCAAAAGATGCTTTAGATACTCATGGTTTTGGTATGTCTTCAGTTCGCTTTATATGTGGTACTCAAGATATTCATAAAAAATTAGAAGAAAAGCTTTCCTCTTTTTTGTCAACCGAAGACACTATTTTATATGCTGCTGCATTTGATGCAAATGGAGGATTGTTTGAGCCAATTTTTGGGAAAGAAGATGCGATTATTTCAGATTCATTAAATCATGCCTCAATTATTGATGGGGTGAGATTATGCAAAGCTGTTAGATACAGATACCAAAATAATGATATGCAGGATTTAGAAACTAAATTAATTGAATCTCAAGCTCAAAGAAATAGAGTGATTGTAACAGATGGTGTTTTTTCTATGGATGGATATATTGCTCAACTTGATAAAATTTGTGACTTAGCCGAGAAATATGATGCACTTGTGATGGTTGATGACTGTCATTCAACAGGATTTGTAGGTAAAACAGGTAGAGGAACTCATGAACATTGTGGAGTTTTGGGGAGAGTAGATATTATTACTGGAACACTTGGAAAAGCTTTAGGTGGTGCAATGGGAGGTTTTACTTCTGGAAGAAAAGAAATAATTGAGATGTTACGTCAAAAATCAAGACCTTATCTTTTCTCAAATTCTCTTGCACCTTCAATTGTGGGTTCTGGGATTAAAGTTTTAGAAATTTTAGAGAAATCTACTGATCTTAGAGATAAACTAGAGAAAAATACGAAATATTTTAGAGAATCAATGTCGTCAGCTGGATTTGATATAAAAGAAGGGATTCACGCCATTGTACCTGTAATGCTTTATGATGCTAAATTAGCTAGCTTAATGGCTGATAAATTATTGCAAGAAGGGATTTATGTTATTGGATTCTCATTTCCAGTAGTTCCCAAGGGAAAAGCTCGTATTAGAGTCCAAATTTCTGCTGCTCATAGCATTGAAAATCTTGACCATGCAATTAATTCATTTGTAAAAGTAGCAAAAGAGTTGGGAGTTCTAGATAATAATTAATTAATAAAATTTTGAAATAGATAAAAAAAGTGTAGTTTTGCACCCCTTTAAATTAAGTAAAAAATAAAAATTGTGGATACATTAAGCTATAAAACATTGTCATCAAACAAAATTTCTGCTGATAAGAAATGGTTTGTCGTTGATGCTGAAGGTCAAAACCTTGGAAGATTTTCATCTAAAATTGCAAAAGTTCTAAGAGGAAAATATAAAACAAATTTCACTCCACATGCAGATTGTGGAGACAATGTTGTTATTATAAATGCTTCAAAGATTGTTATGACTGGAAACAAATTAGAGAAGAGAGAAATTTTTAGTCACACTGGATACCCTGGAGGTCAAAAAAGAATTACCCCAAAAGAAATGTTAGTTAAGGACGGTACATCAGTAGTTAGACACGCTATTAAAGGGATGTTACCTAAAAATAAATTAGGAGCTGCAATTTTAAAGAACTGTTATATTTTCTCTTTAGAAAATCATGACAAAGAGGCGCAGAAGCCTACAAGTCTTAACTTAAACGATCTTATTTAATTATGGATACAATTCACACTATAGGAAGAAGAAAAGCATCTGTTGCTAGAATATATTTAAACAAAGGCAAAGGAGCAATAACTATTAACAAGAAAGATTATAAAGATTTTTTTCCAGTTGAGGGTTTACAAAAGAAAGTTTTACAACCTTTTTCTGTTTTAGATTTAGAAGGAAAATTTGATGTAAAGGTTAATGTAAATGGTGGTGGAAATACTGGTCAAGCTGATGCAATTAAACTAGCAATTGCTAGAGCATTATGTGAATTGGATTTAGAAAATAGACCAGCTTTAAAAGCTGAAGGGCTTCTAACTAGAGATCCTAGAGTAGTTGAAAGAAAAAAACCTGGTCAGAAAAAAGCAAGGAAGAAATTCCAGTGGGTTAAAAGATAAAAATATTATTAATTGTTTAGTATCTAAACTAATTAGACAAGCCAATGCTTTTACTAGTTAGTTGAATAAACTTAAAAAAGAAAGTAAACATGTCAAGAACAAATTTCAAAGAATTATTACAAGCGGGTGTACATTTTGGTCACTTAAAGAAAAAGTATAATCCTGCTATGGCTCCATATGTATTTATGGAACAAAATGGTATTCATATTATTGACTTAAATAAAACTGTAGCAATGCTGGAAGATGCTGCTGCAGCAATGAAACAAATTGCAAAGTCTGGTAAAAAAATACTTTTTGTTGCTACAAAAAAACAGGCAAAATCAATAGTTGCTGAAGCAGCTCAAAAACTTGATATGCCATACATTACAGAGAGATGGCCTGGTGGTTTATTAACCAATTTTGCTACAATTAGAAAATCAATCAAAAAGATGGATGGGATTGATAAAATGAAGGTTGACGGAACTTTTGATTCACTTTCTAAAAGAGAGAGGCTCCAGATTAGTAGAACAAGAGAAAAATTAGAAATTAATCTTGGTAGTATAGTAAAGATGAATCGTATGCCTGAAGCTATTTTTATTATTGATATTAACAAAGAGCATATTGCATTAAAGGAATCAACAAAGCTCGGTATTCGTTCATTTGCTTTAACTGATACTAATACAAATCCAGCTCATGTACACTACCCTATTCCTGGAAATGATGATGCTTCAAAATCTATTGCATATATAGTTGATGTGGTTTCTAAAGCTGTTTCTGAAGGATTAGAAGAAAGAGCTGAAGATCAGAATATGAAAGCAATGGAAAAACAAAAAAAGGCAAAGAAAATTTCTGAAGAAGCAAAAAAATAATTAAAAAATATTAGAAAAAATGGGAAATATTTCAGCATCTGATGTAGGAAAGTTAAGAAAGCAAACAGGATCAGGAATGATGGATTGTAAAAAAGCACTAGTTGAAGCTAACGGTGATTTTGATTTAGCGGTAGATATACTTAGAAAAAAAGGTCAGAAAGTAGCTGCTAAGAGAGCTGACAGACAAGCGATGGAGGGTGTTGTTGTTGCAAAAAACAATGATGATAACAGTAAGGCAATTTTAATTTCATTAAACTGTGAAACAGATTTTGTTGCTAAAAATGAAGATTTTATAGCTATAGCTCAAGATATTTTAGATACAGCTGTTTCTGCTGATTTATCTTCTGCAGAGTCAATTCATGACTTAAAGTTATCTGATGGAATGACAGTTGCTGAAAAGGTTTTAGAGCAAACTGGTGTTATAGGAGAGAAAATTGAAATTAGCGCTCAGCTAATTGAAGATGTTCAGGTAAGTTCTTACATTCATGCAGGAAATAGATTAGCCACATTAGTTGGTTTTAATGCTGTAACTGATCTTCAAGTAGCTAGAGATGTTGCTATGCAGGTTGCTGCTATGAATCCTTTAGCTGTTGATAAAGATGGTATAGATCAAGAAACTATTGATAGAGAATTAGAAATTGCTAAAGATTTAGCAAGGCAAGAAGGTAAGCCTGAAGAAATGTTGGAGAAAATTGCTTTTGGAAGATTAAATAAATTTTACAAGGAGAATACTTTGTTAAATCAAGCTTTTATTAAAGATGGTAAAAAAACTGTTGCTCAATATTTAAAAGACCAACATGATTCGCTTTCTGTAACTTGCTTCAAAAGAGTAGGTTTATCTAGTTAATTAAAAAAAGAGATTTTTAAAAATCTCTTTTTTTTTATAAAAAAATTGAAGATGAAATATAAAAGAGTACTACTTAAGCTAAGCGGTGAAGCTTTGATTGGTAATCAACAATATGGCATTGATTCTTCTGTATTAAGCAATTATGCTTTAGAGATTAAATCAATAGTAGAAACAGGTTGTCAATTAGCTATCGTAATTGGAGGAGGTAATATTTATAGAGGGATTCAATCAGAAGAATCTGGATTTGATAGGGTTCAAGGTGATCACATGGGCATGTTAGCAACAATTATTAATGGGATGGCCTTACAATCTGCGCTTGAATCTTTAAAGATTGAAACTAGACTGCAGACAGCAATTAAAATGGAGCAAATTGCAGAACCATACATAAGAAGGAGAGCAATTAGACATTTAGAAAAAAATAGAGTTGTAATATTTGGAGCCGGTACAGGTAATCCATATTTCACTACAGATACGGCTGCAGCCTTAAGAGCGATTGAAATTGAGGCTGATATTATTTTAAAGGGTACAAGAGTAGATGGTGTTTATTCAGCAGATCCAGAGAAAGATTCTAAGGCCCAAAAGTTTGATCAGATTTCATTTGACAAAGCATATGATTTGGGCTTAAAAGTCATGGATTTAACAGCATTTACACTATGCAAAGAAAATAAATTACCGATAAATGTGTTTAATATGAATGTGGCAGGTAACCTAAAAAAGGTATGCGATGGAATTACTGTTGGAACTTTAGTAACTTTATAAATAATTATTATGAACGAAGAAATAAATTTTTGTTTAGATCTTGCTAGAGAACAAATGCAAGAAAGTTTAAATCATCTTGAGATAAGTTTGTCTAAAATTCGAGCAGGAAAAGCATCACCGCAGATGTTAAGAGCAGTTGTAGTTGATTATTATGGTTCTGTTACCCCATTAACACAAATGGCTAATGTTACAACTCCAGATTCTCAGACAATTACAATTCAACCATTTGACAAGTCGATGATTTCTGATATTGAAAAAGCAATTGTTAATGCACAGCTTGGATTTAACCCGTCAAATAATGGAGAAAAAGTTATTATTAATGTTCCTGCTCTAACAGAAGAAAGACGAAGAGATTTAGTTAAACAAGTGAAGATTGAGATTGAAAAGTCTAAGATAAGCTGTAGGAATATTAGACAAAAATCTAATGATGAGCTGAAAAATATTGGAAAAGAAGGTGTTTCAGAAGATATTATTAGAGATGCTGAAGAAAGTGTTCAATTAATTACTAATGAATACACAATTAAAATTGATGATATTTTCTCTTCAAAGGAATCTGACATTATGCAAGTTTAGTTGTAGTTTTTATTCATTTTTTTAAATATTTACTAGAAAATCATGTGGAACTCATTATCAAGCTTTATAATTAAGTTCAGAGTTTTATTCCTATTTATAATAGCAGGAGTCACTTTTTTTATGGCACAAAACGCTGTAAATGTTGAATATTCTGTTGAAAGAGCAAAAATTCTCCCATCTTCTCACCAGGTTTTTCTTGATAACCAAAACTTTCAGAAAAAATACGGTAATAATCAGGTTATGGCCATTGCAATCTCAGACTCATTATTTTTTAATATTGATAGATTTCTCTTTTGGGATAGTCTTTGCGCTGAGATAAAAAAAATTAATGGAGTAGAAAATATTATTTCGGTAAATAATCTTTCTAAGCTTGAAAAAAATTCTGATGAGAAAAAATTTGAAACATGTAAATGGTTTAATGATAGCCTCTTAAATCAAGAGATATTAGATTCTCTTGTGATCGAACTTAATAAGCAAAAATTTTATGATGGATTTTTTAATGATAATAATGATGGTGCATTAGTTTTAATTGATCTTGATAGTGAAATTGTAATATCTAAGAATAGAGATGATCTTGTTTTTTCAATTAAGGAGATTTCAGAAATCTACTCAAAAAAATATAATATACGCATCCATTATTCAGGAATGCCATATATGAGAAGTGTACAATCTGTAAGTTTAAAAAAGGAAATTATACTCTTTGTTTTTTTGACATTACTAATAACTTCTTTGATTTTATATCTATTTTTTAGATCATTTAAAGCGATGTTTGTTTCTATTATTGTTGTAGTCTTAGGAGTAATATTTGCATTTGGTTTTATAGAGATTTTAGATTATAAAATTACACTGCTAACTGCATTAGTACCTCCAGTTTTAATTGTCATCGGCATACCAAATTGTATTTTTTTAATCAATAAGTTTCATAATGAATATAGAAAAAACAATAATAAAATTAAATCATTAAAAATTATGATAGGTAAGATAGGTAATATTACTTTACTTACCAACGTAACAACTGCTACAGGTTTTGCTGCTTTTCTACTTACAAATAGTCAATCACTACAAGAATTTGGTCTAATTGCTTCAATAAATATCTTAGTTATATATGTATTGTCATTGTGCTTGATTCCAATTTTCTTTTCTTTTTTCTCTCCTCCAAAGCATAACCACACTAAACATTTAGACAGAAAATGGGTTGTTTCTATTGTTGATTATTTAATTTTTCTAGTTAATAATAAAAGAAATGCAATATATATAGTAACCTTTATTGCTATTTTACTTTCAATCGTAGGTTTAAATAAAATGAATTTAACTGGTAATCTAAGTGATGATTTTAATAAAAGAGATGCGCTATATAAAGATCTAAAGTATTTTGAAAATAAATATAAAGGAGTATTACCACTTGAAATTTTAGTTGATACTAAGAAAAAAAACGGATTATTTAAGTCATATAATTTAAAAAAGATGGAAGAATTTTCATCTTTACTAGCAACATATCCTGATTTTTCTCAGCCGTCTTCTTATATTGATTTTATAAAATATACAAAGCAAGTATATTATAATAATGATCCTGCCTACTTTAATTTACCAAATAATCAGGAACAGATTTTCTTAACAAACTATATCTCAAATACTAGTTCTTCATTTAATATGAGAGATATGTTGATTGATTCATTAAATCAAGAAGCTCGTGTAAGTTTGAGGATTAAGGATCTTAGCGCTTCTGAAATGGATGAAATAATGTCAGATCTTGAACCAAAAATTTCAACAATTTTTGATCCTGATAAATATGATGTTATTATTACTGGAACTACTAAAGTATTATTAACAGGTACTAAATTCCTTTTAAATAATTTATTTATAAGTCTGTTTTTAGTTATTATTTTGATTTCAATTTTTATGGCATGGATGTTTTCATCTTTTAAAATGGTTTTAATTTCACTAATTCCAAATATAATCCCATTATTAATAACGGGTGCTATAATGGGTTTCTTTGGAATTGCATTAAAGCCTTCTACAATTTTAGTTTTTAGTATTGCTTTTGGAATTTCAGTTGATGACACTATCCATTTTTTAGCAAAATATAGGCAGGAATTAATCTCTAATAAAGGTTTAATTAGAATATCTGTTTTTGCAGCTCTAAAAGAAACAGGAGTAAGTATGCTTTATACTTCCATTGTTTTATTCTTTGGTTTTTTTATCTTTATTGCCTCAGATTTTGGTGGCACTGTTGCTTTAGGTCTTTTAGTTTCAATAACATTGTTAATTGCGATGCTTTCAAATTTATTATTGTTGCCAGCACTTCTCTTAACATATGAGAAAAAATTAATGGGTTCTTTTATAAGTCAAAACAAAAAAATATAAAATGAAAGGAATTATTTTAGCTGGTGGGGCTGGTACTCGTTTACATCCAATAACTATAGCAATGAGTAAACAGATGATACCTATTTATGATAAGCCGATGATTTATTATCCTTTATCTACTTTAATATATTCCGGTATTAGAGAAATATTAATAATTTCTACACCAACTGATTTACCATTGTTTAAAAAGTTATTAGGAGACGGCTCAAGAATTGGATGTGAATTTTCATATAAAGTTCAAGAGGTTCCAAATGGATTAGCCCAAGCATTTGTTCTTGGTGAAGAATTTATTGGTGATGATGAGGTTTGTTTAATTCTTGGAGATAATATTTTTCAGATGAAAATTAAAATTCTTTCAGAAATTTCTAATATAGATGGCGGGGTAGTTTTTGGATATCATGTTACAGACCCTGAACGATATGGTGTGGTTGAGTTTGATGAGAATAATAAAGCAATTTCTTTAGAGGAAAAACCATTAAAACCTAAATCAAATTATGCGATTCCGGGTTTATATTTTTATGATAATTCAGTTATTGATGTTGCTAAAGAAATAAAACCATCTGCGCGAGGTGAATATGAAATAACGGATATTAATAAGCATTATTTAAGTCAGGGAAAACTTGATGTAAAGGTATTGTCAAAAGGATCTGTTTGGCTTGATACAGGAACAATTAATTCTTTAATGCAAGCGAATCAATATGTTCAAGTTGTTGAAGAGAGACAGGGGAGAAAGATTGGTTGTATAGAAGAGGCTGCTTATTATAGTGGATTTATTAACAAAGATCAACTTTTAAAATTAGCTGAGCCTTTAAGAAAAAGTGGATATGGAGATTATTTGCTTAGTATAGCAAATCAATGATAAGTTTTATAACATTCAAAGAGCTTATAGATAATGAGCTTAACAAATTAACTTTCCCTTCTAAACCATCTAATCTTTATGACCCAATTAAATATATCTTGTCCTTAGAGGCAAAAAGGATGAGATCGATAGCTTTATTATTGTCTCATAATAGTTTTAATGAAAATTATGAAAATGCTTTACCTGCAGCTTTAGCAATTGAGTTGTTTCATAATTTCACATTAATCCATGATGATATCATGGACAAAGCCAAGTTAAGAAGAGGTGCAAAAACCGTTCATGAAAAATGGGATAATAATATTGCTATCCTATCAGGAGATACCATGCTGGTTCAGTCTTATTCATTGTTGTCTGATTTGGAATTAAATATACAAGCTAAGGTATATAAAGTTTTCTCTGATACAGCTACCCAAGTATGTGAGGGTCAGCAGTTAGATATGGATTTTGAGCAAATCCAAGATCTTGAGATTTCAGAATATATAGAGATGATACAAAAAAAGACTTCCGTACTTCTTGCTGCTTCTTTTCAAATAGGGGCATTAATAGCTAATGCATCAATAGAAGACTCATCACTAATGTATCAATTTGGTTTGAATATTGGAATAGCGTTTCAACTTCAAGATGATATGCTTGATTTGTATGGTGAACAAAGTAAATTTGGAAAAAAAACTGGAGGAGATATTATATCCAACAAGAAAACTTATTTATATCTTAAATCTTTATTTCTTGCTAACTCTCAACAAGAACAAAAATTAATAGAATTGTTTTCAAAGCCTACCATAAATGAAGATAAAAAAATTCAAGAGGTTAAAAATATTTTTGATGAAGTTGGTGTGTTGGATCATATAAAAAATCAGATTAATCACTATCATAATAAAGCTCAAAAAAATTTAGAAGATCTTTCTATCACTAATAAGAATTACTTAATTGATTTTGCAAAATTACTGTTGAAAAGAGAGTTTTAAAGAATAAATAAATCATTTAATATTTAAATTAAATTAAATAGTTTTACGAAACATTTAATTAACTCTTATGGATAAGTTTTCATTTTTAGGCGCTACCCATATAAATATGATTGAAGAGATGTATGCTAAGTATCTCTCAGGTGATGCAGATCTTGATAATGAGTGGAAACATTTTTTTCATGGCTTTGATTTTGCTCAAAAAACATATGAAAATGAAATTTCTCAAGATGATTTGCCAAAGGAATTTAAAGTTATTACTCTTATAGATGCTTACAGGAAAAGAGGACATTTATTTACATTAACAAATCCTGTAAGAGAAAGGAGAAAACACAAACCATCACTAGAATATAAGAATTTTGGTTTTCAAGAAAGTGATTTAGATACAGTCTTTCAAGCAGGAAATGAGATTGGTATTGGGCCTAGCAAACTTTCAGAAATTATTAATCATCTCAATGTTGTTTATTGTCAATCTATTGGGGTTGAATTTATGTATATACGGAATCCAGAAAAATTAAATTGGATAAAAAATAGATTACATAAGAATTCTAATACGCCAAATTTTTCAAATAAACAAAAAATACATTTGCTCCACAAAGTAAATCAAGCAGTAGCATTTGAAAGCTTCTTACATAAAAAGTTTGTTGGCCAAAAAAGATTTTCTTTAGAAGGAGCTGAATCATTAATACCAGCTTTAGATACTTTAATCGAACATAGTTCTTCTCTAGGTGTTGAGGAATTTGTTATGGGTATGGCTCATAGGGGGAGATTAAATGTATTAGCTAATATTTTTAATAAGACATATAAAGAAATATTCTCTGAGTTTGAAGGTAAAAAATACGAAGATGATTTAATAGCTGGAGATGTAAAGTACCATCTTGGCTTTACTTCTATTCAGAAATGTACTAATGGCAATAATGTCAAGCTTAACCTATCTCCAAATCCTTCGCATTTAGAGGCAGTAGATCCAGTTGTAGAAGGAATTACTAGAGCTAAAATTGATGAAAAATATGCAGGAGATCAGAATAAAATATTGCCAATTTTAATTCATGGCGATGCAGCAATAGCTGGCCAAGGAGTTATGTATGAAGTTGTGCAAATGGCTCAATTAAAAGGCTATAAAAATGGCGGAACTATACATGTCGTTATTAATAATCAAGTTGGTTTTACTACGAATTATTTGGATGCTAGATCAAGTACTTACTGTACTGATATTGCTAAAGTCACTTTATGCCCTGTTTTTCATGTTAATGGTGATGATATTGAAGCAGTTGCTCATACATTACAAATTGCTGCTGAATATAGGCAAGAATTTAATAAAGATGTCTTTATAGACTTATTGTGTTACAGGAAATATGGTCACAATGAAGGAGATGAACCTAGATTTACACAACCAAAGTTATATGATCTTATTGCAAAGCACCCAAATCCAAGAGAGATATACAAAGCAAAATTAATTAAAGAGGAAGTTCTTAATGGTTCTGAAATTGATGCTGCAGATAATGAATTTAAAGTACTTTTAGAAACTCGTTTTGATGAGTCTCAAGAAATTAAAAAAGCTAAAATCACTCCTTTCTTAGAAGAAGAGTGGGAAGGCTTACCAAGATCAACAAAAATTGATTTTTTCAATACTGATACTACTTTTGATAAAAATAGGTTGATTGAACTATCAAAATATCTATACACTGTTGAAGATAAAAATCTATTCTTTAAGAAGACTCAGAAATTACTAGAAAACAGAAGAAAAATGGTAGATTCTGATCAATTAGATTGGTCTATGGGAGAGCTTTTGGCTTATGCAACATTAATTGATGAGGGTTTTCCAATTAGAATTAGTGGTCAAGATTCTGAGAGAGGTACATTTTCTCACAGACATGCAATAATAAAGGAAGAAAAATCTGAGAAGGAAATTTCATTATTAGATATAATTAGTGACAATACTAATTTTAATATTTTTAATTCATTACTTTCAGAATATGGTGTGCTAGGATTTGATTATGGATATTCAATTACAACTCCAAATACTTTGACTATATGGGAAGCACAATTTGGAGATTTCAGTAATGGAGCACAGATTATTATAGATCAATTTATTAGCTGTGCTGAAGACAAGTGGAAAGTGCAAAGCGGATTAGTAATGTTATTACCACATGGATATGAAGGTCAAGGAGCAGAACATTCTTCTGCTAGGCTTGAAAGATATCTTCAACTATGTGCTCAATATAATATGCAAATTGTAAATTGTACAACACCAGCAAATTTTTTTCATGTTCTAAGAAGACAACTAAAAAGAAAATATAGAAAACCTTTAATTATTATGACTCCCAAGAGTCTTTTAAGATATCCAAAATGTATTTCTTCATTAAATAATTTGTCAAATGGTACTTTTATGGACACAATTGATGATTCTAATGTTAATCAAAAAGATATAAAGCGAATCGTGTTCTGCTCAGGAAAAATATATTATGAACTTGATGAAAAAAGAAAAAAAATAAAAAATAAAAATGTTGCAATTATTAGAATAGAGCAATTATTCCCACTAAATATTGAGTTTATTGATAAACTTTTTAATAAATATAATAAGTCAGAAATGTTCTGGGTACAAGAAGAGCCTGAAAATATGGGAGCATGGTCTTTTGTTTTGTCTAAACTGAGAAAGTATAATATACAGCATATTAGTAGGGACGAAAGTGCTGCTACTGCAAGTGGTTCTACTAAAGATTCTCAACATAAACAACAATTAATAATTGATAAGGTTTTTAATAATATTAAGTAACATTATCATACTTTTGTAAAGTATTTAAATAAGATTCAATGTTGTTAGAAATGTTAGTTCCTAGTCCTGGAGAATCAATTTCAGAAGTTGAAATTGCTGAATGGTTAGTGGAGGATGGCGATTATGTAGAAAAAGATCAAGCAATTGCAGAAATTGATTCTGATAAAGCAACTCTTGAACTTCCTGCTGAGAAAAGCGGTAAAATAAAAATTATTGTCGCAGAGGGAGAAACAGTGGCAGTTGGAGATGTAGTTTGTTTGATTGATACCGATGAAATTCAATCTGAAAAATCATCTATAGAAAATATAAAAAAAGAAAGTACTTCAAAGGATTTATCACTTAATCAAAATAATCAGAAAAAAGTTAAATCAACTCCATTAGCTGATGCCATAATTAAGAAAAACAATTTAGACTTGAAAGATCTTAACGGTAGTGGTGAATATGGTAAAATAACTAAAAATGATGTGTTAGAAATGATTAATAACTCTTCAAAAGTTACAGGAAGAGAGTATACATCTAAAAAAATGTCTTCACTTAGAAGAAAAATTGCTACTAGACTAGTTGCTGTCAAAAATGAGACAGCAATGCTAACTACTTTTAACGAAGTAGATATGTCATCAATTATGACTTTAAGATCTGAATATAAACAGAAATTTATTGATAAGCATGATATAAACTTAGGTTTTATGTCATTCTTTACAAAAGCAGTGACAACAGCTCTTCTTGATTTTCCAGATGTTAATGCAATGATTGAAGGAGAAAATATTATTCATTTCAATTATATGGATATTGGAATTGCTGTAAGTGCTCCCAAGGGTCTTATGGTTCCCGTTGTTAGAAATGCACAGGACTTAACTTTTAAAGATGTTGAAAGTGAGATTAAAAGACTAGCGATTAAAGCAAGAGACGGTAAAATAACTGTTGATGAAATGCTAGGGGGAACCTTTACAATTACAAATGGAGGTGTTTTTGGATCTATGCTCTCAACTCCAATAATTAATCCACCACAGAGTGCAATATTAGGAATGCATAATATTGTTGAAAGACCAGTTGTTATTAACGGAAAGGTTGTAGTTAGGCCTATCATGTATCTAGCCTTATCCTATGATCATAGAATAATAGATGGGAAATCATCAGTTGGATTTTTATGTAAGCTAAAGGAATGTCTTGAAGATCCAAAACAGTACTTGATGAACAATAATATTCAAAAAGCTCTAGAATTATAATTTATTCTTCAGGAGCAATAGTTGCTTCTAAGCCATTCATATTTTCATTTATTGAAATTTGACAGCCTAGTCTACTCCTATCTGTAATATTAAAAGCTTCTGATAACATAGCCTCTTCTTCATCTTCCATTTCAGGCAGATTATGATCAGATGTTATATAGCATTGGCAAGAAGCACACATAGCCATACCCCCACAAATCCCAATAGTTCCTTCAGGAGCTAGTTCATAAGAACGTATTACCTCCATTAAATTCATAGCCATATCAGTTGGCGCTAATATGTCATGGGTCACCCCATGTCTATCAGTTATCTTTAATTTTACGTCAGACATGTATTTTTATTTACTCATTTATTGCTTGGACAACTGCCTTTGGAGCTTCTTTTCTTGAGCCATCAAAACCATCAATTCCACTAACAGTAGTATATTTGAGAACATATTTCTTACCAGGGTTAATAATCTTATATGCAGACTGGCACATAAGAGTAGCCTCATGAAAACCACATAGAATTAGTTTTAATTTACCAGGGTAAGTATTTACATCTCCAATAGCAAAAATTCCAGGAATATTAGTTTGATAGTCATATGTATCAACCTTGATTGCATTTTTTTCAATTTCTAAATCCCAATTTGCAATTGGCCCGAGTTTAGGGGAAAGACCAAAAAGAGGAATGAAATGATCCACTTCTATAATTTCTTCATTGCCATTATGTGATATAGTTACGCTTTCTAAACTTGAGTTTCCATTTAATTTTATAATTTCAGCTGGAGTTATAATCTTAATCTTATTTTGGTTTTTTAATTCTCTAGCTTTCTCAACAGAGTCAAGGGCACCACGAAATTCATTTCTTCGATGTACTAATGTAACATCTGTATTTATATTTGCTAAAAAGATACTCCAGTCTAAGGCAGAGTCTCCTCCTCCAGCTATAACTACTTTTTTATTTCTATAAATTTCAGGGTCTTTAATAATATATTCAATACCATTATCTTCAAATAGTTCAAGTTTTTCTAATTGAGGTTTTCTAGGCTCAAAGCTTCCTAAACCTCCAGCAATTGCTACAACAGGAGCTTGGTGTTGAGTGCCTTTATTTGTAGTTACTGTAAAAATCCCATCATGATCTTTTATTATTTTTTCAGCTCTTTCTCCCAAAGTAAATCCAGGTTCAAATTGTTTGATTTGCTCAAGGAGCTTATCAGTTAAATCTCCAGCAAGAATTTCAGGGTAAGCAGGTATATCATAAATTGGTTTTTTTGGATATATTTCAGAACATTGACCACCAGGCTGAGCAAGCGCATCAATTAAATGACATTTTAGTTTTAAAAGACCTGCTTCAAAAACTGTAAATAAGCCAGTAGGTCCTGCTCCAATGATAATAATATCTGTTTTAATCATTTACTTAAATTCAAAAATTAATCTGATTGTAAAATTACAAAGCTTTTCATATCTTTTTTTATTTTTAATATCTTTTTATAATATTATTTTCATCTTTATTTTTGTAAAAAACTGTTAAAGTAAATTCACTTATCTTTGCACTTAATTTTCATATATGGCAATAAGAATTACAGAAGATTGTATTAATTGCGGTGCTTGCGAGCCCGAATGCCCAAACAATGCTATTTACGAAGAGGATCAACCGTGGAAGTTTTCTGATGGAACAGGACTAACTGGTAGTATAACCCTGCCTGATGGTTCAGTTACTAATGCAGATACAGAAAATACAGATGGAGGTTTTTCAGAGGATATATATTTTATTGCTACTGATAAGTGTACTGAATGTAAAGGATTTCATGACGAGCCTCAATGCGCTGCTGTTTGTCCAGTTGATTGCTGCCTTCCAGATGAAGAAAATGTTGAGACTGAAGAAGAATTATTAGCTAAAAAAGAGTGGATGCATATTTAGGTTTATCCATTTATAGATACGACTTCCTTAATTTCTTCTCCTAATTTTTGTTTTAATAAAGACTCAATACCGTGTTTTAAAGTAGCTGTTGAAGAAGGACAACCACTACAAGCCCCTTTTAGAATTACTTTAACTATTCCATTTGAAAATGAATCAAATTCTATTGCACCTCCATCACCTTCTACTGCAGGCTTAATATATTCATTTAGTAAGCCTATAATGTCCTGTTCAATTTCAGAATATATCACATTCTTTTTTTCTGGGTCTATATCTTTTTTTTCTGAGATTTTTTTTTCTTTTTCTATCTCAATATTTTCAGTATAATTTTGAATATCATCCTCATTTAATATTTTAGTAATAAAATTTCTTAATTCTAAAATTATCTCTCCCCATTCAATATTATTTGTTTTTTTTATTGAGATGAAGTTAGAGCTCAAAAAAATACTTTCTACAAATGGTAACGAAAAAATCTTTTGAACCATAGGGATTTTTTTTGCTTCAGATGGTTTAAGAAATTCAAGACTCTTGTCTGCTAACATTCTATTTGAAACAAATTTCATTACTTCAGGGTTGGGAGTGCTTTCCGCGTAGATACTGTAAAACATAATTTATATTTTTACAAAAATACAAACTCATCATATTATGCCATTAATAAAATCAATAAATAATATTACTCCAAAAATTTTAGAAGGGGTTTTTTTAGCAGATAATGCTGTTGTTATCGGTGATGTAATTATTGGAAAACAATCTAGTGTGTGGTATAATACCGTTATCAGAGGAGATGTTAACTCTATTATTATAGGCAATAGCGTAAATATACAAGATGGTGTTGTAGTTCATTGTACTTATAAGGAAACTAAGACAATTATTGGAGATAATGTTTCTATTGGTCATAATGCTATTATACACGGCTGTGAAATAAAAAATAATGTATTAATTGGAATGGGAGCAATAATTATGGACGATGTTATAATAGAAGAAAATTCTATAATTGCAGCTGGAGCAATACTTACAAAAGGCACTTATGTTAAATCGGGTTCTCTTTTTGCGGGTGTACCAGCTAAATTTAAACGTAGCTTGTCAAAACAAGAAATTGATAATAGTATTATCAAAACAGCAGAAAACTATAAGAAATATTTGTCTTGGTATAATTAGTTTGATTTCCAAATATCTTTTTCTTCTAAACTTATATTCTCTTTGAAAAAAATATTTGCACTTTTAGAAAAAGATTCTGTAAAATTTGAAATAATGAAATTAAATTTAGGATTATTGGCTTGATTTAATAGTTTTAATTTACTGAGTTCTTTTTTAATATGTTCAGCAACAATTTCTGATGCATCAATAACATCAATCTTATTATAAAAGCTTTTTATTTCATTTTGAATTAACGGGTAGTGGGTACATGCCAGAACAAGAGCATCAATTTTATCTAACTTTTTATCATTTAAGTAATTTTTGATGATAGTAGAACTTATTTCTTGATTAAAAAAACCTTCTTCAATCATTGGGGCTAATAATGGCGTCTCTAATGAAGCAATTTCTAATGTAGTCTCTTTCTCTGATAGTTTTCTTTTGTAAACTCCAGATTGTATTGTTGCTTTTGTGCCAATAACGCCTATTTTTTTATTAAAATATTTTTTTGATATAAAACTAACTATAGGATCAATTACATTATAAATAGGAATAGAATTAATATTTTTTTTAATGTGATAATATGCTGCTGAAGAGGCAGAGTTACAAGCAATAATAATGGCTTTGCAATTATTATTTTTTAAAAAATCAGCAATTTTAAGGCTGTAATCTTTTATAGCTTGCTCAGATTTTTCGCCATAGGGTAAATGTTTTGTGTCTCCAAAATAAATTAAACTTTCATTTGGAAGTTTAATTTTTATGGCATGAGCAATTGTAAGACCTCCAATTCCAGAATCAAATATACCTATAGGGTTCTTAGACATGACTTAAAGATATAAAAAAAGCATCACTAGGATGCTTTTAAGTACTTTAAAGTTTAAGCTTTATCTTGACCTTATCAAGGATATTTTCACTTTCTTTTACATACAGAATACTTCCGACACTCTTGTCAAAAATATATGTATAGTCTCCTTCGCTTGCAACATCTTCTATTGCTTGACGGGCTTTTTGTAATATAGGCTCTAAGAGCTCTTGCTCTTTTGATTGTAATGCCTGTTGTGCATTCTGCTGAAAAGACTGTATTCTTTGTTCAAGACCTGTTATTTCTGTTACCTTATCTTGTTTTACTAAATCCGTATATGTAGCTTCATTTGCTTGGTACTCTTGAACACTTTGTTGGTATTCGGCAGTCATTGCTTGCAATTGAGATTCTAAACTTTTAGCAAAGGTTTGAACTTCTTCTTCAGCTGTTTTTCTTTCAGGCATTAACAGTAATAACTCTTGTGAATCAATGTAGCCAAACTTATTTTGTGAGAATGAACTGATTGAAATTAAAAATGTTAAGCTTAGTAATAATATTTTTTTCATTTTTGTTTTTATTAAATTAATATCCTAGTAACTCTAGTATTTTATCACTCTTATCAAGGTTAGAATTTGTATAAAGCATTATTAAATCACTTGAACTATCAAAGATAACAGCATATTTGTTGTTAGTTGCTAACTGTTGTACAGCATTATATATTTTATCTTGAATGGGTTTTACTAACTCTTGTCTTTTTATATATAAATCCCCCTGAGGAGCAAAGTATTTTTTTTGTAAATCTTTTGCTTCTTTCTCTTTACTCATAATTGCTTCTTCACGTTTATTTTTCATAGGTTCAGTAAGAAGAACTTGTTCTTGTTGATAAGCGCGATACATAGCATCAACATCAGCATATTTTATCTCAATTTCTTTTTGCCACTCCGTAGATAATGCATCAAGCTTATCTTGTGCTTGTTTGAATTCTGGAATTTTATTTAAAATATAGTCAGTATCAATATAAGCGAACTTTTGTGCATAACTGTCAAAAGAGATAAATAGTAGAGTACTAACTAAGAATAATATTTTTTTCATTTTGCAAATTTAGTTAAAAATTTTGTCCTATTGAGAAATGAAACTGGCCACCATTAGCATCTGGATTTCCTATTATTTCGTCTAATCCCCAACCATAATCTAATCCCATCATACCAATCATAGGAAGCATTATTTTAACCCCAATACCTACACTCCTTTTAATCCCAAAAGGATTGAAATTATCAAAGTCTTCCCAAGCATTTCCAGCTTCTAAAAATGCCAATGCATACATGGTTGATGTTGGATTTAAACTTAACGCATATCTTATCTCAGCAGTGTATTTGTTGTAAATTGTAGCACCTGTTTGAGGTGAAAGAGAATTATTTGAATACCCTCTTAAAGCTACTAGTTCTCTACCGTCATTCATATACCCCATTCCACTTAACCCATCCCCACCAACATAAAACCTTTCAAATGGTGAAATTCCAAGTTGATCATTGTAGCCCCCAAGAAAACCAAATTCTGTTTTAGTAGCAAGAATGAGTTTTTCAGTAAATGGAGAAAACCATGTAGCTTTAAATTTCCATTTATAATATTCAACCCACTTATATTTTTCTTGATCAGTTAAGGATGAATAATCATCCACATTATCAAACATTGAATAAGGGGGTGATAGCTTTATTGATAACAAGAAATTAGAACCTTGTCTTGGATAATTCAATTGATCAACTGAATTCCTACCAAGATTAATTTGATAATTTACATTGTTAGATTCACCATTCCTAAAAGAGAAGAATGATTGAGAGTTACTCAATTTGTACTGAATAAAATTAAGTCCGTTATATAATGTGAAATAATCATCAGGATTTTTTAATCTTTTACCAATGCCTAGTGAAAGACCAGAAACTTGGATTTCTTGTCTCTCATCACCAGTTTGCCCATTTGAAGAAACAGATTTAGAAAGAGAAACTGATAGCGATGTAGGTTTTTTACCACCCAACCAAGGCTCTGTAAAAGACATCATATAATTCTGATAATAAGCTCCATTTGACCTTGCTGTTAAAGACAATCTCTGTCCATCACCAGATGGAAGTGGTCTCCACTTACTTCCATTAAAAATATTTCTCGAAGAAAAATTATTAAAAGTAAGGCCTAAAGAACCAACCACTCTTCCTCCTCCCCAGCCTCCTTGAAGTTGGATTTGATCAGAAGATTTTTCAGAAACTATATACGTTACATCTACCTCATTTCTTGCTGGATTTGGATCTATTTTCACATCGAATGCTTCTGGATCAAAATATTGCATTTGAGCTAACTCCCTTTGAGAACGCATTATATCAGAACGTTTAAATAAATCCCCAGGTCTTGTTCTGAGCTCTCGCATAATTACATGATCTTGTGTTTTTGTATTTCCTTGTACACTTATTTTATTTAAGCGAGCTTGCTCTCCTTCATAAAGTCTTACCTCTATATCAATGGTGTTATTATTTGTTGCTATTTCTACAGGAGTTGCGTTAAAGAAAAGATATCCATCATTTAAGTATAATGAACTAATGTCGGTTCCCTCTTGACTACCAAATAATCTAGAGTCTAAAATGGATTGATTAAACACCTCTCCTTTGTCAATTCCTAATTGTGAACTTAATTGTTCATTTGTATATCTTGTGTTTCCAATAAAACTAATATCTCCAAAAAGATATGGTTCTCCTTCTTCTAAAGTTATTTCTATTGTTATTGTATTATCTTCATTTAGATAAGTTGTGTCATTAATAATTTTAGCATCACGGTATCCCTTATTGTTATATTCTTCTATTATATTATTCTTATCATCTTCATAATTAGAATTTATAAATTTAGAAACTTTAAAAAACCTCCATTTGTTTTTAACTTTGGTTTCCTTCATGCTTTTCTTTAATCTTTTATTGCTTATAGCATATACTGTGTCTTTATTATTGAAAAAAGATTTGTTAGTGTTTACAATTTCTTTTCTTCCATAAACGATAATATCTTTAATCTTAACTTTATCATATTTATTAATATCAAAAATTAAGATTGAGGCATTTGCAGATGTTGAATCTTTTGCGACGATATGCTTTACACTAACATTTAAATATCCTTTATCAGTATAAAACTTTCTAATCTTATTTACACTATTTTTAATTAAGTTTTGAGTTAAAACTTTTCCTCTCATTAATTTCAGATCATCTTTTAATGTCGTAATATTTGATTTACTGATATCACCTTTAAACTTAAATTTGGATAATCTTGGATACTCTTTTAGAATAATATTTAAATAGATTGAATCATTTATAATTTTATCATACTCAATTTTTATATCTGAAAATAGATTTTGTTTCCAAAGTTTGTTAATGGCAATGCTTATGTCATTTCCTGGAATAGAAATGATTTGATTTATTTTTAATGCTGATATATCAGTTATTGTAGACTTACTTAAAAATTTAATCCCTTTTATAGAAATATCAGCAAGAATATAATCTTTAGGCTGAGTATAATCAATAGGATCAGTATTAACTATACTATCTTGAGCATTAATAAAATGATTGCTAAAAATCATTACTAGAAATATCAATAATAATTTTATCTTCATTTATATTGTAGTTGTTTTTCCAAATCTTCTTTCTCTATTTTGATACTCAATTATTGCTTCTTTTAAATCCTCTTTTCTAAAATCTGGCCATTTTTTTTCTGTAAAATAAAGTTCAGAATATGCTATTTGCCAAAGCATGAAGTTGCTAATTCTTTTCTCTCCACTTGTTCTAATTAAAAGTTCAGGATCAGGAACGTTATTTGTGGATAGATATTGTAGGAAAATATCCTCAGAAAAATTTTCTGAAGTAACCTCTTGCTGTAATATTTTTTTTATGGCATTAATTATCTCCCATTTTCCACTGTAACTTAGAGCTAATATTAATGTCATTCCAGTGTTATCTTTTGTTTTTTTAATTGATTCAGCAAGTTCTTTTTGACATTTTAAAGGTAATTGTGAAATATCTCCTATTGTTTTTAAGGAAATATTGTTTTTTATAAGATCTTTTGTTTCGTTATTTATTGCTTTTATTAAAAGTGTCATTAATGCATTTACTTCAGATTTTGGTCTTTTCCAATTTTCTGTTGAAAATGCAAATAATGTTAAGAATTCAACTCCATATTCAACAGCACCTTCGATTGTATCTCTCACAGATTTAATCCCTTGATTATGTCCAAAAACTCTTTTTTTTCCGCGTTCCTTTGCCCAACGTCCATTGCCATCCATTGTAATGGCTATGTGTTTGGGAATATTTAGTTTGTTTATTAATTCTGACATTTAAATTTGGCACCTATTATTCGTAATTACAACCATTTGTGTCATTATTTAATCTAAACGAGATAGTAATTCCACTATAATAGTACCAGTCATCTTTTAACTCATTACCCCTTTGTTCATCTTTACTATGAGTATATGTAGGGTCAGACATTTCTATATTTGAAGCTCCAAATTCAGTTGGTGTTCCAGGATATGTAGTGCTTACATCATCTAAATAGTCGGTATATGTTTTTCGTGCACTAAAGGAAAAAATGATATTGAGGTTGTCATTTAGTGAGATTTTTACCCCTCCCCCCATTGGAATTGCAATCTGTGTTCTAGAATATTTCTTTCTATCTGGATATGCTGTAGTTCCCTGTCCTTCTGTTCCAAGCGGCTGGAGATCTACCCATTGACCATTGGAGTTTTCAGCTTGAGGATTAAAGTTATATATTGATATTCCACTAAAAATAAAAGGTGTCCAATCATATAACACACTTCCCACTTCATAAGGAAGAAAGTTAAATTCAATTTGGGATGAAAGCTCTTGGATTGAGCTTTTAAAATGTAGTCCTCTATCTAAGCGGATAATATCATCTGATTCTCTGTCATCAGCATCGATTTTTAGTAGTGAAATTTCTGCTTTTAATGAAAATCTCCTATCAATATTTCTTCTTATTGTAAAGCTTGCAGCCGGATTTGCAGAATTGAAGTGATTACTATTTAAATCACCTGTATAATAAGAAAGACCACCTTTAATTCCAAGCTCAGTATTTGGTTTGAAAAGTTGAGAAGATACAGTTTTTGGAAAAAAACAAATACATATTAATAGCAAAGTTGATTTAAGTACATGATTTAATTCAGTCATTTTCTTATAAGGAAGATGTTTTACAAATATAATTTTTATCGATTGTTTTATAAAGAATTATTAATTTCTTTTATCACTTCCCCACATTAATTTACTTCTAATAGTAGATGTAAACGTATTTCCTTGGGGTTCAATTAAATTTATTCTAAAATTGGCTTTTTTTATTGTTAGCTCTTCTGATGAGTCAAATGCTCTAGAACAGGAGTCTAAAGCAACAAGAGCTAATTGATCTCTATCTTCAACTTTTAGCTTTATAATACTATTGTCATTAATAATTATCGGCCTTACATTTAAATTATGAGGAGCAATTGGAGTTATGATAATGTTGTTTGTTCCAGGAGAAATTATTGGACCACCACAACTTAGAGAATATCCGGTAGAGCCTGTAGGAGTAGAGATTATTAAACCATCTGCCCAATACGTATTTAAAAATTCGTCATCTACAAAAGTGTCAATTTTCACCATTGAAGAGGTGTCTTTTTTTAACACAGCAACTTCATTAAGAGCAAAGTTTTTGTTTTTAAAAAGATTATTTGTTGATGAAAGAGTGAGTAGTGTACGTCTATTAATATTATAGTTGTTAGCTAAAACATCATTAACCGCTTTATCAATTTGATCAGGCGCTACACTCGAGATAAAACCAAGTCTTCCTGTATTAATTCCTAATATAGGAATGTTACTATCTCTTACATATGATACTGCATTAAGTAGTGTTCCGTCACCACCAATACTAAATAAAACATCTGCTTTGTTTTTTAAATCATCATGGTTGGTAAATGTGAAAACATCATTTTTAAAGCGCAATCTATCTTCGAGATAATTATAGAAAAATTGTTCTACATAAATTTTTACATTTTCAGCTTCTAATTTATTAATTAGATGTTGAATGTATTTGTTGAAATTTTCAGAAAAATTTGTTCCAAAAAGTGCTATTTTCATTTTTTATTTGTTTCTCCAAATGGGTTCGAAAAGTGTAAAAATACTCCTTTTTCACCTAATTCATTTATAGAAAATTCAATTCTTAACATCTTATCATAATAGGTTACGTAATCAATACTAAAGCCTCTTCCCCATAGAAGTGTGTTTTCTAGAGAATTTTGATTGTAATTATGCCTGATATTAGTATATCCAAGATCAGAAAAAACAGTAGCATAAATTGAGAAGTGAGCCTTGTTGAATTGCTTTCTTTTAATATATTGAAGGTTAATTTTTTTATTTTCTATTAAAATTAATTTTAATGCAGTTTTTGACAAATAAAAATCTTTTCCATCAACAACGTAAAACTCATATCCTCTTACATAATCTTCAAATCCAAGTGTTTGATTTGCAAAATAAGCGAGCTCATCTGCATTACTAATTCTAGATTTAAGGCTTGATCCTAAAATAAATCTATTTGAGAAGTGCCTGTGTTTTTCTAATTGAAAACTAATTTCATAATGATTAATAGGGCTTTTAAAAGCAATATTTTTAGAAATCTCAATATCAAAATAATTTCCATTAGTTGGATAAATATTACTGTTTCTATTTTCATGAATAAGTTGATAGCTTATTTTTCCAAAACTACCTTTATCATTTGTATTAAGTAGATAGTTTGGGTTTCTGAAAATTATCTCAGTATTAACTTTTGTTGAATGATAATCAAAATTTATTTTGTGTTTTGTTTTTAAATTTTTTCTATATATAAACTCAATATTGAGAAGCATTTCGTTAGAGGAAAAAGAATTATCATCTTCAAAATACACTAACTCATTATTAATTGTTTGATAAAACGTTTTTTTCCTTCTAAAAAACTCAAGATGCGTATTTATTCCAAGAGTTTTTTGTTTATTCATATTTGGTGTCTCGAACCTTAGCATGTAGTGCTCTTTAAATCCTTTTCTGAATTTGAGCATTAGTAGTTCATTTTGACCTCTAAAGTTTTCGATATTTAGAAATAACCCATAATTAAGTCTTGAGAAGTCAGAATAATTGCTGCTTTTAAATTCGTCCCACCAAACATTGAAGTTTCTTTCTGAAATTTCAAGTATTGGATATGGCCAAATGTACCATCTCTCTGTTACTTCAATTAAGATTATTATATTTTTTTCGTTTACGGTATTACTAATTGTAATGAAGTTAAAAAGGTTAAGATTTGTTAAGTTAACTTTACTTTCAGCCTCTATTTTTTTTAGTTTGGCAATATCTATTAGATCACCTTTTTTAAAACTTAACTCTCTTAAGATTATAGATTCCTTTGTGATTTTATTACCTGTAATAATGATTTTTGATATTTGATGCTCTTTAGTTTCTGTAGATATATCATTATTACTTAAACATATATTTATATTAACTGTCAATAAACAAATAAAAATTGCTATTAACTTGTTCATTAATTCTTTGTTGATTTTGAAAGAGTCATAATTAATTTTTATAAAAAGTAATTATTTTTTAAATAGCAAACATACTATTTTTTACATTTGTTAAATAAGTTTTTGAGATGACTAAACTGAGTGTTAATATTAATAAAATTGCAACTTTAAGAAATGCTAGAGGAGGTGATTTCCCAAATGTTTTAAAAGCAGCAGTTGATTGCCAGGCTTTTGGAGCTGATGGGATTACAGTTCATCCAAGACCAGATCAAAGACATATTACTAAGAAAGATGCATTTGATCTTAAAGGCGTAATTACAACAGAATATAATATTGAGGGCTATCCTTCTAAAGATTTTATTGAAATGGTTTTAGAGATATCTCCTGATCAAGTAACACTTGTTCCGGACGCTGTTGATGTAATCACATCAGACAGTGGTTGGGATACTATAACACATAATTCATTTTTAAAAGAAATAATTACAGAGTTTAAGGCAAACGGTATTAGAACTTCAATTTTTGTTAATCCTGAAGTCAAAATAATTGAAGGGGCCAAATTATGTGGAACTGATAGAATAGAGTTATATACAGAAGATTATGCATCTAGATATTCTGTTGATAAAAATCAAGCCATTTTCCCATATTTGGCCGCAGCTGAAAAAGCTCTTGAGTATGACCTTAAAATTAATGCTGGTCATGATTTAAATCTTAATAATCTAGGTTTTTTTGTGGATAACATTAATCATGTATCAGAGGTCTCTATAGGTCATGCCTTGATCTCAGATGCCATTTATCTAGGTCTTGAAAATACAATACAAATGTATAAACGATTATTATGATGTTTTCTAGAATTTATGGTAAAGGGCAAGCGGTTATTATTATACATGGCCTTTTTGGAATGAGTGATAACTGGAATTCAATTGGAAAAAAAATATCTGACAATTTTAATGTACATATTATTGACTTAAGGAATCATGGTAGGTCTTTTCATAATAATAATTTTTCATACCATGATATGTCTAATGATCTGCAAGAATATCTGTTTCAACATAATATTCAAAAACCAATTTTAATAGGCCATTCCCTTGGGGGAAAAGTAGCTATGGATTTTTGTTTTAAAAACGCAGAAAAAGTGAAAGGACTAATTGTTGTTGATATAGCGCCTAAAACTTATAATGTTGATTTTCATAATAAACTGTTAAATATTCTCAATAGTTTGCCTATTAGTAATTATAATAGTAGAGATGAAATTGATAAAGTTCTTTCTAAATCTATTACTGAATTATCTATAAGATCTTTCTTAATGAAGAGTCTTTACAGAGATGGGGATAAAAGTTTTAATTGGCGATTTAATATAGAAGTTCTAAAAAAAGAGCTTAGTAATATTAAAAATGCAGATTTTTTAAATGGAGAGCTTACCCTTCCAACAGTTTTCATAAAAGGAGGTAATTCTAACTATATAAATTCTGTTGATGAGAGTTTGATTTCAAAGCATTTTAAAAATTCAAGAATAAGAGAAGTTGTTGGGGCAGGACATTGGGTTCATGCTGAAAAACCAAACCTTTTTTATGATGAGGTTATAACTTTTATAACTCAAGAACTAGGTTGTCCATTGCAAAATTAAAACCTAACTTTTTCACTTCGAATTGCTCTTTGCTTTCTTTAATTATAAGAGGATTAGTATGGTTAAGATGAGTGAAAAACACTTTTTGTTTATTTTGTTTTGATAAATCCTTAAAAAGCTTCATGCTTTCCTTTACAAATGGATGCGGTATTTTACTCATATCTCTACCAAGCTCACCATCTTGATAAAATGTTCCATCAAGCAAAGCATAATCAACAATCTTTATCATTTCTATTATGTCTTTGTCCCACAGGTGCCACTTATCAATATCTGGTATATACAATAGCTTTTTTTTCATTGTAGATACCAAATAACAAACTGTTTCAGAATATTCATCTCTATGAGGAACTAAAATTGGAGTAATACTAATTCGTGAATTTAATTTTATAGTAAGCTCATTTTGGATTTTTTCTAATGTAATATTTTGAAGTTTTATTAATTGATCCCATGGGCCATTATTGCTTAAAAAGTCAAACATTCTCTGCATACAGTAAACTTTTATTTTCTTGCTCCCAATTACTTCTTGACCTAATTGAGCTAAGCCAAGATAGTGTCCGATGTGAGCGTGAGTTAAAAAAAATCCGTTAATTTTTTCTGATTTGCTTTTTTTATAAAGTTCATTTAGCTGTTCCTTTAAGTCGGGAGTTGCGTCAATTATCCATTGCTCTGAACTTATGGGGTCTACAATTGCTATAGAGCTGACCCTAGTTGGTTTTTCATTTTTTAAAACAGCATTCTTACAGCATACTTTTTTGCAAATAGCCATTGGGTACCCACCATCCTGAGCGCTACCAAGTATCATTATATATGGTTTCTTTAATCCTTCTTTTTTGTTTTTAAGCATTATGATTCAAAAAGTTTTTATTTTATCAATTTTTCAAAACAATAATATTCGTTTTTATTTGGCTTTAAATAAATTTCTCCTAAAATTTTATATCCTAAATTCTTATAAAAATTGATAGCCTTTATATTAGTGTTGTAAGTGTCAAGTCTAATTGATTTTAATTTTTTCTTTGTCACTAATTTTTCTGCAAAAAGCATGAGTTTTTTTCCTGTACCTTTACTCCAATATCTTTTATCTACCGCGAGCCTATGAACAACTAAAAATAAGTCTTGCGTATCCTCCCAATTTATTGAAAGATAAGTTTTGTCTTGTTTATTATCAATATTTATTCCAGCAATAATTTTGTTTTTTTCTGTAAGTACATAAAATGTTTTGTTTTGAATGTCGTGCAGTATAATTTCTTTGTTTGGATATGTATTGTCCCATTGATCTATGCCAATTTTAATCATTCCTACAACACAAGAACTGTACATCTTCATGATTTTCTCTATGTCATTTACATTGGCTTGTCTAATTGTCATTGTATTAAAAGATTACATCCACGCATATCTGAATTTGATAGTCGACCATTAATTTTAAATTCATTCTGATTTAATTTAATTCCTAGATCGTCTGTAGCAATAAATGAGCATGAGTTTAAATTTGCTAGATCAATAATATTCACCCCTCCTAATTTATTAAAACCTAGAATTGACAGTGGATCATTAATATCTCTAATTAATATATCCATCCAGCTTGGGCTAAGGAAAACCCCATCTTTTTTTGAATATGCCTGAGAGAGAAGCTCCGTCATCCCATATTCAGAGTGAATATGATTTAATCCAAAATCATCTTTAAGTATTTTGTGTAATTCCTCTTTTAGCATTTCCTTTCTTTTGCCTTTCATGCCGCCAGTTTCAATAACTATTGTATTTTTTAATTTTTGAGGATATTTTTTTCCGAAATCTAAAAGGGCATATGAAACACCTATTAAAATTGTATTTGTTTTGCTAGACTCTAATATTTTTAATGATTTATTAAGTTCTTGGAAATTATTATTGTAGAAACCACTAAGTTTATTTTGGCTGATATTTATTAATTCATTTATCATATAAATTAATGAAGAATCTCCATTTTCTTCATAAGATGGGAGTAGGCCAATTATACATGTGTCTTCAATTTTATGATATTGTTGTAAAAAATTATTGACAAAACTTTTTTTATAAAGCTCTAAATCAGCCACATAGTGACTGCTTCTAGCTCCGCTAGTACCACTGCTTTTAAAAATTAATTTATGATTAAGATTATTTAAAATAATTTTACTTGTTTTAAAAAAACTAATTGGTAAAAAAGGAATTTCTCTTATTGAAGTTGGTTTTTTCCCTTTTAAAATAAAGCTCGAATATTCTGAGTAAAAATTATTGTTTTTGTTTTGATAATCAAATATTTTTAAAGCTAATTCCTCAAAATTACTTCGTGATTTTATTTCAAATATTTCATTTGTTTCAAATGATTTCATACTTATTATTTATTAAAAATATTCAGCAACGTATTCCAGTTAGTATCCTCATTTCTTTCTTTTATGTTTTGAAATTTTTGAGTGGTTACAATCAGATTTTTTAAAATGATTTCATTTTGATTGATAGATTTAAAGTATCTAGATTCTGATAAATATTTGGATAAATATTCTTGCTCTGTTTGTCCTGGCGTTGGTATAAGTACTGCGTTTTTTTGAAGTTTAAACAAGTCCATTATAGTAGAATAACCAGCCCTACATATTATCAGTCTTGATTCTATCATTGCTAAGTTTAATTCCTCTGATGAAAGATGAGACTTAATTGTTAAGTTATTTATTTTGTCAGTATATTTTTTTTCTGGTTTTCCTTGTAGTAGGAGTGATTTATTCTTGTGAAGTTTTAATTCTCTTATAAGATTTTTTTCTAAAATTGATCTTTGGGGTTCAGGGCCAGATATTATTGCTAGAATATCATATTTTATTTCACTTCTCTTTTTTGTAAACCTAGATAAAGGACCAATATATTTGTAATTTATTGTTGTATTTGTGGTATGTGATAATTTCCCTGCAATACCATTTGTTTTAAAATCTGGGACCCAACATTCAGAGAACTTATCGATTAGTTTATGGTTTATTTTGTTAATAAAGCTACTAAATATAGGAGCTTGAATCTCAAGCTGATGCGTAATAAATACTGAAGGTATTTCTTTTGAATATATTCCATATCTATTGTCTGAAATTATTCCATCAATTTTAAAGTCATTTATTATTGATTTTAGTTGAGCGTGTTCTTTTTTGATGCTTAATAAGATTTTTGGTATTTGAATTAAAATAGAAATAGCCATTGGAAGGAATGAGTAGTATTTAATATTATAATCATCTATTTTAATAAAGTCTTGATTTGGAAATTCTTGAATTAATAATTTTAATGATCTACCAGAAGAAGCTATAATAACATTGAAATTATGTTCCTGTAATTTTCTAATAATGGGAATACATCTTGTAGCATGTCCAATACCCCAGTTTAAAGGAGCAACAAGAATATTTTTTTTTAATTTCATTTAACGAAAATACTTAAAAGACTATATTTTTGTTCAAAATATTTTTTCAATTGGCTAAAAATAAACTAAAAAAATTTGCTGAGCTTAAAACTTTGGCGCATGTAATTGAACCACCTATTGATGAACCTAATAAATCTTTTGATTTAAAAGGGCAATGGAGTAGAGATTTTTTTAAAAATGAGAATCCAATTACATTAGAACTTGGTTGTGGTAGGGGGGAATATACAGTTGCCTTAGCAAAAAAATTTCCTCAAAAAAATTTTATTGGCATAGATGTTAAAGGATCTAGAATTTGGTCGGGAGCTAAGGAGTCGCAAGAAAATAAATTAACCAATGTTGGTTTTTTAAGAACTAGAGTTGATTTGATTCAAAAATATTTTTCTAAAAATGAAATTGATGAGATTTGGATTACATTTCCAGACCCCCAATTGAAAAGGTCCAGATTGAAAAAAAGATTAACTCATCCAAAATTTCTTAATTTATATAATCAGATTTTAAAGCCTAATTCTGTCATTCATTTAAAAACAGATAGTCAGTTTTTTCACGGATTTACTTTAGGAGTAATTTCAGGTGAGGGGCATATATTAAAGGATTCAACAAATGATTTATATGCCTCTGAAGTTCAAAGAGATAATTTAGATATTAAAACTTATTATGAAAAAATTTTTCTAAAAAAAGGGATGTCTATTACTTATTTAAAATTTATTTTAAATTATTGATTAAAAAAACTATAGCTTATACTATCAGCTATTAATAATTTATATTTGCATATACAATTATACCCTTTGGATTTAAATAAAAAAAATATAAAAGAAGTTTTTAAAAAAGTCATATTTCCAACTACTGATAAGAATTTTATTGATTTAAGTGTAATCTTAAATATTCAGCTTTTTGGTAATGAGGTTATTTTAGATATTGAGATTTCAAACCCAAGCCTACAATTTAAAAAACGCATTGAAAATATATGCGTCGAGGCTTTGCAAAAACAATTTGGGAAAACTATAGTTGTAAAGCTTAATTTTATAATTAAAAAAGTTGAAAAGGATAATAAGATAAAAGGAAATCCAATACCTGGGGTTAAAAATATTATTGCTGTTTCATCGGGTAAAGGAGGTGTAGGGAAATCTACAATTTCTGCGAATTTATCTGTCGCTTTGGTTGAGTTAGGTTATAAAGTTGGATTAGTAGATGCTGATATCTATGGTCCCTCAATGCCTATTATGTTTGACCTAGTTGGTGAATCTCCAAATGCTATCGATGTTGATGGTAAGAAAAAAATGCAGCCTCTTGAAAATTACGGAGTAAAAATGGTATCTATGGGTTTGTTTACTCAGGCTAACCAAGCGATTGTTTGGCGTGGTCCAATGGCATCAAAAGCTCTTAATCAGCTTATTTGGGATTCTCATTGGGGAGAGTTAGATTATTTAGTAGTCGATTTGCCTCCGGGAACAGGTGATATTCATTTATCATTAGTTCAGGCAATTCCAATTACAGGTGCTGTTATTATAAGTACCCCTCAAGAAATTGCATTGGCTGATGCTGAAAAAGGAGTTAATATGTTTAAAATGGATAGTATTGATGTTCCTGTTTTAGGAATTATTGAAAACATGTCCTTTTTTGTTACGGAAGAAAATCCAGATAAAAAATATTTTATCTTCGGCAAAGACGGTGCAAAGAATTTAGCTGAAAAGTTAGGTGTTGAACTGCTTGGTCAGATACCAATTGTTCAATCAATAAGGGAAGCTGCTGACGCAGGAAGGCCTGGGGTTTTACAGTTAAATACTGAAATTTCAAATTCATTTATTAATTTAGCAAAAAAAGTAGTTGTAAGTATTGATGAAAGAAATGCAAATCTTCCAACTACAGAGTCTGTTAAAATAACAAACATGAAAGGTTGCTCATAAAAATAAGAAAATAGTGATAACAAGTAAAAGGATATTAAATAAAATTGAAGCTGCTTTGGATGAAATTAGACCTTATCTTAAAAAAGATGGAGGAGATATTGACTTGATTGAAGTTTCAGATGACTATGTTGTAAAGGTGAAATTGCTTGGGGCATGTGAAACTTGTCATGTGAGTATGATGACCTTAAAAAACGGAGTCGAGATTGCTGTTAAAAATGCTGTTCCTAAAGTTAAGAAAGTTGTTGAAGTTAGTTCCATCAAATAAAATAACCATACTTTTTTTGTCTCATTGATTTTATCCGAAATAGTTATTTAGACTGATTATAAATTACAATATTTCCTCAGTTTTTTGCTAGAGGGATTAAATAAAATAAATTAATTTTGTCAAGCAAATTGGTGAATGATTTATGACGAAATATACATATAGCTTAGTTTTTCTAACATTAGCTATTTTTTTAACTTCTATTACAAGCGCTTTCTCTCAGGAAACAGTAGATTCTCTTGCTGTTCAAAAAGGTGAACAAATTTATAAAGCAAACTGTACGTCATGTCACATGATGACAGACAAGGCATTAATTGGACCAGGATTAAAGGGCGTTACGGATCGAAGAAATAAAGTATGGTTGAAAAAATGGATTAACAGTTCATCAGATTTTATTGCTTCGGGAGATGCTGACGCGATAGCATTATATGAAGAGTATAATAAAGTTGCAATGCCATCATATTATTTTGAGGATGCTGATTTCGAAGCTCTTTTTGCGTATTTAAAAAACCCACCAATTGTTGAAGAAGTTGTTACTGCAGACTTAGTACTCTCTGAAGAAGAAGGAATCAAGACTTCAACAATTTTAATGATTATAGCTTTGTTTTTATTGTTGTTAGTTTATCTTTTAACATCTTTAAAAAACAAATTAAAAGAAAGTATTGGTCAAGAAACTGAAACCATCCCAGAAACTCTTATTGGTCAGTTTAATTCATTTATTTCTGATAACAAAAATGTAGCATTTGTTTCATTTGCTGCATTAATTGTAGTCTTAAAATTTTCATACGATACAATGTTAGGAGTGGGTGTTTACACTCAGTATATGCCTGAACAACCTATTGCCTTTTCACACAAGGTTCATGCTGGTGAAAATGGTGTTGATTGTAACTACTGCCACTCTTCAGCTAGAAAAAGTAAGCACTCAGGCATACCATCTGCGAATGTATGTATGAACTGTCATACTTATATTAATGAAGGTAAAATTACAGGAACTACAGAAATTTCAAAGATATATGATGCCGTTGGTTTTGATCCTGACTCAAAAACATACATTGAGGGTTATGAACAAAAACCTATTAAATGGGTTAGAATACATAACCTTCCTGATCTTTCCTATTTTAATCACTCACAGCATGTTGTAGCTGGAAAAGTAGAATGTCAAACATGCCATGGTCCTGTTGAGGAAATGGAAGTTTTATATCAACATGCTTCTCTTACAATGGGTTGGTGTATCGACTGTCATAGGGAAACTGAAGTTGCAATGGAGGGTAATGAATATTATACAGAACTTCATGATCAGTTAAAAGAAAAGTATAAAGGAGAGAAAATTACAGTTGATAAAATTGGTGGTATTGAATGTGCAAAATGTCATTATTAAAAAACCATGAGTAAAATGAAAACAACTAAGAAATATTGGAAAGGGCTTGCTCAGTTAAATGACGATCCTATTGTTGAAAAACTTGCTCAAAATGAATTTGTTGAAGACTTACCTGTTGATCAATTTTTAGGAGATAAAGAAAACCTTTCCTCAACTAACAGTAGTAGAAGAGATTTCTTAAAGTTTTTAGGATTTAGCACGGCAGCTGCTACATTAGCAGCATGTGAAACTCCAGTTGTTAAATCAATCCCATATTTAGTTAAGCCTGACGAAATAATACCTGGAGTTGCGAATTATTACGCCTCTACAATTTATGACGGAAGAGATTATGCTAGCGTTCTTGTAAAAACACGAGAAGGCAGGCCAATTAAAATTGAGGGCAATAAAACATCTTCTAATGCTCGTGTTCAAGCTTCTGTGTTATCACTTTATGATTCTTCTCGTTTGAAGTATCCATTAAAAAATAATGATGAATCTGATTGGAGAACTATAGATTCTGAAATAAAAGACAAATTATTAAGAATAAAAAATGGTAAAATAGTCTTACTTTCTTCTACCATCTTAAGTCCTACAACTAATGAGTTAGTTAAGAGTTTTTCAAAAAAATATAGAAACGTAGAACATCTTATGATTGATTCTAATCCATATGATGGTTTGCTTGATGCAAATCTAGAATCGTTTGGAGTAAGGTTAGCTCCTACATATAGTTTTGATAAGGCGCATGTTATTGTATCTTTTGGAGCAGACTTTTTAGCTAACTGGATGGCAAATGATTATGCTACTGATTATATAAATGGTCGAAATCCAAAATCTGGAAAAATGTCCAAGCATTACCAACTTGAAACAAATTTGTCTCTTACTGGTGCTAATGCTGATAAAAGAATTCAGATAAAGCCATCAGAACAGGCGTATTTACTATCTAATCTTCTTGGGGCATTAAAGGGTGAGAGTTTTGATAAAAGACTAACTAAGATTGTTAAAGATTTAAAATCAAGTAAAACAAAATCAATTGTAATTAGCAATAGCAACGACAAGAACACGCAACTGATAGTTAATGCTATAAATCATCAACTATCTAATTATGGGAATACTATTTCTATAACTAATCCTTCAAAATTAAAGCAAGGAAATACTAGTAATGTAGATGCATTAATTTCTGATATGCAAAATGGAAATGTTGAAGCTCTAATTACATACAATGTCAATCCATCTTATACATTAGCTAATTCTAAGGAGTTTAATAATGCCTTGAAAAATGTTAGTCTTAAAATATCTACATCTCAGCATCATGATGAAACAGCACATTTAATGGATTATGTATGTCCCGATAGTCATAATCTTGAAAGTTGGGGAGATGCAAATCCAAAGCATGGAGTTTATTCTTTAATGCAACCTACTATTTCTCCTCTTTTTAATACAAGACAATTTCAAGAAAGTTTACTGAGTTGGATGAATAAATCTGACTTTCAATCATTTCAAAAGAATTACTGGATATCCAAAGGTGTAGATTGGAATAAATCATTACATGATGGCTACTTTAATCTTAATGAACCTTCTATTAAAGTTAAAAGATTTACTGATAATTCGATTTCTGTTGCAAAGAAAAATAATGAGTCAATAGAACTTGAAATTTATGAAACTGTTGCTTTAGGCGATGGAAGACAAGCAAATAATCCTTGGTTACAAGAACTTCCTGATCCTATTACACGAGCTTGTTGGGACAATTATTTAACAATTTCTTCCTCTACAGCTGATAAACTAGGACTTTCAAATTGGAATGTTTCTAATGGTGCTATGAATGGGAGTTTAGTAAATATAACAGATGGCAATAATATTCTGGAAAATGTTCCAGTTATGATTACACCCGGTCAAGCCCAGAATACTGTTGGCATGGCTGTAGGGTATGGAAGAACAAGAGCGGGTAAGGCAGGAGACAATGTAGGTTTTAATGCTTATCCTTTTTTAAATACTAAAGAGCTAACAATTACAAAAATTGAAGGAGAGTATGAATTCGCCTCCATACAATTGCATCATACTATGATGGGGAGAGATATTGTTAAAGAAACTTCTTTAGCTGAATATATAAAAGATCCATCTGCTGGAAATCATCGTGAATTATATCATACCTATAAAGGAAAATTACCTTCTAACGAGGTTTCACTATATGAAGAGCATGATTTAGAAACTGGTCACTTTTGGAATCTATCTATCGATTTAACTTCTTGTGTCGGATGTGGAGAATGTGTCGTTGCCTGTCAATCTGAAAATAATATTCCGGTTGTTGGTAAAGAAGAAATGAGGAAGAGTAGAGACATGCATTGGTTAAGAATTGATCGCTATTTCTCTTCTGACATGACTAAAGAGCTTTCTAAAGAAGAAAAGATTTCAGCTATAACAATGTATAGTGAAATGGAAGTTCCTTCAGAAAATCCTGAAGTAGTATTCCAACCTGTTATGTGTATGCATTGTAATCACGCTCCATGTGAAAATGTTTGTCCTGTTGCTGCTACAACTCACAGTAATGAGGGACTTAATCAAATGACATACAATAGATGTATTGGTACTAGATATTGTGCTAATAACTGCCCATATAAAGTGAGAAGATTTAACTGGTTCCAATATTCAGAAAATGAAAAATTTGATTTTCATATGAACGATGATCTTGGTAAAATGGTTTTAAATCCTGATGTAGTTGTTCGATCAAGAGGAGTTATTGAAAAATGTAGTATGTGTATTCAAAAAATACAAGAAGTTAAACTTACTGCAAAAAGAGAAGGTAGACCTGTAAAAGATTATGAAGCTCAAACGGCATGTTCTTCTTCATGTTCAACTAATGCGTTAGTATTTGGAGATTCAAATAACAAGGAGAGTAAAGTTTGGAATTTAAGAAATGATGAAAGAGCTTATGATTTATTAGATCATTTGAATGTTAGACCCTCTGTATTTTATCAAACTAAAATTAGAAATAAAGCCTAATGCATCAAGAATCAGAAATAAGAGATCCTTTAATACTTGGTAATAAAACTTATCATGATATTACTAGGGAAATTGCCTTGCCTGTTGAAGGTAAAGCAAATAAATATTGGTGGATTTTATTTGGTCTGTCTGTTGTTTTGTTTTTATGGGGAATTGGATGTATGGCCTATACTATAGGTACTGGTATTGGAGTATGGGGCTTAAATAAAACAGTCAACTGGGCTTGGGATATTACTAACTTTGTTTGGTGGATTGGAATTGGACATGCTGGAACGTTAATATCTGCAGTACTTCTTCTTTTTCGTCAGAAATGGAGAATGGCAATTAATAGATCTGCTGAGGCAATGACAATTTTTGGAGTTGTACAAGCCGGTTTATTTCCATTAATTCATATGGGTCGTCCTTGGCTTGCATATTGGGTTTTTCCTATTCCTAATACATATGGTTCTTTATGGCAAAATTTCAACTCACCACTACTTTGGGATGTATTTGCAATCTCTACCTATCTAACAGTTTCTACTGTTTTCTGGTATATTGGATTGATTCCTGATTTTGCTATGATTAGAGACAGAATGAGTAAGACTATCAGCCCAATGAAAAAGCAATTATACACTTTATTAGCATTTGGATGGAGTGGAAGAGCAAAGCACTGGCAAAGATTTGAAGAAGTATCATTAGTTTTAGCGGGATTAGCAACTCCACTTGTCTTCTCTGTACACTCAATTGTAAGTATGGATTTTGCTACTTCAGTTATCCCTGGATGGCATACAACTATTTTCCCTCCTTATTTCGTATTGGGAGCACTTTTTTCAGGTTTTGCAATGGTTGAAACTTTATTGATTATTGTGAGAAAAGTTGTTCATATGGAAGCCTATATTACAATAAAGCATATAGAATACATGAACATCATTATTCTATTTACCGGATCAATGGTAGGAACTGCATATATAACTGAGTTGTTTATGGCTTGGTATTCAGGAGTTGAATTTGAACAATATGCTTTTCTAAATAGAGCTACAGGACCCTATTGGTGGGCATATGTTTCAATGATGTCTTGTAATGTTATTATACCTCAGCTTTATTGGATTAAAAAGATTAGAACATCATTTATCGCAACATTTATTTTGTCAATTTTTGTAAATATTGGAATGTGGTTTGAAAGATTTGTAATTATTGTAACTTCATTACACAGAGATTTTCTTCCATCAGCTTGGTCAATGTTCTCACCAACTTTTATTGATATTGGAATCTTCCTTGGAACAATTGGATTCTTCTTTGTTCTATTCTTAATGTATGCTAGAACATTCCCAGTTGTTGCTCAAGCAGAATTAAAGACTATTTTAAAATCATCTGGATCTGAATATAAAAAGAGAAGTCATGAGTAAGAAAGTTATACATGCTATATTTGATGACGAGGAAATCCTTTTACAATCAGTAAAAGAGATAAGATCAAAAAAATATGATATTGAAGAGGTATACAGTCCTTTTCCAGTTCATGGTCTTGATCATGCTCTTGGTTTAAAAGAGACAAGAATGGCAATTACAGCATTTATTTATGGATGTATTGGTTTATCTTTTGGAGGTTTATTAATTTACTATATAATGATTTCTGGAGTTGGAAAAAGTTGGCCTATGAATATTGGTGGAAAACCAAACTTTACATTTTATCAAAATGTTCCTTCTTTTGTGCCAATTATGTTTGAGTGTACTGTTCTCTTTGCAGGTCATTTAATGTCACTAACATATTTTTACAGAAACAAGCTTTATCCAGGAGCATCAACCAAAAGTCCTGATCCAAGAACAACAGACGATAAATTTTTAATGGAACTTATTGTAGAAGATAGTGATAAAGAGATTACTAAAATTTTAAAATCAACAGGAGCATCTGAAATCAATGAAAAAAATATAGAAGATGAATAAAATATATTTAATAGCATTTCTTGTATTAATATGTTCGTGTTCAAATCCTGGTCCTGGATATGAATTTATGCCTAATATGTATAGGTCACCCTCTCTTGAAACGTATGGACAGAATAGTTATTTTAGTGATAGTTTAAATGCTAGAAAGCCAGTTAAAGGTACAATTGCAAGAAATTATTTATCTACTTTTTATTATGAAAACTCATTAGAAGAGTATATAAGAGCAGGAAATGAAGCTGTTAATCCTTTTGAAGGAAGTGAGGAGAATATTGAGGAAGGAAAAAAATTATATTCTATGTTCTGTAAACATTGCCACGGAGAATTTGGTGCTGGTGGAGGTTCAATAAATCACCCGGTGTATTCTGCTGTACCTCATTACAATGATGGTAAGATGTTAAGAAGACCTAATGTTCCTATGAATCAATTAAAGGCTGGGCATATTTTTCATTCTTTAACATATGGATTAAATGCAATGGGACCACATTCATCACAGCTTAGTGAGGAAGAAAGGTGGAAAATTGTACTTTATGTTCAAGAGTTACAAAATTATAGTGCTGAATAAATAAATTTATAATGTATAAAATATCAAAATCTACACATTTATTATCACTGGTCTTAATCGCTATAGGATTAATATCAACAGTTTATGCATTTATTAATGACTCTCATGCTGCTTGGACAAGTTTAATTTTTAACAATTATTTTTTCTTAGGAATTTCAATTTTTGCAGTATTTTTTGTTGCACTTCAGCATGTTGCTGAGGCTGGTTGGTCTACTGTTATAAAAAGGGTGCCTGAAGCAATTATGACCTTCCTTCCTTATACATGTGCAGTAATGATTTTTATTGTTATTGCAGCTATGTTACATTGGAATCATATATATCACTGGATGGAAGTAGGGATAATGACAGAAGGAGCTCCCAATTATGATAAAATTATTGCAGGTAAGGAAGCATATCTAAATCCTATATTCTTCTTAGTTAGATCAATAATTTATGTTGTTGTATGGATTTACTGTGCGAAAAGACTAAGAGATATCTCTTTGCAGGGTGATCTAGAAGGAGGTATTGGTAAAAATTCTTATAATAAAGGAATCACCGTTTCTGCTTGGTTTATTGTTTTTTTTGCAGTTAGTTCGTCAATGGCTTCATGGGACTGGATTATGTCTATTGATACCCATTGGTTTAGTACTTTATTTGGCTGGTATATATTTTCTGAATGGTCTGCTATTGGTTTTACTACAATATTATTGTTTTGTTTATTTCTTAAAAAACAAGGTTACCTACAGGATCTTAATGATAGTATAATTCATGATTTAGGTAAATGGGTTTTTGCATTTTCAGTTGTATGGACTTATATGTGGTTTTCACAGTTCATGTTAATATGGTATGCTAATATTCCTGAGGAAGTAACTTACTTTATGGAAAGAATTGAATTGTCTAATTATAGATTCCTTTTTTGGTTTAGTGCTGCAATAAATTTTGTTGTTCCAACGATAGTCTTGATGAGTAGAGATGCAAAAAGAAATACTAATTTCTTAATCGTTGCATCTGTTGTTATTTTAATCGGTCATTGGATTAACTCTTATCTTTTATTTGCTCCCGGGACATTGCACGATCATGGACATTTAGGTCTAACCGATCTTGGAATGGGATTGGGCTTTTTAGGATTATTTTTCTATGTTGTATTTAGAAGTTTAACAACAAGACCATTGAGTGTTAAGCATCATCCATTCTTGGATGAAAGTAAACATCTTCATACATAGGTCTTCACGACTTTTTAGTCTATTTAGAATAACATTTTTAATTTATTGTTTGTTACTTTTGTTTGTATATGAATGAAGATTTAAATCCAGAATCTGATAACTATAGTAGCGAGGAAAAAGAATTTGAACAAGTTCTACGGCCAAAACTATTTTCAGATTTTAAGGGTCAAGAAAAGATAGTTGATAATCTTGAAGTTTTTATTCAAGCTGCTAAACAAAGAGAAGAAGCTTTAGATCATGTTCTTTTACACGGCCCTCCAGGACTTGGGAAAACTACCTTATCCTATATTATTGCTAATGAATTAGGAGTTGATATCAAAACTACATCAGGACCCGTATTAGACAAGCCTGGTGATTTAGCTGGACTATTAACTAATCTTGAAGATAGAGATGTTTTGTTTATTGATGAAATACATCGATTAAATCCAATTGTAGAAGAATATTTGTATTCCGCTATGGAAGATTATCAAATTGACATTATGATAGAATCAGGTCCAAATGCTCGTACTGTTCAAATAAAGCTAAACTCATTTACTTTAATTGGTGCTACAACAAGATCAGGTTTATTAACCTCTCCGCTTAGGGCTCGTTTTGGGATTAATTCTCGTTTAGAATATTACGGTACAGAGTTACTTTCAGAAATAATTAATCGTTCATCATCAATCTTAGATGTTAGTATTTCTTCTAGTGCTGCGTCTGAAATTGCAGGTAGATCAAGAGGTACACCAAGAATAGCTAATGCGCTTTTAAGAAGAGTGAGAGATTTTGCTCAAATTAAAGGTGATGGGAATATAGATACAGAAATAACTAAATATGCTCTTAATGCTTTAAATGTAGATGAAAATGGTTTAGATGATATGGACAATAGGATATTATCGGCAATTATTGACAAATTTAAAGGTGGCCCTGTAGGTTTAACAACTATTGCAACTGCTGTAGGAGAGCAGGCGGGTACTATTGAAGAAGTTTATGAACCCTTTTTAATTAAAGAGGGTTATCTAATGAGAACTCCAAGAGGAAGACAAGCAACTGATCTAGCCTTTAAGCACTTAGGGAGAGTAAAGTCTACCAATCAAAGTAATCTTTTTTAAGATAAAGAATCAAATACTTCTTGAATAGTTTGCTTATAATGGGAAAAGCATCCAAGTGCCCATACTTTTAATTTAGACAATTCTTTTTTATTTAGCCATCTCGTGGCTTTCATAAGTTCTTTTCTAAAAAGTTGAGGGTCAAAGCTTACCTTCTCAAGAACTGACTTGCAAAATTTTAGCATTATGATTTAAAGATTTTAATTAAACAATAAATAATAACTAAAGAAAAACCTATTGTATATAAATATCCTGCGAAAGGCCAATGCATTGTTTTGAATAATACACCTAGGCTTGTTATAGCAATAGAAGTGTATTTTAGTTTTTCCATATTTATATAACTAAATCATATTTTATTTATTGTCTTCTCCCCAAGAATACTTGTTAAATTTAAAGCCACAAAGGTCTAGTACTCTATCAACTACAGTTGCAGTGAGTTCTTCAAAATCTGTTGGTTTACTGTAGTAGGATGGAGTAGCAGGACATATAATTCCTCCTGCTTCGGTAATAGTTTTCATATTATTTATGTGAATTAAACTATATGGCGCTTCTCTTGCAACTAATATTAGTTTTCTTCTTTCTTTTAAGATTACATCTGCTGCTCTAGTAGTTAAATCATTAGAAATCCCACTTGATATTCTTCCCATTGTTCCCATAGAGCATGGACAAACTATCATAGTATTGTATTTAGCAGATCCTGAGGCAAATGGAGCTTCAAAATCCATCTTTTCATAAAATTTAAAAGGATAGTTATTATAGTTTTCATTATCCAGTTCTGTTCTCCAAACATATTTTGCATTATCTGACATGATAACACCAACCTCATCAATTTGATCCTGAAGTGCTTGAAGTTTGTCTAATAAAACTTTTGCATATATAGCACCACTTGCTCCAGTTATTGCAACTATAATTTTATTTTTTTTCATTTTAGATTTGATATTTTAATATAAAGTTTAAACCAGTATTATACTTTCCCTTATTGAATTTATAAGTTTGTCCAGAGGCATGTTCGGCAGTAGGAATAATAGAGTTGCTTAATCTTGTATTTAGAGAAATTTTTGAACTTAAATTATATGATATTCCAATAATTGCGCCTAACTCAAAACTATTAAAACTTGTTTGGTTTTCTAATTCTCCATAAAGATCTTTGTAGTATCCATCAATTAGTGCTGAACAATGAACCCCTCCTTCAATAGAGAGTTTTTCTGAATTTTTAATAATAGCTAACAATGGAATTTCAATATAGTCTAAATGTATATCAGCTAAATTATTTATATTCTGATTTGGATTTGAACTTCCCTTTTGAATATAAATAATCTCCATTTGAACCATTAATAAATTATTAATTTTTCTATTTACAAAACCACCTAAAATTATACCTGCCTTATTAAAACCTGCTAGATTATCACCAGAGATCTGACTTGTACTAATTCCTGCAGAAATTCCAGCATTAAATTCTTGAGATAAGCTGCTGAATTTTATAGAACAAATAAATATAATTAGAAAAAATATTTTCTTCATTACCTTAGACTTGCTCCTACTCCAATTGTTGTTACAGGGAATTCACTAAACGTATGATTTGCACTAACAGTTATTACTGCCAAGCTTAGTTTTAATCCAATATTTCCTCGAAGTTCATTTACTGTTTCAAATTCCATTTCAACAGGAAGAGATATTTCTAATTCATCAAGATTAAAATTGTCAGGATTTGTAATATTTTCTCCAGCCGTAAATGTAGTTGATGATGAATTGTAACCAATGCTAGCATATCCACATAACATCAAAATATTTTTTGAGATTATTAAATTAATATTTGTTGCTTGTATGTCCATACTTACTGGCTGATCTAATATTGAAATTTTTGATGTCATCTGAGTATGAGCTGCTTGTAGTGATAGTGATAATGGAATAGTATTGCCAATAATCGGAATCCATTGTAAGAGGTCATGCTTAAATCCAATCCCCCACATATTAATTTCTCCTTTTCCAATAAATCCAGCTTCATATTTATAATTAGGAATAAATCGACCATTTATTTCTGTCTTTTTAAATATTCCTAGACCTAAATTCAAGTTAGGCAGCACAATTAATGAAAATAATGGATCCTGATTTGGTAATTTAAATTCTTCGCCTTGATACTCTACTACTGCACCATTGCCTTTTCCTAATATGGTAGGAGTTGAAGTGCTTGATGATGAGAAATTAGATATTGAATTGGGGTCAAAACTCTTTTGTTCATTACTTAAATTTAGAAAGCTTAGTGAGACTGTAGCATCAAAACCTAATAATTTATGTGGTCTAGCTGTATTGTACCAGCCATTGTTATTTATTGCGCCTAAACCACTTCCGAGAGGATTTAAGTATGCTTGCAAAAAAGATTTTGCATCATTAACATTGTCTACAGTTACCTGTGATTTTGAAGAAAAGGAAATAAATACTAATAGAGAAATAATTATAAACCGCAACATCTACCCTTTATTTATTTAAAAGAGATTTTTCTTCTACTTGAAGAATTTCGTTATTAGATTCGTCATATATATATGCTAAGACATACATATTATTTAAATCCCAATCACCTGCATTTCCATTTCCAAGTGTTAATATGTTTTGCGAATGATTAATATTGTTGTTTTCAAGAGTACTTATTACAGGCGAATATGCATTTGAAAAGCTATCGCCATTATTAATTTCCTCAGAAGCAAAATCTTCTCCAAATGTTGGTGTTAGAAATGATCGTAAGACATGTTTATGTACATATGATTCATCATCATTATCTCCGTCTTTTTGCCAATTGGTAATATTATTTTCAGTTAGACAAACTACAAGTTTATAATTTCCGCTCATTGCAGAAAGTGATTCAGAGTTAATAATTATATCAAACTGATCTGATAACATTAATGGGGTTTGATTAATTTCTATGTTTATTCCAAATAAGACATCTTTACTCAATTCATCCCCAACAATATTCGCCCACTCTCCCCAATCTTTTCTGTGATCTCCACTGCTGCTGTAGTCTATTCTATTGATCATTCCTTTTGGAAGTCCATTTGCACTGACCTGAAAAAAACCATCTAGTTCTTCTCCCCAGCTTGTTCTAAAATCATAGATAAATTTTTCATCTGGATTTCCAGTTGGGTCAATTGGATACGGACGAGCAAAGGTTTGTCCAGCGTGTATTGCTAAGCCAATAATTTGGGAGCCATAGACATCATGAATTGCATCTAATTCTCTTGCGGCATCAGGACAGTTTTTGCATGTATGACCAGTAAAATCTTCAATAAGAATATTTTTTACATATACGTTGTTTGTTGTGTCAATTGGGTCAATTGTACCGTTCATGTAAGGGCCTTCAATAACCTCACATGAGCTTATGAATATAGTAGCTATTATTATATAAAAAAATCTATTCATATTTAAAAACTTGTTGTTATACTTAAATTTAATCCATTCGATGAAGGAACTAACTTGCACACCCCACCAACACAAAAGATTCCTTCGCGTTTTTTCCCATATCCAATTTCAAATCTAGTAGAGCCCTTTAAAAAACCAACATTTATATTCATATAATGTAATCTTTTACTTTCATTTTCATTTCCGTAATTATACATGTCTTGAATCGCAAAGAACCAATTAGGAGAAATTGTATACTCAGCAAGAGCCATTAACCAATCACCTTCAGCTTCTTTGCTCGCTGTCTCCAATTGTTTTGAAAATAATGCTTGCGTTTCAAATCTAATCGTGTGGCCTTTTTTAATTCTATAACTCAAATCTAGTACTGCAATAGTTGAATTAAGAACTCCATATTCTCCTGGAGTTTTTCCTTCAAGAAAATCTTTATTATAAGTCTGATTTGCAATCACAGCATTGTAACGGATATTTTTATTTATCTTTTTATTGATTTCAATATTTATATCAGAATAATATAGTTCCTGAGAAAAATCAAATAAATCAGGAGAATGATCTTGATTATCATTAAGCATAGAATATCCTCCTTCAAGCCCATTTATTCTTGAAAAGTTAAAGTTTACCTTTGTTCCATATTTTCCGCCTAAGAGAGTACCTTTTTTAATCTTGTAAAATATATCTAATTGAACTCCAAGCTCTCCCATTGCTTGAGTGGCACAAGGATAAATTGCAAGTAGCGTGTATGCGTGAGGTTTACTAAGAGTGGGTATGTAATTCATTATATACGCCTTACCAGTTCTTTCTCTTTCAGATAGTAATAACATATTATCTGCTCTATGGATTTCAGCAGTAATTCCAAAACCTCTTTGAGAATATGTCAAACTATTTGTAAAAGCACTTCCACTTGCATAATTCATTTGGTTTTCTTGCAGAGAGTTTATTGGATCATTAATCTTATATGCAAATTCCCCATAATAATTCCAGCCACCATTAAGAATATTTAATCTCCCAGCATATGCTGCAACATTTTGAGGGATTATAAATTTTGGATTTGTTCTTTGCTCATATCTACTAATAAAGCTACCACCTAAAATATATTTTGTGGTATTTTCTAATTCAAAGCTTTCATTAATATCAATTTCAGCATCAATTCCTCTAAAAATACCTTCAGCATAAGTGAAAAAAGTTCGGCTTTTACCAATAAAGCTTTTTAAACTTATTCCTTTACCAATTTTGTATTTTAATCTAATACCGTCCATTGCATTATCAATACCAAGTCCTTTTTCTTCATAACTTCTAAATATTAAGCCACTTCCAAACTGTTCATAAAAATTTCCAGCTGTAATTTCTAATCCATCGATTGTGTATCCTGCATATCTATAAGGAACTCCATTTCCGCGAAATTCGCTATCATAGTCTAAAAGTGCATTTAGATAACTCTCATATCTTAAACCAATTATGAAATTATTTGAAGAATAGGTAAGATTTAAAAAAGCATTATTTAAAACTACTTCATCAGCTGCAGCAGCATTTATTGCTGCATCTTCAACATAGCTTTGAAGATTTAAACTAAAATCTCCAGTTATTTGACCATTATTTTGTGCAATTAGATTGCAGCAAGAGATTGAAAATAAAAAAGTAAGAAATTTATTTTTCATTTTATTTTGTAACAAGGTGCTGAATTTGTTCATATAGTTCTTCTTCATCTCCATCAATATATCCTTTGTGGTTCCATACAATTTTACCTTCCCCATTAATTAGGAAAGTGTGTGGTACAGTTGATACTCCCATTGCTCTTTTAAGATCGGAATTTGAATCTAGATATACCTCGTAATCCCAATCGGATGAATTTACATAAGGAGCAACTTTTGACATAGATCTTGTATCGTCAATTGAGATGGCTATTAACTTCACACCGGTTTCTTCTTGCCAATCGTCATAAACTTCAGCAATAGTATTGAGTTCTTTTTTACAAGGCTTACACCAGGTTGCCCAAAAACTAATCACCATTGGCTTACCATCATTTTCTAAATCTTGAATATTAATAGTTTTTCCTTGCAATGTTTTTACATCTATGTTTGGTAAAGACTTTCCTTGTGCCAAAGTAAGTGTAGCGCAAAAGAAAATAGATGTTAGAAATAGGATTGTTTTTTTCATCTTATTGAGTTTTTGTATATAACAAATTTACAAAACTTAAATAATAAAAAACCCTAGCATTGCTAGGGTTTTTTATTAAAAATATAAGTGTTTAGTTTACTTAGTTACAGTAACCTTTCTCTTAATTACTGCATCTTGAGTAAGAATATTTACATAGTAAGATCCATTTGCAAGGCTAGAGATATTCACTTCTGATTTATTGTCAGATGCTAAAACTAGTTTACCAAATACATCATAAATTTCTATGCTTTTGAAGTTTCCTTCAATATTTAGTATGTCTTGAGCAGGGTTAGGGAATAATTCAAATTTATTATCTGAACTTTCATTTATCGCTGTAGAACCACTACAAGGATTAGTTGCATCATCAATACATTCTTGTTCTGTGTTGTATGATCCAAGTCCTGCTGTTCCAACATCTATACATCCTTGAACAGGATCACAATTCCAAGTTGGACCTACGTAACATCCAGTTGTAGGGTCTGATTCACATTGAGACTCACTCATGTAAATTCCTAAGCCAGGTGTTCCTTCAACACAACCAAAAGGAGAACACTCCCATGCTGGACCTGATGCCGCACCAGTAGAGAATGCAGTAGGTATAGCACTAAAGTTTTGCAGATTTACAGGGTCTCCTTCAAAAATGATAGTTCCATTAACATCAGTTACTATACATGTTCCAACACCGTTTGCACAGCACATCCCATCACCGTAAGAATCGTATAAGATAAATTCAAAACACATGTTTCCAGGAACAGCAACATCAATATTGTATGGAGTGTTACTTGCGTATGGTCCACCAGAACCTAATATAGTTCCATCTTCAGCAACAATTTCCCATGAAGTTTCAGATCCATATCCATCAGTTAAAAGATCAATATTAACATTTCCAGCAGCGATTCCTTGAAGAACATCACCTGACATGTCTTTATGACTAAACTTAGATACTGATGAGTTGTTTGTAGTATTTTGATCAACTTGACCATTTGGATTAGAAGCAGTCCATGAAACTGTGTTGCCTGGATTTCCAAAGCTATCAGCAAGTGGGCTAAATGAAACATTAGTAATAGTTACAGTCTCTTGTGCTCCAGAAGCTAAATTACCTGTCCAGTTATAAGTAGCTGGAGTTCCACCGTTAATGTCATAAGTTAAATCTAATGAAGTTAATGCTTGGTTTCCGTAATTTCTAAAAGTAATATCAATATTAGTTTCAGAAGCACACATTACATCTGCAGCAGAAGATGCAGTTACATTTGCATCATATGCATTAGGGAATATACAAACTACTTCAGCTTGTACTCCTGTAATAATTTCACCTGGACCTTCAGCTATATAAGCTATAATATCCATATTTGTAGGATCAAGATCTGGGAAGTAACCAGTTGTTGATTGTCCAGTAGCTAAATTTGCTGGCATTTGCCATGTATGCGTATTTGGTACAAAAGTTCCAGCTGTTGTTACATTGTACTCTAATCCATTAGCACCATCCATTAAATGTCTAAACATATGTTGGTGGTTGTATGTTGGACTCCAAGGTCCAGAAATAATAGCTCCAGGATTATAATTCTGCGCTCCAGACTGAGGTCCTGCAACATTATTTTCAACTACAGCAACATGTAGAACGTTAATGTTTGAAGTTGAAGAAGTATAATATGTTTCAGTATTAACAGTAAGAATGCCAGTAGACATGTCATAAGAAGCTTGTGCTCCTAAATTAACATAAGATGGTTGAGACATAATAAGTGTAGATGCAGCTGCCCAGTCACCTCTGCTTAATGCAGTTGTTCCAGCACTACCTTGTGGAGAAATACCACTAAAAGTAGCTCTGTTCACTGTTCCGGCTGGATATCCAGCTAGTCCAGAAGCACTACCAATAGCAGCACCATATAAGCAATTAAAGTCAGGGTCACTAGGACCATTTGGAGTTGCATAACCACCTGTGTGAATATTAATTAAAAAAACGTCATTTGGATTAGCATCGTGTAGTCCTTGACCTATAACGTGACCATCAGGACAGAAACCACAATAAATTCCTGTGAACTCTTCAAGAACAACATTCTTATTTTCTGGTGTTGTGCTTACAAAAGTTTGTGCAAAAGAAATAGTCGTCACTAAAGCTAATGCGATTGTTAGTAAATTTTTCATCATAAATTATGTTTAAATATTAAATGTTTTGCACAAATATAGTTTAAAAAGTTAAAAATTCCTATTTAATCATAGAAAATTACTTATACCAATTTTACTATATTTGAACAAATAATAAACTATGAAAAGAATTTCTTTTACCTCCTTATTGTTAATTTTAATATTTAATTTTTGTTCTTATGAAAATTTACAAGCTCAAAGCTTAGAGCTTATTGGTGATTCATATGTTTCAGGAAATCCAGGTATTCCTATTGCTTCTCATATAATAGTCAAGAATGTTACATCGGCCTCACTAGATGTTAGATGTCAAAAAAATATTATTGATACAGCAGCAGGAACTCAAAATTATTTTTGTTGGGGAATAAATTGTTGGCCATCATCTACATATGTTTCACCAGTTCCAGATGGTTTAAGAACTATTCCCGCAGGTTATGCTGATACAAATAATTTTACTGGTTATTATGATGCTGCTTTTTCTGGAATACCATCTCAAGCTCGTGCTGTAGTGGAGTATTGCTTTTATCCTGTTGGAAATATATCTGACTCTACATGTCTTACAGTTCATTATAACGATAATACTTCTTCAATTGCCGAAAATACAAGAGAAATAGGTTTGGGTAATTTTTATCCAAACCCTTCTAAAAATATAACAAGAATAAATTATGTTGCAGATAATAATTCTTACCTGCAAATTCTTGATATTTTGGGTAATAAAATTAAAAGTTTTGATTTAGATGATTCTGGAGTTTTAGAAATTCCAACAACTAATTTTAGTTCAGGAATTTATTTTGGTAACTTAATATCTGATAGAAAGGTGGTATCAGTTAAAAAAATAATTATTAATTAACACTAACATAAAATATTATAAATTGAAAAAACCTTGTCTTAGTACAAGGTTTTCTTTTAAAAATTCACTTTAAATGATCACACAAATTACAGGCAAGCTTTTAGAAAAAACTCCAACATATGTTGTTGTTGAGTGTAACGGTATAGGATATTTTATAAATATATCTCTGCAAACTTTTTCCTCTATAAATGAAGAAGCTTGTAAGTTATTTACTCATCTCTCAGTTAAGGAAGATTCACATACCCTTTATGGTTTTTATGATCAGAATGAGCGTCATTTATTTAGAAATTTGATAAGTGTTTCTGGAGTTGGACCCAGTACCGCTCAAGTAATACTATCTACATATAATCCAAGTGAGATTGTAACATACATCACGACAGCCGATGTAGCGGCAATACAACATGTAAAAGGAATTGGCGCAAAAACCGCTCAGAGAATAATCATTGATTTAAAAGATAAGGTAGCAAAAGGACTTCCAAAATCAGATATTTTGTTTGAATTGGACAATACAATTAAAACTGAATCGTTATCAGCACTACTAGCTCTAGGATTTAACAAGAAAAGCGCTGAACAAAAAATTGATAAGGTGCTTAAAGAAAATCCAGATATTTCTAGCGTTGAAGAATTGGTTAAGATGGCTTTAAGTCAGATGTAACCAAAAATAATTTAGAGGATTCAATTTGATTATTAAGAATAAATACAGAATACTATTAACTGTTTTTACATTATTGTTTCATGTAAATAGTTTTTCACTTGTTTTAGATTCTTTAGAAAACAATTATAATTTACCATATCCATACCTTCAAAATTCTTCCAGTGGATTGTTTATGAATAATCCATCTAATTTTAACACACAAATTAATTACGACATAATAAATAATCAGTATTTATTTCAAAACAGATTAGGAGAGTTTAATTTAGGCACACCAAAAATTTTATCTTTCGAAGAATTTCAAGAATATAATTTTAAAAAATCAATTTCTAGCTACTGGAATCAAAAATCAAATGACAGAAATTCTCAATCCGGTTCAAGATTTGGAATCCCAAAATTATATATACCTGGACAAGCATTTGATAAAGTATTTGGAGGTAACTCTGTTGATATTAGACCTCAAGGGTCTGCAGAATTGATATTTGGCCTAAAAATTAATCGCTTAGATAATCCCTCGCTGACTGAGGAGCAAAGAAGAACTACCACTTTTGATTTTCAAGAAAAAATTCAGATGAATGTAATAGGTAAGATTGGAGACAAACTTAAATTAACTACTAATTTTAATACTGAAGCAACATTTGACTTTGAGAATAATATGAAACTTGAATACACAGGTTATGAAGATGAGATAGTCAAAAAAATTGAAGTTGGAAATGTAAGTTTACCTTTGAACGGATCTTTAATAACAGGAAGTCAATCATTATTTGGCTTTAAAACTCAGATGCAATTTGGACGAACAACTATAACAGGTATTTTATCACAACAAAAAAGTACCATGTCTGAAATTGAAGTCAGTGGTGGAGCCCAAACATCAGAATTTGATATTTATGCAGATCAGTATGAAGCTAATAAGCATTTCTTTTTAGCACATTATTTTAAAGAAAACTATGATATTGCTCTTCAACAACTTCCCTTTGTTAATTCACCAATAAATATAAATAAGGTTGAAGTCTGGATAACAAATAAAACTGGGACTACCAATGATACCAGAAATATAGTTTCTTTTCTTGATTTAGGAGAGACAAGTCCTAATATCTACAATACGCAATTTACACTTTCAAACGGTGGTATTTTCCCAGATAATGATGCGGCAAATGATATGTTTGAATCTCTTACAAATCAATTTAGTGGAATTAGAGATATAAATGATGTGAATAATATATTGTCCTCTCAAATTGGTATTGGGTTTTTAAATGGTCAGGATTATGAAAAATTAGAAAGGGCTAGAAAACTTTCAGAACAAGAATATTCTGTTCATCCTCAGCTTGGATATATTTCTTTAAATCAGGCTTTAAATAATGATGAGGTTTTAGCAGTTGCTTTTCAATATACAATAGGAAATAATACATTTCAAGTTGGAGAATTCACTAACTCAGGTCCTGTAGCTCCAAACGCACTAATTGTTAAACTTTTAAAAGGAACAAATTTCTCGCCTAATTATCCAAACTGGCATTTGATGATGAAAAATATTTACGCTCTTGGAGCCTATCAGATGAGTAATAATGGTTTTATTTTAGATGTTATGTATGAAAATACAGAGGAGTCAGGAGCATTAACAAACTATATACCTGAAGGTAATCTTGAAGGTGTCCCACTAATCAAAGTAATTAATGTTGATCAGTTAGATCAGCAAATGGATAATAGATCAGATGGAGTTTTTGATTTTCTTGAGGGATTAACTGTTAAATCTGCAAATGGTAGAATTATTTTTCCAGTAAGGGAACCATTTGGTAAATATTTAAGAAGCCAATTTATCGATCAGAATCTTGCTGATAAATATGTATATCAAGCCCTTTATGACTCTACACTTACAGTAGCTCAACAATATCCTGAATTGAATAAATTTAGAATAAAAGGAAGTTACCAGGGGGCCTCTGGCTCTGAAATAAGATTAAATGCAATGAACGTTCCAGAAGGTTCAGTAACTGTAACTGCTGGTTCTCAAAAGTTAGTTGAAAATCAAGACTATACAGTTGATTATAATATGGGTAGAGTTACTATTATAAATGAAGGTATATTAAATTCTGGTATCCCAATTAAGATTTCTTTGGAGAATAATTCAATGTTTGGAATTCAAAATAAGACATTAGTCGGTTTACATGCAGATTATGATATTAATAAAGATTTTATTTTAGGTGCTACTATCTTAAATTTAACAGAAAGACCATATACTGATAAAATTAATACGGGTGATGAGCCAATATCAAACACTATATGGGGGTTAGATGGTACCTATCAAACGGAAGCTCCTTGGATGACTAAGGCTGTTGATTTCATACCTTTTATAGAAACAAAAGCAAAGTCAAGACTAATTGCTACAGCAGAATTTGCTCATTTAATCCCTGGACATCATAGAGCAGTGGGAAAGGAAGGTGTTTCATATATTGATGATTTTGAAGCTAGTAAGACTTCAATAGATATCAGGAATATGGGCGCATGGAGATTAGCAAGTATACCACAAGGTCAAGATGATATTTTTCAAAATGCGTCATTAAATGATAATCTTGAAATCGGTTTTAAAAGAGCAAAGCTTGCATGGTATACAATTGACCCATTATTTTTTAGAAATACATCAATAACTCCTCCAAACATTAATAAAACTCTGTCTCTTGCAAATGGAAATACTGTAAAACAGCAATCTTATCATTACGTTAGAGAGATACTTGAAACTGAAGTTTTTCCTAATCGTGATCCAGATTTAGGTAGTCAAATAACAAATCTTGCAGTTTTAGATGTGGCATATTACCCACTAGAAAGAGGTCCAAATAATTATACAGTTTCAGGTTTAAAAGCTAATGGAGAATTGTATAATCCCTCTGATAACTGGGGAGGTATAATGAGAAAATTAGAAACGAATGATTTTGAAGCAGCAAATATTGAATTTATTGAATTCTGGATGATGGATCCATTCAACAATGAAGATGGCTTATCTAATCATAGTGGTGGAGATATGTATATAAATCTTGGTAATATATCTGAAGATGTTTTGAAGGACGGTTATAAAAGTTTTGAAAATGGTTTGCCAATAAGTGAAAATGTTATAGATGTAGACACCACACAATGGGGGAGGGTACCAACAAACTTTTCAATTGTAGAAGCTTTTGATAATGACCCTCTCTCTAGAGAATTTCAAGATGTTGGATTGGATGGGCTTAGCAATAATGATGAAAAATTATTTTTTGAATCTAATTATTTAGAACAAATAGAATCGCTGTATGGATCATCTTCACCTGCATATCTGAATGCATTAAAGGATCCTTCTGGCGATGATTTTCATTATTTTAGAGGAACTGATTTTGATAATTTGTCAACTGATATTTTAAATCGTTATAAAAATTATAATAACACTGACGGAAATTCTTCAACTACAGAACAATCGCCTGAGAATTATCCTACTTCAGCAACTACTCAACCAAATTCAGAAGATATTAACCGCGATAATACTCTAAGTGAAACAGAAAGTTATTTTCAATATAAAATTAAATTATATCCAGGCATGGATGTTGGTGATAGTTATATTTCTGATGTTTTAGAAACCTCTGTTAAAGCTGAAAATGGAAGTCAAAGGAATATTAAATGGTACCAATTTAGGGTTCCAGTATATCAGCCAGACAAGGTAGTTGGGGGTATACAAGATTTTAAGTCAATTAGGTTTGTAAGAATGAATTTTACAAACTTTAATCAACCCATTGTATGCAGATTTGCAACTTTTGATTTAGTAAGAGGGGAGTGGAGAAGATATAATTTTGATCTTGCAGAACCGGGAGAATATATTCCAATCGATAATCAAGGAGAAACCTCTTTTGATGTTTCGGCGGTTAATATTGAAGAAAATGGAAATAGATCGCCTATCAACTATGTTTTACCACCAGGAATTGAACAAGAGACAGATAATACCACTACCACACTTAGACAACAGAATGAACAGGCTCTTGTTCTGAAAATATGTGATTTAAAAGATGGAGATTCCCGAGCTGCATATAAAACCTCTGATTTAGATGTGCGAGCTTATAAAAGAATTAAAATGTTTGTACATGCTGAGGGAGAAGAAGATGATTTAGGAGAGGGTGATTTATCTTGCTTTATAAGATTAGGGACTGATTTTACATCCAATTTTTATGAATATGAAATTCAATTAATACCTACACCTCATTATGCAACTTCACCGGATGAGATATGGCCATCATCAAATGAAATCGATATTGCATTTGAAATTTTTCAACAAACTAAGCAAGAGAGAAACTTTAATAATGCTGATGTATCATCCCCATATATAAAATATGCTTCTGGTGGTAAGATTACTGTTGTTGGTAATCCAAACCTCTCGCAAGTAAAGACTATTATGATTGGGGTGAGAAATCCTAAGAAAACATCTTTTAATGGTGATGATGATGGTTTGTCTAAATGTGGTCAGATTTGGGTAAATGAACTTCGTCTAACTGATTTTGATGAATATGGGGGCTGGGCTGCAAATGGAAGATTAACTGCCAGAGTTGCAGATTTAGGTAATGTTACTGTTTCAGGGAATTTAAGTACTATTGGTTTTGGAAGTATTGAAAAGAAAGTAAATGAAAGACAAAAATATAATGCTTATCAATATGATTTATCATCTACTATTGATTTAGGTAAATTTTTTCCTGAGAATTCTGGAGTTAAAATTCCTATGTATTTAGGAAAGTCTGAATCAATAAGGAATCCTCAATATAAT
>JAOHSR010000010.1 GCA_028122735.1 Flavobacteriales bacterium
ATGTTTCTGTAATTACAGGAAACTCTTTCGGTAATCCAGAGAGCTTTGCATCCTCACCAACTACAGGTCCAGTACTATATACCCACGTATTTACTATTGCTGGATCATACAGTTATGATTGTTCAGTTGGATCACATGCTCAAAATGGTATGGTAGGCTCATTAACAGTAAATGGCCCACCACCAAACACAATTTATGATATCGTATCTAATTCAACAGATCACACTACACTTAAAGTAGCAGTTGATGCTTGTTCATTAGATGGTCCTTTATCAGGAGCAGGTCCATTTACATTGTTTGCTCCAACGGATGCAGCATTTAATGCTTTACCTTCAGGAACAGTACCTGCCTTATTAAATGATATTCCAACATTAACAAATATCTTACTGCATCACGCAGTAGGAGATAGTGTAATGTCAGGGATGCTATTTAATGGTCAGATAGTAACCACTCTTGCAGGAACAGACTTAACAGTTACAATAGATACGTCAGGAGTTTACATTGATGGCGCACAAGTAACTGTAGCAGATGTAGTAGCAGATAACGGAGTAGTACACGTAATAAATGCAGTGTTATTACCTGTATTTGGATGTATGGACGCTACAGCATTAAATTATGATTCAACAGCTAATATAGATAATGGTTCTTGTTTATTTCCTGATTGTAATGGAATAGCATATGGAACTTCATTATTAGACAGTTGTGGCGTATGTCAGCAAGCATACATTTACAATTTTTCTACAAACATCCCAACCTTTTTAAATGATACTACTGGAGTAATTGTTGGACCTGGTGAGTCTTTAATAATGCCTAACGATCCTTCTAATCCATTGTGGAATGCTAGTTGTTCAGGCTGTACTGATCCTGCTGCTTTAAATTACGATCCAACAGCTACAATAGACAATGGAACATGTACTTATTCAAATTCAATCTATGATATTGTATCTAATTCAACAGATCACACCACATTAAAAGTAGCAGTAGATGCTTGCTCATTAGATGGTACTTTATCAGTAGCAGGTCCATTTACATTATTTGCACCAACGGATGCTGCATTTAATGCTTTACCATCAGGTACAGTACTTGCTTTACTAAATGATATTCCAACCTTAACAAATATTTTATTGCACCACGCATTAGGAGATAGTGTAATGTCAAGTATGTTATTTAACGGACAGATAGTAACCACTCTTGCAGGAACAGACGTAACAGTAACAATAGATACATCAGGAGTTTACATTGATGGCGCACAAGTAACAGTAGCAGACATAGTAGCAGATAATGGAGTAGTACACGTAATTAATGCGGTATTATTACCTAATCCTGGATGTACTGATCCTACAGCAACAAACTATGATTCAACAGCTATTGTAGATGATGGTTCATGCACTTATGCAACAAATACAATTTACGATGTTGTTGTTACATCACTTGACCATAATTTATTAGAAATTGCAGTTGACACCTGTGGATTAGATGGAGCTCTTTCAGGCTCCGGACCATTAACACTATTTGCTCCAACGGATGCTGCATTTAATGCACTGCCAACAGGAACCGTAGCAGCATTATTAAATGATCTTCCAACACTAACAAATATTTTATTACACCATGTAGTAGGTGATAGTGTAATGTCAGGAATGTTATCTAATGGACAAGTTGTAACAACTTTACTTGGAACAGACGTAACTGTAACAATTAACTCTTCAGGAGTATACATTGATAATGCAATGGTTACTGTAGTTGATATTATTGCTGATAATGGAGTAGTACACGTAATTGATGCGGTGTTATTACCAAATCCTGGATGTACTGATCCAACTGCAACAAACTATGATTCAACAGCATTTGTTGATGATGGATCTTGTTTATATGCAACAAATTCAATTTATGATGTAGTAGTAACCTCTCCTGATCATAATCTTTTAGAGTTAGCAATTGATACATGTGGTTTAGACGGTACCTTATCAGCAGCAGGCCCATTTACATTATTTGCTCCAACTGATGCTGCTCTTAATGCTTTAGGACAAGCCACATTATTACAATTACTTGCTGATTTACCAACACTTACAAATATTTTAAAGCACCATGTAGTAGCTGATAGTGTTATGTCTGGAATGCTTTCCAACGGTCAAATAGTAACTACACTACTTGGAGATGATGTAACAGTAACAATTAACTCTACAGGAATTTACATAGATAACGCACTGGTAACTGTAGCTGATATTGTAGCTGACAATGGTGTAGTACATGTAATAGATGCTGTCTTAATCCCAACACCTGTAGTAGGAAATTCTGTTTATGATATTATTTCTGCTTCTCCTGCACACACAACTTTAAAGCTAGCTATAGACACTTGTGGATTAGCTGGAACTTTAAAAGGTGCTGGACCATTCACAGTATTTGCTCCTACCGATGCAGCTTTTAATGCTCTTCCTTCAGGAACAATTGCAGCATTACTAAATGATCTCCCACAGTTAACTGATATTTTAAAGCATCATGTAGTTGGAGATAGTGTAATGTCAGGCATGTTAAGCAACGGTCAGACAGTAACTACATTATTAGGTGACGATGTAACTGTAACGATAAATACTTCAGGAGTATATATCGATAATGCAATGGTTACTGTAGTTGATATAATTGCAGATAATGGAGTGGTGCATGTAATTGATGCGGTATTATTACCATCCACAACTGGAATTAACAATATAAATGATTCAAATGTTTATGAGTATATGTATTCTATCAATCTATTAGGAGAAAAAGTAAATAGAAGTAAGCGTAAGCAAGTCGTACTTGATATATATTCAAATGGAAAAGTAGTAAAAAGATTTAATCCATAATTTAAATAAGTTATTACTACTTTAAAAGCCCACTCAATTTTGAGTGGGCTTTTTATTTTTGTAATTTATTTTTTAAATAGGAAGCTAGGTTTCTTTATTTTTCTTCCAAGTAAATCAAAATTATATAAAAGCTCTTGTTTATTTTGATGCTCGTAGATGTAAGAAGTATTGTCAAATGAGCCTCTAATGTACTTAATGCTATTAGATCCATTATCATTATATACTAAATGAATGTTATTATTTTTAAATACTAAATCAGGATTTAGTTTTGCACCAAATACAAGAGTATCGGTAAATGTATTTCCTAAACTTAAATTTTCAATACCATTTAAAGAATAGCTAAAAAAACAGTCAGGTATATTATTTCTATTGTCCTGCCATGCTATAAATATTGTATCACCATTAAGTGTTAAATCTGGATAGTCTTGAATTTTGCCTATTATAGGATCTATATTTCTGTTATACGAAGAATTTAAATCTAATTTATTAGAATTAGTATATACAATTTCATCGTTTCCAGTACCACCACTTCTTCTTACAATAAGTAAAGAATCTCCATTAACAATACCAAGAGGCCCTGTAGCTGGACATCCATTGACAATCCAGTCATAATCATCTAAATCAGCTACAAGATTAAAGGTTTGTCCTCCATCTGTTGATTTTGATATATAACTATTTCTTTCATTGTTAATATTGTTTCTAAAAAGTAAATATATGTCGTTATTATCAAGTATTAAAGATGATTTACAGCAGTCACAGGGTTCACCTGGTGCAGATTCAGATCCTTCAACACTTCCAATAAATGAATCTCCGTAATTTATAGATCTATTTACCATTTGTTTTGGTTCAGTGAAATTAAGAAGGTATTGCATATAGCTGACAATCGGGTGTCCATCTTTATCAATCTTGATATTTCCCATTCTATATTTATGTGCTGGATTGTTTTCTGAAACTCTAATTGTATCAGAAAATGTATTTCCACCATCAAAAGATCTTATTAACATAATCGACTCTTGTGTTGTTGCAGTAGAGGCAAACACTAAATATACTGTATCACCTTTTGCTGCTATTTCAGGCCCATCCCATGATGATGGAAGCACTCCAGCTGCTGTAATGTCATATGGCATACTAAAGCTAGTTCCATCCCATTTCGATGCGCGAATTGTTTTTGGAGTACTGTCTTTTCTCCAAATAATAATGGGTTGATTATTTGTTAAGGCTATTCTTGGTCTGCCATAACCATCAGCACCACTACTGATGGTGTATGTGTTTCCAAAGTTTAGAGATTGTGCTGAAACTAATAAGGGTAAACTCAAAGTAATGAATATTATTTTTGAAAGTATTTTTTTCATAATTATTTTAAAATTCTAATTTCTATTCTTCTATTTTTTTCTCTTCCTTCTTTTGAAGAGTTATTTGTTATTGGTTGATTTTCTCCATATCCTACACATTTTATTCTTGATTCCTTAATACCATTGATTACTAAATATGATTTTACACTTTTAGATCTATTCTCTGATAATATTAAATTGGCTTTATTGTCACCAATACTGTCTGTATGTCCTGCAATTTCAATTTTAATATTAATTTCTTCTTTCAAAAGTAAAACTAAATTTTCTAATTCTTTAAAATATCGATTTTGTATATTATATTTTCCAGACTCAAAGTTTAAATTTTTTATTTCAAATATTTTGGTATATGAATCTAGTTGAAGGTCTATGCTTGCCTCATAAATATTTTTGTTTTTTTCAATAAAAATGAGTTCTTTAAATTCATATTTTTCCTCATTAATATAGCTTGTAACAATAAACTCAATACCTTGCATAATATCTATAATCCCTTCACCATTCTTATTAATATTTACTAAATAGTTTGTGTCTGATGATGATAATATAAGCATAGCATTCGGATATGGAATTCCAAATTCATTTTTTAAAGTGATTTTAGTTTTTGTATAACTAAAATTTTGTCCACTTAAGTGTTGAAATGATAAAGAAAAAAATAAAAAAAACAACCAATTTTTCATTTCGCAAATTTAAGTTATTAATGTCACGAAATATTTTGTGTTTAATGTTTATTTAGAACTATTTTGTTGAAGTTTATTTAACTTTTAATTAGTTTCTTTAGATTGTTTTTCAGAATTTACTTCTAATTTTGAAAATGTAAAATAAAAGTTAATTATGAGAAGGCCTTGGAATATTATTAATCTGCCAATATATAGTTTACAAACTGTTGATTTAATGGGTAAACTAAATATGAATATATGTACATATGTCTCTGTTGTTAGTATGAAGCCAAAAATTTATTCAATTGCTATTTATTATGGTACTAAAACAATTGAAAATTTAGATAATTCAAATAATGTGGTGCTTCAAATACTAAGTAAAAAAAATATAGGTTTAGTTAAAAATTTAGGTAAAAAAAGTGGGTTGAAAATTGATAAGGACAAATATTTAAGAAAACAAAATCTTTTGAAATGGAAGGATTATGAAGTTTTAGATAATTGCTGTGCTTTAATTGAATTGAAAAAAAGTGATTGCATCAAAAATCATGGAGATCATGCTATTTATTTATTTGATTTAGTAAGCTCAAAGACCATTAAGGAAAATGATATTTTAACATTTCATGATCTAGTTGAACAAAAGATAATTTTATAATTTCTTTTTATTTGACCTGCACCTTTTGCTACAATATTTCACGTCCTCCCATACTTTTTCCCATTTTTTGCGCCATGAAAATGGTTTTTTACAAACTACACATTCTTTATATGGGAGTGGTCTTTTCACTATGCAATTTTATCAATTTTTAAATTTATTTCTATAGGTTTGAAATATAAAATTATGATACGATTATTTATTTTTTGCTTCTTTCTGTGCTCATTAATTTCGTTTTCAAATGGTTGTGATTCTATTTTGTTAAATTTAATCTCTAATCCAGGACCTTTTTCTGTAAGTAACATTGATGAGTCTTCAGGAATTAGAAACGGTTTGGATTATGATGGTGCTACAATTTATTATCCCGATAATGGTAACTATCTTTCAAGTATTGTAATAGTTCCTGGATTTATGAACACAGAGCTTACTGTTCAAAACTGGGGCCCCTTTCTTGCTTCATATGGAATTGTTACAATGACAATTGGAACTAATGCGTTAACCGATTCTGAATTTCAGAGAAGGGATGCCTTAATTGATGCAATTATTTCTTTAAAGGATGAACATAATAGATCTTTGTCCCCACTTTTTGGTAGGCTAAATACATCATCTATTTCAGTAGGAGGCTTTTCAAAAGGTGGAGGAGGAGCTCAACTTGTTGCTAAGTTAGACTCTAGTATTAAGGCAGTTGTAGCCTTATACCCATTTATTGATAACCCAATTGTTTCAGATTTTGATCATAACATACCAACATTAATTATAAGTGGTCAATTAGATGTTATTGCACCGCCAGCTCAGCATGCTGATATTTTCTATGATTTTATACCTAATAGTACTAAAAAATTAAAATATGAATTAGCTTTGGGAACACATGATGCCCTTTCTGGTCCCTTTGGTGGTTTAAATCAAGTTGGCGAGAGAGTTCTTTCCTGGCTTGGATTGTTTTTAGAAAATGATAGTTGTTACTGTCCGCTCTTGGACATTTCACCATCTTTATCATCACAATATGTTTCTAATATTTCCTGTTTAAGTACAAGTGTTGTATTCATTAATGATGAAAATTATATTAATTCTAATATGATATTTGATTTGTTTGGAAGACCTACCTGCTTGTCTTCAAATAAAATTATTTTATTTAGAAATTCTAAAGGTAAATTTTATAAGAAATTTATTGTAGAATAATAATATTTTATAATTTTGCATAACTTTAATAATTAATATCTATGCAAATTACAGTTTTGACTCAGTTTTCAAAAGTACTTTTGCATTATTAACCTAAAAAAAATATAAAAATGAATTTGATTAAAAATTTTCTTGGACTCTTTATTACTGTTACTTTATTAGCTAGTTGTGGTTCTGAACCTGCTAAGGAAACTGTTGAGCCTAAAGTGGAAGAGATTGTAGAAAAAAAAGTAGAAGAATTTGATGTTAGAGCTATTGGTAATACTATGGCTGAAATGAAATATGATATCGAAAATATTACTGTAAAAGAAGGAGTTAAAATTAAAATTAACCTAATCAATGAAGGTATAGATCAGGCTATGTTACATAATATCCTTTTTGTGAATTTTGGCAAAAGAAAAGATGTTGCTGCAGCTGCTGTAACAGCAGGAAACGATAAAGCTTTTGTTCCTGATCATCCTGAATTAATTGCTGCTTCTTCATTGGCTAAGCCAGGAGAAACTGTAACTTTTGAATTTGATGCTCCAAAAAAAGGAAATTATGAATATTTCTGTAGCTATCCTGGACACTCTCAAATTATGAGAGGCTATTTATTTGTTAAATAAACACTTAATTCTGTTTAAAAGAAAACCCCATAATTATGGGGTTTTCTATTTTTAATTTTGAAGAGATATTTCAAAATCTAACTCTTTCTTTCCTCTTGTTACCGTACAAATAATTTTATCCCCAGGATCATATTGAATTATACTTTCATTTAACTGTGATACAGAATTTATTTTTCTGTTATTAATTTCTGTGATAACATCATAGCTTTCTATTCCAGCTTTTTCAGCAGCACTATTTTTCAGCACTTTAGCAATTAAAACTCCATTAACATTTGCTAATTCTAATTCCTTTGCCATTCTTGAGTTTATATCCAAGATATGTATTCCAATATATGCTCTTCTTACTTCTCCAAATTCTTTTAGATCTTTTATGATTTTTTTAACCATATTAGATGGAATTGCAAACCCATATCCTGTATAAGATCCTGTACTTGAATGAATTGCTGTATTTATTCCAACTAAATCTCCATCAGTATTTACTAAAGCACCACCAGAATTTCCGGGGTTTATTGCTGCATCAGTTTGAATAAATGCCTCGATACCACCATCGTTTAATATATTAATTTCTCTAGATTTTGCACTAACTATTCCTGCAGTAACAGTTGAATTTAAATTGTATGGATTTCCTACAGCAAGTACCCATTGTCCAATCTTTAAATCATTTGAATTAGCAAATTTTAAGAAGGGTAGTGCAGATGATTCTATTTTTAAAAGAGCGAGATCACTATTTGGGTCTAATCCAATAATTTTTGCATTAAATGTTCTTTTATCGTTTAAAACAACTTCTACTTCTTCAGCCTCATTAATTACATGCATATTAGTAATGATAAATCCATCTTTAGAAATAATTACACCTGATCCACTTGCAACTTTTTCTTTTGGATTGTTAAAATATCTGTTTCCATAGAATGGATCATAATATCTAAAAATTTCATCTTGAAGATATTTTGATTTTATATGTACTACTGATTTTACTGATTTTTCAGCAGCTTTCTCAAAATTTATATATGAATTAGTTTTACTTTTTTCTGACTCAATAATTATATCATCATTTGCATATGATGGGGTTAATAATAGGCCTTGTATTAACAATAATGAGAATCCCCCAAAAAAGATGTAAAAAGCAATTTTTATATTTTTCATTGTAATTAATTAATTATGATTTTAACGTATTGTAATATTATTTATTTTGAATTTTTAAAAGTTTTATGATTTAACAATTCAGTAATGTTTAAATCGTATTTTTGACAAAATTAAAAACAAAAACAATGAAAATAAAAACAATTTTTAAAATAGTTATTGCTATTGCTTTATTACAAATTATGCCCCTTGTTATTAGTTTGTTTTCACCAGAATTTAGCTTAATGCTAACAACGGACACTTTTGGATTTACTCCCTCTGATGATGCTATGTTGATGTTTGAGAACTTTGCATTAGTTCTTAGTTTCGTATTTTTTGGAATAATTTTCCATATGATTGGAGCTATGTCTTTTAATGATGAGTCAGTATTGAGAAGACTATCTTTCTTATATTTTGTGTTATTTGGATTTTTATCTTTAACAGATTTAGTTGCTGTTCTACAAGGATCAAATATGGCAGCGCCTGTTCCGGTGATTTTATTAGGTCTTACATCTTTGGGATTTTTATACTATGGTTCCAAAAAAGGAACAGTGTAATTCTTAACTGATTTATTTCTAAACCTTATGTTGACGCATAAGGTTTTTTTTATTTCTTTTTTAAAAAATATACTCTAAAATTTAAACTTATTTTATCTTTACAAAAAACATTCATAATGAAAAAAATCATTCTACTTTTATCTATTTCTATTCTTTTTTTAACTAGCAATATTTATTCTCAAAACTGTGCTAATTATACATTAAATATGTATGATTCCTATGGAGATGGTTGGAATGGTAATGATTTTACGCTAACTGATTCAACAGGATCTGTTTTCTTTACCACTACATTGCCTACTGGTAGTTCTGGTTCTGATTCAGTATGTGTTCCTAGTGGTTGTATTTTAGTAGATTGTGATGGTGGATCATGGCAGGGAGAAGTTTCATGGGATCTTTTAGATTCTACAGGAAATATAGTTTTATCGGGAGGTGCACCGTATTCTGGAAGTTTTGGTACTTGTGTTTATGGTTGTACTGATCCAAATGCATTAAATTATAATCCACTAGCTCATATAAATATTGGTTTTTGTAACTACGGTTGTATTCAATCAGATACAACCGAGAGTTTTGAAAATGGTCAAGGACCTGTCTGGGTCTTAGACCCAAATAATACAGTTAACTGGACCAATCAAACAGGAGGAACTTCTTCTTCTAACACTGGCCCATCTGGTGCATTTGACGGATCTTATTATATGTACACTGAAACTTCAGGTGCAGGATCTAATAGCGAAGCAATAATGTATATAACATGTATTGATCCAACTCAATGGACTCAATTATCACTTGTTTTTGCTTATCACATGTATGGTGCTACTATGGGAACATTAAGTGTAGATGTTTCTCCAGATAGTGGATCAACGTGGATAGAAGAGTGGACAATCTCTGGGGATCAAGGCGATCAGTGGACACAAACTTTTGTTGATTTAAGCGCATATACTGCTGGTATTTCAGTAAGAGTACAAGCAGAAACAGGTACATCATTTACTTCTGATATTGCAATTGATCTTTTACAGTTTATGGAAATGCCAACTTATGGATGTACAAATCCACTAGCAGACAATTATGATTCTACTGCAGTAATTGATGATGGTTCCTGCTATTTTTCAAATTGTACTCAACTTACTTTAAATATGTATGACTCATTTGGTGATGGATGGAATGGAAATAATTTTTCTATGGTAAGTTCAAATGGAACTCCTTTTTTCAGTACAACATTATCTTCTGGATCTTCAGGGTCATCTTCTTTTTGTGCACCATTTGATTGTTATTCAGTTATATGCGGTAGTGGCGCTTTTCAAGGAGAAGTGTCATGGGATTTAGTAGATTCTAATGGAGTAGTTATTCTTTTTGGCGGAGCTCCTTATTCAGATTCTATTTGTTTGCCAGTTATAGCTGGATGTATGAATCCATTAGCTGATAATTATGACTCTACAGCAACAGTTGACAATGGATTATGCTTTTTTGGATGTATAGAAGTAGATACAACTGAGAGTTTCGAGTCTGGAATTGGAATTACATGGGTACAGGATCCAAATGACGATTTTGATTGGAGTAACAATACTGGAGGAACTTCATCATTTAACACAGGTCCTTCTGCAGCTTTTGATGGTTCTTATTATATGTATACAGAATCTTCAACTCCAAATTACCCTAGTAAAGAAGCAAATATTTATGTAACGTGTGTAGATCCAACTCAGTGGACACAATTATCACTTGTTTTTGCATATCATATGTATGGAGCTGCTATGGGGACTTTAAGTATTGATGTTTCTTCTGATAGCGGATCAACGTGGATTGAGGAGTGGACAATTTCTGGAGATCAAGGAAATCAATGGACACAAATATTTGTAGATTTAAGTGCATATACTTCAAATATATCGGTTAGAGTTCAGGCAGAAACAGGAACCTCTTTTACTTCTGATTTTGCAATTGATTTATTACAGTTTATGGAAATGCCATCAGTTGGATGTACAAATCCATTAGCTGATAATTACGATTCTACAGCAGTAATTGATGATGGCTCTTGCTATTTTTCTAATTGTACCCAACTGACATTAAATATGTACGATTCCTTTGGTGATGGATGGAATGGAAATGATTTTTCACTAGTTAGTTCAAATGGAAATACTTTCTTCAATACTACCTTAAATTCTGGCTCTTTTGGACAATCCTCTGTTTGTTTACCTTTTGATTGTTATACTGTAACTTGTGGCGGTGGATCATGGCAAGGAGAAGTTTCTTGGGACTTAGTGGATTCTAGTGGTGTTATAATTCTCTCAGGTGGAGCTCCTTATTCTGGAACTTTATGTGTGCCTATTATATTAGGGTGTACTGATAATAATGCTCAAAATTATGACTCTACAGCAACAATTGACGATGGATCATGTTTTTATGGTTGTATAGAAAATGACTCAACATTTAGTTTTGAATCTGGTACTGGAATTACATGGATAATGGATCCAAATAATGATATTGATTGGAGCAATAGATCTGGAGCAACTCCATCTCCTCAAACAGGTCCATCCTCTGCTTTTGATGGTTCTTTTTATATGTACACAGAAGCTTCAGGAAACGGAAATGGTTATCCAAACAAAGAAGCAATAATGTATGTTGAGTGTATTGACCCAACGCAATGGACTGAACTTGGTGTAGCTTTTGCATATAATATGTATGGTTCTTCGATGGGTACATTAAGTGTTGATATATCAACTGATAGTGGAACAACATGGATAGAAGAATGGACGCTTACTGGAGATCAAGGTACTCAATGGTATGAAGCATATGTAGATTTAAGTGCATATACATCTAATATTTCTGTTCGTTTTCAAGGAATTACTGGATCTAGTTTTAGATCTGATATGGCAGTTGATTTAGTAAGATTTATTGATTTTTCATTGTTTGGATGTACTGATCCATTTGCAGATAACTATGACTCTCTTGCTGTAACAGATGATGGTTCTTGTACATATATTGGATGTACTGACCCATATTCCTTAAACTATTGTTCGTATTGTAATGTAAATGACAGCTTATCATGTCTTTATTATGCATGTAAAACAGTTGGTTATACAGAAGATTTTGAATCAAATAATTTTTCAATTATTGGAATGACTTATATATCAGGAACTGAATCAGCAGTTACTTTAAATAATTCTAATGCAATTGCAGATACTGTAAGTATACAGTTTGAAGGTGGGACAAACAATGGATGGGGTGCTTACAATACTGAAAATCAGGCCTATTCTAATACTGATCATATAAGTTCGGCATCATTTTGTTTAGATCTAACAAATACAAATCCTAATGACACTATAACAATGACTTTCGAAACGGATATGTTTTCTTCATTGTTTCAAGTTGCTTATTCTTGGTTAAGAGTTAAAGTTGATGGTAATGTTGTTTCTGACAGTTATGGTAATACTTCATATAACAATACAAATCTTCCTTATTCATTTAATTCTAATACTGTTCTAACATATGATTTAAGTTCATATTCTGGAGGGACACACTACATTACTTTTGAATCGGTTAATAAATATGGAGCTAGTTCAAATAATCCAACAACATTAAATCATGTATGGGTAGATAATATTTCAATAAGTCTTCCTTTAATAGCAGGCTGTACAGACAGTACTGCGCTTAATTTTAATCCATCTGCTCAAATAGATAATGGAAGCTGTTATTATGATATTTTTGGGTGTACAGATTCTACAGCTTTCAATTATAATCCACTTGCAACAATTGATGATAGTTCATGTATTGCAATTGTTTATGGCTGTACTGATCCTTTAGCTATAAATTACTCATTGCTAGCTAACGTTGATGATGGAACATGTGCTTATTGTAATTATGGCTGTACAGATTCATTATCTTTAAACTATGACCCTCTTGCAACTTGTGATGATGGTTCTTGTATTCCTTTTGTTTATGGGTGTACTGATTCTTTAGCTCTTAATTATTTTCCTGGAGCTAATACAGATGATGGTTCCTGTATTTATGCTGGATGTACGGATTCTACAGCTTTAAATTATAATCCTTTAGCAACCATTGATGATAGTACTTGTATTTATCCAGTGTACGGATGTACTGACTCTACAGCACAAAACTATGATTCTCTAGCAACAGTTGATGATGGCTCTTGTATTGCTGGTATATTTGGTTGTATGGATCCATTAGCGCTTAACTATTTCCCTGGTGCTACATATGATGATGGTTCATGTATATATATTGGATGTACAGACTCTACTGCATGTAATTATGATCCTGTGGCATCCATAGATGATGGTTCATGTGTGTATTCCTTTGGTTGTACAGACCCATTAGCCTTAAACTATGATTCTGCTGCTTGTGTTGATGATGGATCCTGTCAATACATGACAAATTGTACCTCTCCAAAGCCAACAGGATTATATGTATATGATCTTATTGACTCTAGAGTAAAAATTGGTTGGGATAACATGAATGACTCTTCATGTATGGTATGGAAGTACTTTGTAAGATATAGAGAAGTTGGAACTAATGCATGGACAACAAAGTCTGCAGGAGTTGGAAATGGCTTATGTAATTTTGGTTTAAATACAACATCCAAGCAATTACTAAATCTTATCCCTTCTACTAACTATGAATTTAAGATGAAAGCATTCTATTGTAATGGAACTTCTTCAAATTATTCTCCTTCTGTTCAATTTACAACAGAAGATGTATGTCCTGATCTGACTAACCTTGCAGTTCAAACATTTAATAATAATCAAGCAAAAGCTAAATTTACCTGGGATACTACTGGTGCTTATGTATTTGCTAGAATTTTATTAAGAGTAGATACTGCTGGATCAGTATGGCAAACAGCTGGAGGTTTTGGAGTTTATTATCCAACATCTTTTGTAAATAAATTTGGCTTACAAGCTGGTGAATCTTACAGAGCTCAAGGAAGATTGTTCTGTGATTCTAATATTACTGCTTACAGATCTCCAAGCTGGACAACTCCAATCTTTTGGACGCAGCCTGGCGGCGTAAGATTAAGTGGGGGAGTTGCTATTGAGAATCTAGATATCTACCCTAACCCATCGAGGGACGTCTTTAATATAAACTTTAGGTCAGACAAAATTCAAGATTTAAAGATTAGAATAATTAATGTATTAGGTAATACTGTATACATTGAAGATAAACAACAGTTTATTGGAGAATACACAAAACAAATCAATCTAGATAATTTTGGTAAAGGTGTTTACTTCTTAGAGATTGAAACTGAAGAGGGAGTTGTAAATAAGAAATTAATTCTCAACTAAACACTAATATATATTTATACTAATTCTAAGCCCTATAATTAATTTTATAGGGCTTTCATTTATCTGTATATTTGGTTAATAACTTTTCCTCAAATTTTAAATAAGATGTGTCAAAATAAAAAGATTGATTTTATAATTGTTGGTCAAGGCCTTGCAGGAACTTTATTGGCTTACGATCTAATAGAGTTAGGTAAATCTGTTATTATCATTGACACTCATTTAAAAGCTTCAGCTAGTAGGGTAGCGGCTGGACTTATAAACCCTATAAGTATGAAAAGGTGTATTCCTGCTATGCCCACAAATTATCTTACAACTGCTTTTAATAGATATTCGGGTTTAGAAGATAAATTAAACTCAAGATTTCTATTTAAAAAATCACTACTTCGTTTGTTTGATTCTTTTGAAACTAAAGATTTGTGGATTGATAAATATGAGAATAAGCAGATGGATTTATACATTGATAAATTTTGTGCAGTAAATACATTCTCTTTTTTAAAAGATGAGTTTTCAAGTGCAATAGTTAAGCCAGCTGGATACCTTGATCTAAAAGAGTTTCTAACTGTTTCAAGAGAATATTTTAAAGAAAATAGAATGCTTCTGGAGGAAAAATTTAATTTTTCTGAGTTTAATGATAGGAGTGTTTCTTATAAAAATTTAAAAGCAGATAAGATTGTTTTTTGTGATGGCTTTAGAATAAAAGAAAATCCATTTTTTGATTATTTACCTATAGCTCCTACCAAAGGGGAGCTAATGCAAATTAAAATACCCTCGGTTGAGAATTTTGATAAAATTATAAGTAAAGGAATATATATTATTCCAAACGATGATTATATATATACTGTTGGAGCAACTTATAATAGAGATGATTTGACAGAAAATCTTACTAAAGATGGTCAACAATTTTTAAAGGATAAGCTAGATGAGGTTTTAAATGTTGACTATGAAATAATTTCAAGTGTTGCAGGAGTTCGGCCTACAGTCAAAGATCGTGAGCCACTTATTGGTATGCATAAGGAGTTTAATAATATAGGCGTTTTTAATGGTCTTGGTGCGCGTGGAGTTTTAAATGCGCCCCATTTTTCTAAAGAATTTTCAAAGGGTTTAATCTCTGATTCTATCTATAAATTTGATTTTAAAACAATTGATAGATTTCACTAAAATTAATTTTGGAGTTATAAGTTAAATTATCTAGCAAATAAGTATATTTGCAGTCTGGATGTGTAAGTTTTTGTAGTTTTTGTAATACATTGGAGCTCTTATTAGTTTACTTTTGCTAACGGATTAAAAAACACAACTGTGTTTAACTTATTTAAACTAATAATAATTAAAATTAAATAATTAAAATGAAAAAATTAATACTAACTCTTTTCACTGTAATTGCCTTTTTAAACGTTCAGGCTCAGTGTAATTCAAATCCAATAAGTGATAATGGAGCAAGTGGAACTGTAAATTTTTCTGATAGCTCTACAGTATCTCCAAACTTCTCAACTAATTACTCAGTATCTTATCTATGGGATTTTGGAGATGGTACTACATCAACACTTCAAAACCCTTGTCATACCTATGGAGATTTATCTAATATTACTTCTCCATATGCTACTTTGTCTGTAACATATCTTGATTCTACAATTTTTAATTTTTGTCAGGATATTGATTCTGTTCCAGTATATATTTTAATTAACCCATGTAACTACGGAGATTTGCAAATAGCTGCATCTGGTAATAATCTTACAGCTAACTGGACTTATAGTGTTGGTGGTAGTCCTGGATGTAGTAATAATTATGCTGATACATATCTATGGTCAAATGGAGATACTAACCAAACTACAGCAGCAACATCTGCTGGAACATATACTTGTACTGTAACTACTTCAACTGGTTGTGTATATACAACATCTTATACTTATAATGGCTCATTAAACCTAACTTTTGATTGTAGTCAAATGGACATATTTGAAGCCAATAATGATTATAATACTCCATCTTTTCAATCAGCTTATTTAAATAATAATAATTTATTTCCTGAATTAATTGATTCATTATCATTTTGGGATGTTTTTGATGCAGGCGGTATAAATATTGGTCTTTATCCTATGATATGGCAAGGCGCTCCTTCAACGTTTTCAGTTCAAAATGTTGGGTCTAATGGTCTTCCTTCAGACTCTTTATATGTTTGTTATAATGCCTATTTGTATGATAGTTTATATCAACACAACTTATGGGTTTCCCCACCTCAAGGAAGTGTTTGTCAATCTTGTGATTGGTTAGTTTGGGATGGAACTGCATGGGTAATCGGTGGTACACCACCAACACCTACTTTTGTATGTGATCCTATCTTTGGATGTTTTGATCCAGGAACGGGTACTGGTCTCTATACATCATTAGCTCAATGTCAGGCAGCATGTTCAAACAGTTGGTCAAATGTATTCTGTGATTCTTTAAATGTTTCAGTGATAGGATCTACTGTTGATTCAATAACCCTTGGAACTAACCTATCAAGTTTAGGGTATTCTGGACCAGCTATATATAATTGGACAGAATTTACATTTTCTGGTATAACAGGAAATACTTCTACAAGTAGTACTCCATCTTTTGAAATTGCTATTGGAGATACTAATATTTATGTTTTAGAACTTACAATTATTGATAGTACTGGAATGAGTTCAATTTGCTTATATCCAACACTTGTTTTCTTTGATGGAGGATCGTGGATTGCACTTAGAACCTCTCAGCCTGGAACAACAGGACTTGATAATTTAGGTCAAGCTGTATCTAAGAGAAAACTTTTAAAAATTGTTGACATAATGGGTAGAGAGACTGAATTTAAAAAGAACGTGGTATTATTTTATATGTATGATGACGGATCAACCGAAAAAAAATTAGTTAAATAAGTATGAGTTGTAAATCATTTGTTTTTGTTTTAGTAATTTGTGCATCTATCTTTAGTAATAAGGTAGATGCACAATACGCTATTGATATTCAAACTTACATCAGTGAAGATACAATTTCTTATGGCCAAAGTTTTGATATTCATGTTATATTAGTAAATACAGGATCCTTTACAATTACAACACCAATAGATTTATGGTATGGAAGTCACAATGTTAGTTCTAACGTAATTAATCCTAATTCTATTTATCAGCTTCCTATAACCATAAATCCTTCATTACTTGGTTTTGCACCAAATGATTCTATAAGTGTTAATATCCAAAGCATGCAAAATATGCCAGCAACAACAGTTGCATTGCTGCAAGCAGGTGATAATTTAATTGTTATTTGGCCTTCTTCAATTATACCTATTAATACCGACTCTAGTTCAACTTCTATTCACGTTTTAAATTCTTCTACATATACAAATAATATTGTTTTAGAAAATATTGAAGATGGAATTATATATGATATTTACGGTAGACAACATCATTCAATAAAAACATTGCCAATAGGTTCTATGTATATTAGAGATGGGAAGAAATATATTTTACTAGACAAATAATTTTATTTTGAAAGATTTAGAAAAAATAATAGATTCATTAACAAAAGATGAAATACGTTTTTATAAGTTATTTATAAATAGGACGTCATCTGGTAAAAATAAATCTAGGAAGGACGAAGAGCTATTTAATTTTCTAAAAAAAGGCAAGCATAAAGATCATTCTACAAAGGAAATTCTTAAAAAGTTAAGTATTTCAAATTCAAATAATTACTACCAACTAAAGAATAGGATTTATAACGATTTAAATAATTCTATGACTTGGCAGCATATTTCAAAGGATAAACAATCCTCATCCTTTAGTTATATTTTATTGGCTAGAGTTTTTAAAAATAGGGCAGAATTACAGCTCAGTTTTAATTACTTACTAAAAGCAGAAAAAATTGCCATAAATGAAGAGCTATATGAATTATTATCTATTATATATACTGAGATAATTGAGCTCTCTCATGAGTTAATATCCATTGATATTGAAAATTATATAAAGCTTAAAGAATATAATATTAATATGCTCAGAGAAATTGATCAGATAGATATTCTGCTTGCTCGGATAATGTATGATATAAAAACAAAACAGAATTTCTCTAAATCTGAAGCTTCATTAACTAATATTATAAATAAAAAATTTACGGAGACTAGACAAAATGAAATTTTATTAAATAGTCCAAGGTTTAAACTTAGATTATTTAAGATGTATTCAAGGATTCTTCTTCAAAATGGAGAGTTTCTGGCTCTCCAAGATTTTCTTTTAACTAGTTTAGAGAAATTTAATAAAGAAAATTTTTTTAATAGAAATAATCATGAAGAAAAACTTACTTTATTAACCTATTTGGTAAATTGCTCCTATAAAAACAAACAACATGATCTTTCTTTAAAATATGCTGCAAAACTAAGAGAAGCTATGAGTGAGTATGATGCTTTTTTAGAGGATAAGTATATGTTTTATTATTATAACGCTTTAGTTCTTAATTACGGTAAAACAGATAAACAAAAATCTTTAAAAGTTTTAAAAGAAGCTAGTCAGAATGAGGTGATAAAAAGTATTCCTGCTTACTCCTCATTTATATATTTAAATACTTCAATTATTTATTTTCAAACGAAACAATTTAAACTGGCACAGAAAAACATTTCCAGATTAGTTCTTCAGCATGATTTTGTGAATTTAGATAATGTATTCCAGTTTCAAGTTTATCTATTACAAATCATTTTAAAAGTTGAACTTAAAGATTTTGTATCAGCAAAAGAAAAGTTGAAAACATTATTCTCTTGCTATAAAAAATTATTAAAAGATAAAAACTATACTGTTGATAAAGATTTAGTTTCTATTATTAATGATATTACTGACAATAAATCAGTTCAAGAAAAAATCAGTGTTTTTATTAAAAATCACTCAGATATAGTAAATCCTTCAAGAACTACAGTTATAGACTATATCTCATGGGTAAAAAAGTATTTAAAATAATTTTTTATTTAGTTTGATCTAAAATTTTTCCAGATAATCTGTATAAGTTTAATTCGGCAATTTTTGCAGAATATAATCTTTGATTTAATTTGTTTTTGGACATACTTAAATCAACTTGAGCTAATCTAAATTCATTTCTACTAAGTTGACCTTGATAAAATTGTTCTTTAGCTCTTTCAAAGAATTTTTCTGAAGTAGCTTGATTTCTTTTTTCTATTTCTATTAGATTAATACTATTTGAATACTGCTGAAAAGTAGAATTGAATTCTTTCTCTATTTTTTGTTGTATAGCTGAAAGTTCTAAGATATTTGATTCTATCTGAATTTGCATATTTTGACTTACTTTTCTTCTTGCTAATCCATCAAAAATATCCCATGAAAAGTTAATAAATCCTGTTAGTCCTAAACTTGATTGATCTAAAACTAAGCTGGTGTTACTTTCAGTGTTATTATATCCATATTGAGCAGAAAAATTAATTTTTGGTAATATGGATACAGAATTTATTTTTTTGTCTTTTTTAGCAATTTCAATTAAGTATTGTTGAAATATAATATTGTTGTTATTCTCAATAATTTCCTTGCTAAGTTCTAGATAATCCAAATTACTATTAATTTCAACTTTATTTTCTACTTTAAAGTCAGTTGTTAATTCTCTATTTAATAAAAGGTTTAATTGGTCCTTAGCAATATCAAGTTCATATTTAGAATTAATCACATTAACACTATCTTTATTTAGATCTATTTCTGCACTTAATAAATCTAATTTTGATGCATTTCCAAATTCATTTTGAACTTTAATTCTTTTGTATCTTTCTTCGGAAACACCTAAAATTTCAGTCAATATTTTATTTTGTTCTTGAAGGTATGCAATGTCATAATATTGTTTTGCAGTTCTGATTAATACTTGCTCAATTTGAAGTAATAACTCCGTAGACTTTAAGTTACTTTGTTTTTTTAATTTTTGATATGTATATATAGATCCTAAACCATTAAAAAGACTGTAACTAAATTCTACATTACCATTAATGCTTTTTGATTCAGATTTAGCATCTTCAATTTTAGGAAAATCATCTGTAGCAAATTCTATACTCGAAGTTCCTTCATTTTCTGAAATTGAACCGTTGATATTTAATTTTGGTAATGTTCCTAAGACACCAACTTTTTCGTAATTTTTTGCTTGATTTAATTCGTTAGTTTTAATTTTTATGTCAATATTTTCTTTAAGAGTTATTGACAATGCATCCTCTATGCTTAATACATCTTGAGCGTAAATTGAATTAATAAGTAAAAAAACAGTACTTATTGAAAATAATATTTTATGAAATTTAAATTTTTTCATATTTCATTTCTTTAATTGCGGGTTCTCTGTCTTCTTCACTTAGCTCTTTGCCAGAAAAAATCCACTCCTTAGTAAATCGTATTCTATTTGTAATTTTTAAGAAAGCTGGAAGAAATAGTAATGTTAATAGCGTTGCAAGAATTAACCCATATGCAATTGCTATTGCCATAGGAATTAAAAACTGAGCCTGTAGTTCTTTTTCAAATATTAATGGTGCTAAGCCTGCCACAGTGGTTATTGAGGTTAAAATAATAGGTCTAAATCTTGATAGTCCTGTTTGAGTCAAGGCTTCTTCAAATTTTAAGCCTTCCTTTAGGTTTTTGTTAAACTTACTAATAAACACAAGAGAGTCATTAACTAAAATTCCTATTAATGCAATCATTCCAAAGTATGAAAACATAGATAACTGAAAATCATGTATAAAGTGTCCCCAGCCAACACCAATAAATCCAAATGGTATTAAAATAAAGACGGCAAATGTTTGAAGTAGGCTTCTGAATGTAAATAATATTATGGTTAGCATTAATATAAGTACAATAGGCCCAGAAAAACCTAGTGATTTACCTGTTTCAGCTTGAGATCTAATTTGTCCTTCAACAGAATGTTTAATTGAAGGATAAATAGATTTTATGTTAGAATTTATATATTCTTCAAGATTAGCTGTTATTGTAATTGGATTATCAAGCTTAGGATTTAATAAATCAGCATCTATTTGAACTGATCTTTTTCCATTTAGATGATCAATACTTAGTAGATCTCTTTCAATTTTTATATCTACTAAATCACTAACAAGATAATTGTTATCCATAATATTGATTCTCATGTTCTCTAGATCATAAATTGAGTTTCTATCTTCTTTATCATACCTAATCCATATTTTCAATTCATCAGTTCCTATTTGTAATCTTTGTGATTCAAAGCCATAAAACCCATTTCTTATTTCGTTAAGAATTTGTGCAGTAGAAAGATTCATTTGGTAAGCCTTGTTTTTTAGTTTCAGCTTTATTTCTTTTAGTCCTTTTTGATCACTACTTTCAATGTTTTTCATCATATTGAGATTGATCATGTAATCTTTTAATATTTTAGTTGCGCTTAGCAGTTCATTATTATTCTCTGAATACAATGCAATGCTAATTGCTTTTCCAAATGGACTTTCAATATCAAAAGTTAAGGATTCAGCTCCAGGGATTTCTCCAACTGCCTCCTTTAGAAAATTAGTAATTTCAGAAGTTCCAATGGATCTTTCTTCAGAGGGAATCAAGATTATATTTAAATAACTTTTTTCAGAGCTTTGGGCTGTTGACATTGTCCATTGGTCAGCAGATTGGGTGTTTCCAATTGTTTTTTCAATTGCTTTTACAAGAGAATTTCCATCATTAAATTCTTTACTTATTTCATTATTTTTTTGGATTATTTTATTTTCTATGTAGTTAATCCATTTTTTAGTTTTCTCTTCAGAAGAACCGGCTTCAAATTTTAGATTTACAATAATACTTTCTCCTTCTATGTTAGGAAATACAGTTGATTTTATTAAGCCTGCACTCATTGCACTTACAGTTATTGCCAAGCTACATATAAATATCAAAATTATAGTAAATGGGTTTTTTATAGTATATCTTAAAAGAGGAGCGTAGTAGTTTATTTTAAGACTCTCAAGAACACTAGTTGTTTTATCTATTATTCTTTTTAATCTACTTGGTGGTTGAATTCCTTTTAAAGCTTTAGAATGAGCTATGTGGGTAGGAAGTATAATTACTCCTTCAATTAAAGAAAATATTAATGTTCCTATTACAACAAATCCCATCTCTGGAAAGAAGTCACCGAGCATTCCATCTAGCATGAAAAACAATGAGAAAGCCACGATTGTAGTTAAAATTGCCGAAAATACAGCTGGTAATACTTCTAGTGTTCCATTTATTGCAGCACTTATACGATCCTCACCTTGCTCATATCTTTGATATATATTTTCAGCAATAATAATCCCATCATCAACTAAAATTCCAATAACAATTATCATTCCAAAAAGTGAAATGACATTTAATGTGATGCCATAGAATGAGGCAAGAATAAACATGCCAGCAAAAGAGATTGGTATTGCAACTGCAACCCATCCGGCAAGACTAGGATGTAAAAATAATGTTAGTATTAATAAAACTAGAATAAATCCAATAACTCCGTTCTTTGTGAGTAGGGCTATTCTTTGTTCAATAATAATAGAATTGTCTACAATGATATCTGCTTTTATATTCTTATTAATCTTATTAAAATTTTCTAAGTAAGCACGTGTCTTTCCCGCAACAACACTAATGTCTTCATTGTTAGTGTTGAATACATTTATTACAACTCCTGCAGTTTTATTATAGAATTTTCTGTTTGATACATCTTTCCAAATTCTTCTAACAGTAGCAATATCTTTAATTTTTATTATTCTATTATTAATTTTTTTAACAACAATCTCTGAAATTTCATTTGCATTGTATTTTTTATTATTACTTCTAATCATGAAATTTTCATCACTACTCCTAACTGTTCCTCCAGTAATGTCAATGTTTTCACTTGAAATCGCTCTATTTATATCTTGAAATGATAAATCATATTTTTTTAAGTCATTTTCCCTAACAGAGATTTCCATTTCTTCAACAGGATATCCGGAAATTCTAATTTTAGAGACACCATCCATTGCTTTTAAATCATCTTCAATTTCTTCTGCTGCCTTTTTTAATTGATTTAATGATACATCACCATTTATAGCATAAGAAATAGCAGGATTAAGATCTTCCATTAAAGAGATTGAAGGTGATTCCATATCATCTGGGAAAGAGTTAATTCTATCAATGGCATTCTTAATATCTTGGGTCACTACTTGATTATCTGCATTATTTTCAATTTCAACAATAACACTGCTAACGTTTTCAAGAGATTTTGATGTAATTCTTTTTATTCCAGTAATTCCATCTATATTATCTTCAATTTTTAGAGTTACCATCTGTTCAATTTCCAATGGGGAAGCACCAGGAAAAACTGCATCTACAATTATAATTTTTGCAGTTCTCTCAGGAAAGAAGGTCTTCCTTAAATTGAATAGACCCATACATCCAAAAATTATAATTAGTAGCATTATAACATTTGCTGATACAGGGTACTTAACAAAATATTTTATTAGATTTCTCATTTATTAAATTTTACCTCCATACCGCTGTATGATCCTTTAATTGTTTCATTTAATACTCTGTCATTATTTTTTAAACCTCTAATAATTGCATAATCTTCAAAAATTTGAATTACATCTATTTCAGTTGATAATAATTTGTTGTCAACGATAGTTAATACATTGTTTTCTTTAATTAGATTTCTTTTGATTTTAAAGGTGTTATCTTCCTCACCAACAATTATATTTCCATAAACGTACATGCCATTATAAAGATCATCATCATTAGTTTCAATAAATACACTCATATTTTGTGATGATGGGTCTAAGGTTTTGTTAATTCTTGAAACATAACCACTTCTTTCTCCTGGATACTCATCACTTTTGATATTTACCTGCATATTCTTTTTGAGAAGAAGAGTGTTTTTTATACTTGTATTTGACTCAAATTCAAGCATGTTTGGATTGTGATATTTTCCAATCTTTTGGCCAAAAATAACAGCTGTACCAGACTTTATACTTACTTGACTTAAGGTGCCATTAAATTCAGAAATAATTAAGTGCTTATTAAGTCTATCTTCAGTAGATTTTGCTGTAAAGTAAGAATTGAAGAAATTTTTGCCTGATAAATAGTTTTTTAATTTTTTGTCTTTAATTTCTGGTAATCTTGGAAGAGGATCATTAAAATTAATTTTATTCATAAAATTAGACCAAGGTTGATAAGAATCTGGAAAATCAAATTTAATTTCTGAGACAATCTTTGATGCTTGATTTAGTAAATTACTTTTTTGACTATTTAAGTTACTTTCAATTTCATCATATTTGATATATCCTAAAGTATCCCCTTTAGAAAATTTCATTCCAGTTTTGAATTTTTGCCCATAAAAAATTCCATTTGCTTCAGCTACAATATTTATTTCTTTTAAAGAGAATAACTTTCCATATATAGGTACGGAGATTATATTTTTTTCTAGTTTGACAATTTCAGTGCTTACAAGTCTTTTTGATTCAGTTAGTTCATTAATACTTGTGTCTTTTTTAAAACTCATTATAAGCTTTATAAAAATAAATGCTGCAAATATTATTAGTAAGCCTCTTAGGATTTTCCTTTTATTATCTTGCATTTGGGTTAAATATTTATAGTTAATAACTATTGTTTAAAGGACTGCAAATTTACTTTATTTTATTTTTTTAAATTTTAATTTTGAAAGAAATTTAAATAAATTATATGCGTTTAATAATCACTTTTTTTCTACTACCAATCTTTGCTTTTTCACAAGACTTAAACTTAACTTATGATCAAGCTAATAATGTCGAGTTTTTTTCAAAAATCAAGAACTATACCAAGCTAAAATCTTATACTACAAAATATGGTAATGTTATAAAGGTTGGAGATACTTTAGTACTTGGTAAAGCAAAGAAAAATAAAGAAAAATATATTTTTGATGATAAATATTCTTACGTTGTAAAAGATAAACGAAGAGGAAATAATCATGATGATTACGAATTTTTACCACATCATTTCTCTGGAGATAAAGTGGTAGTTCAGTCTATTTTTTCTACCCATTCAACAAGTGATGAGTACAAGCTTTGGAATAGTAGAAAATCTCAACCACTGTATATAAGTTTGTATGTAAAGAATCCTAAAAAAGGTTCTGGTTCAGGATCCTTTTTATCTACCATAGCAAATAGCTCTTTTAGGACTATTATTGATATAGATAAAGCGCTAGAGTATGAAGAAATTATTAATTCTAATAGGCCAATAACGAGATCAGAAGCAATTATAAAATTAAAAGAACAAAAAGATCTTTTTGATTTAGGATTAATTAGTGAAAAAGAATATTTAGAATTAAAAGAAAAACTTTCACCTATTATTTTAAAAAATAAATAAGAATCTTTCTTACTTAGTGTAAATTCACCACTAATCTTAGTGTGTTTTGCTCACTAAGTATTATATTTGAAGATAAATCAAAACATAATCATGAAAAATAAATACCTAATTCTTATTCTTACTTGCATTTTTTATTTAGGTGCAAACTCTCAAAATAACGTAACATTTCAGGTAGACATGAATACTGTTGATCCGGCAACTTTTACAACTCCTGAAGTAAACGGAACTTTTAATGGCTGGTGCGGAAACTGCGCTGCAATGTCAGATCTTGATGGTGATAATATATGGGATGTTACTATAGATTTAGCTAATGGAACTTATGAATTTAAATATTCTGCAGATAATTGGACTATACAAGAGTCTTTATTTTCTGGTGATAGCTGTACAAATGGAAATACTCAATACACTAATAGAATGTTAACTGTTAGTGGAGATACAACTCTTCCGGTTGTTTGCTGGAGTTCATGTAGTGGTTGTAATTCAGGTCCCTCATCTTATAACGTAACTTTTGAGGTTGATATGAGAGGAGTTACTGATCCTTACACAACACCAGAAGTGAATGGAGGTTTTAATAGTTGGTGCGGTAATTGTTGGCAAATGTCTGATTCTGATGGAGATAGTATTTGGCAATTCACTACATCTTTCTCTGAAGATACTATTGAGTGGAAATATTCTGCTGATAATTGGAGTATTCAAGAGGAGTTGGATTCAAATCTTTCTTGTATAATTATAAACTATGATCCTAGTGCTCCTAATGGGTGGGGTTTTGTTAATAGATTGGCAGTAATAAATAGTGACACTACATTTTCATCACCATGGGAATCATGTGATGGAATAGGTGGGGGATCTGGTCAGCCACTATCCCAGATTGATTTACCAATTACATGGGACGATACAACTGTTGATTATACAGTTTCTGATTTTGGAGGAAATAGT
>JAOHSR010000011.1 GCA_028122735.1 Flavobacteriales bacterium
ATTTGGAGAGTACTTTAATAATAATGATAGAGTTAGAGTAAAAATTTTCTGCAAAAATTTCAAATCAAAATGGAAATCAATTTATACTTTTAAGCCAGGATCAATTAGGCATATTCACAACATTATTTACGACAGTTATGTGAATAAATATATTGTTTTAACAGGTGACACTGATATGGAATCTAAAATATTATCTTTTGATTCTAATTTTAAGAATTTTGAAATTATTTCTCAAGGAAGTCAGTTTTCAAGATCTATTGATATAATTCCTACAAAAGATGGATATATAATTTCAACAGATACTCCAAAACAAAAAAATTACATCTACTTTTTAGATAGAAAAAAAAATATCAAATCTAAATTAAGTGTACATGGTAGTATATTTCATCTATGTCAGTATCAAAATATTTTTTTAGCATCGACAGCCTTAGAACCAAGTTTTGTAAATAACCAGTCTTTTGTATATGTATATGGAAGTTTAGATGGCTTAAATTGGGTTGAACTTTTTAAGATTAAAAAAAAGTATCCTTTATTTATGTCTAGATTATTAAGGTATCCTGAAATTGAATTAACAAAAAATATTGACAAATCTTTTAATTCTATTCCTTTTTATTTCAGAAATCTCAAAGGTTTTGTAGATGGGACTTACTTTCTAAGTAAAAAAGAAATAATTAAAAAAATAAATGATGGATTTAAAATTATTTAAATTATACATAAATACTATAAAATTCCTCAAACCTATTCAGATTTATCATCGGATATTTTACTTTATTAGGAACAGATTTATCTGTTATTTTAATAATTTTGAATATAATGATTTAATTGCAAACCTTAATTGGGAGTGTAGTATATTTCACAACTCTTCATACTCATCAAGTAATAAAAGTTTTACTTTTTTAAATATTGAACACCAATTTTTGAATCAAGTTGATTGGAATTGCTCTAAATATGGAAAACTTTGGACTTATAATCTCAACTATTTTGACTTTTTAAATCAAAAAGATATGTCAAAAGAACTTGGGCTTGATTTAGTTCATAAGTATGTGAAAAATGATTCTATTTTAAAGGATGGTAAAGAACCTTATCCGACTTCCTTAAGGTCGATAAATTGGATAAAATTTTTGAGTAAACATAAAATCCAAAATGATTACATTAATAAATTTCTATTTAGAGAATGTAATTTTTTATATAATAACCTTGAATATCATTTGTTAGGAAATCATTTACTTGAAAATGCATTTTCTTTATTATTTTGTGCTTATTACTTTCAAGATGAAAATATATATATTAAGTCTAAGGATCTTCTCATTTTAGAATTAAACGAACAAATTTTAAAAGATGGTGCTCATTTTGAGCTTTCTACTATGTATCATCAGATTATTTATTCAAGATTATTAGACTGTATTCAATTAATTAAGCTAAATAGTTTTTGGAAAAAGGATGATTTATTATCCTTTTTAGTTATCAAAGCAAGTTTAATGAATTCTTGGCTTCAAAATATAACCTATAAGAGTGGAGAAATACCTATGGTTAATGATTCAACATATAATATAGCACCTAGCTCGACCCAATTATTTTCTTATGCAAAAAAAATAGGTATTATAAATCAAAAAACATCACTTTCAGATTCCGGTTACAGAAAAATTACCTCTGATTGCTATGAATTATTTGTCGATGTTGGAAATGTAGGCCCTGATTATCAGCCTGGACACGGGCACAGTGATACCTTTAGTTTTGAGTTGATTAAAGATGGTAATCCAATTTTTGTTGATACCGGTATTTCTACATATAAAAAAAATAATACAAGGCAAGAAGAAAGGTCAACACATTCTCACAATACAGTAAAAATTGGATCAAAAGATCAAACTCAAGTTTGGGGAGGGTTTCGTGTAGGAAAAAGAGCAAGAATAAATCATTTAGCTGAGAAATTAAATTGCATTGAAGCAAGTCATGATGGCTATTTAAATATAGGTCTTATACATAAAAGGTCATTTTTTTGGGAAGAAAAAGAAATTATTATAATTGATAAAATAAGTAAACCAACAAATAATATATCAAAAGCTTTTTTTCATTTTCATTCTTCGATAAATTTATCACAAATTGATAACAACACTGTCGTAATAGATTCATTAGGTATTGTGATTAATTTTGAAAAAGCTTCCAATATATTTATTGACAAATATAAATTATCTCAAGGTTTTAATAAATCTGTGATGTCTTATAAAATTGTGGTTAAGTTCGATGATTACTTAAAAACTAGTATACATTTTCATTAAAAAAATTCATAAACTTATATTTAATTGTAAACCTGTGATGCCTTAGTGGAGACTTTTGTAAAATTATAACTATATCACTATGTAACTTTACCAAAAAAATAATGGATCAAATAATAAAAGATTACTTAAGATTAGAGTTAGTAAAGAAAGCATTTAACACCTCTAAAGAACTCCTAAATTAAATGCAAAGGTGGAGAAATCTCATTCAACAGATAAAATAGAATTTTATCAACTAATTTTATATAAAAATGATGTGGATTTAGAAGTGAAATTATGGCATTAAGAGAATTTTTATATCTTAGCATGAAATAAATTTAATGACAAAATTTCTTATCAGGCATTAAAATAACGCATGAAATATACCGCAAAACTCTCCAGCTGGTAATGAAATGCGGCGATATTTAATAATTTCTTTAATGTTAAAAATTATATCTATTTCTAAAAATTTTCGATTATGGAAATTACAATCGTAACAAGTTATTTTCCACCAGAAATTGGTGCAGCTTCTAGTAGAATTAAAAATATGTCTGAGGCTTTATCCAGCAAATTTGATATTGTGAATATAATAACTCCATTACCTAACTATCCAAAAGGTAAAATTTTCAAAAATTATAAAGGTAAATTTCAAATAAAAGAAAGAACTGGAAATGTTAATGTTTTTAGATTTTGGATTCACCCTTCTAACAGTAAAAATATTTTTAAACGAATTTTGAGCATGTTTTCATTTGCTATATCCTTGTGGAGTTATAGTTTTAAAATAAGTACTATAAGAAAAAGTAAATGGATAATAATACAAAATTCTCCATTGTTAATTTCTTTTTCGTCAATACTTCTATTTAAATACGTTTATAATAGAAAAATAGCCCTTAATGTCTCAGATTTATGGCCTTTATCAGCTTTGGAGTTAAAAGTTATAAAAAAAGGAAGGTTTTATTTTTTTTTGGAATGGATTGAGTATTTTAACTATCGTAATTCTGATTTAATTTTAGGTCAATCTAAAGAAATACTTCAACATGTAGCTGAAAAAGTTCAAAAACCAAGTTTGCTTTACAGAAATCTTCCAATACCAAGTATAAATAAAATTAAAAATCTAAGGAATTTTAATGACTTTAAAATTGTTTATGCTGGATTATTGGGTATAGCGCAGGGAGTTTTTGATATTATAGAAAATATTGATTTTCAAAAGTTAGACATACAATTTGATATTTACGGAAATGGAAACGAATTATTGAAAATTCTAAAGTTTATAGAAAACAATCCTAATTCAAATATTCATTATAAGGGGAGTTTGCCAAAGCATGAATTGTTAGAGATTTTACCTACATATCATGCTTCAATAGTTCCATTGAAGACCTATATAAAAGGTGCAGTCCCATCAAAAATATTTGAATTGGTGAGTCTAAATATCCCTATCCTGCTACTTGGTGAAGGTGAGGCATCAAAATTGATAAAAGATTGGAGTGTAGGTTATGTTAGTAAACCTCAAAACTTTGTTGCTTTAGAAAAAAATATTCAACGAATTTCAAAATCAAGTACAATATATGATAAACTTTGTCAGAATTGTGAAATCATATCAAATAGTGAATTAGATTTTGATGCTCAAATAGAAAACTTAATAAAAATAATAAAATGATTTTAGTTATTGGTGGAAGTGGTTTTGTTGGATCAAGTTTATTGTCTAGATTGAATTTAACTGAATTTAAAAATTTGGATAAAAACCCAAGCCCTTTCTTTGTAGATAATACAATTATACATGACATTAGAGATGTATCTAATTTGGATATATATTTTAAAGGTGTAAATCAGGTTGTACTTCTTGCTGCAGAACACAGAGATGATGTTTCTCCTACTTCTTTGTATTACGATGTAAATGAAAAAGGAACACAAAATGTGTTAGATGCAATGGATAAGCATAATGTTAAAAATTTAATTTTCACAAGCTCTGTTGCAGTATATGGTTTGAATAAAAATAATCCAAATGAAAATAATAAGATTGACCCTTTTAATCATTATGGAAAGAGTAAATGGGGGGCTGAACAAGCAATTAATAATTGGTATGTTAAAAATCCTATAAATAAATCAATAACAATTCTCCGCCCTACAGTTATTTTTGGGAAAAGGAATAGAGGTAATGTATATAATTTGTTAAAACAAATTTCTTTAGGAAGATTTTTGATGATTGGGAAAGGTGAAAATAAAAAGTCAATGGCTTATGTCGGAAATATTACTGCTTTAATCCAATCTCGATTAAAAACTAATGAAGAAGGTTATCATGTTTTAAATTATGCTGATAAACCTGACTATTCTATGAAAGAACTTACTCAACTCGTAGAAAATAAAATGAAAATAAAGTCACCTAGTATTAAAATCCCATATATACTCGGTCTAATAGGTGGTTTCACATTTGACTTAATAGCCTTCATCACCAACAAAAAACTTTCAATAAGTTCAGTTAGGGTGAAAAAATTTTGCGCGACTACCCAGTTTGATGCTTCGAAAGCACACAATTCCTTTCAAGCACCATTTTCAATAGAAGAGGGTCTAAATAAAACACTTGAGCACGAGTTTATAAATAAAAAAGAAGATGATGTTTTATTTTATACAGAGTAATGATAAAAATATAGTAGTATTTTTTACAATATTTAAATAATTTTTAAAACACTCAGCTTTATTTATAAATGTATTTATAAGTAAAAGTATTTATTATATTTATTATAAAAAGATATTAATCATTAACTTTGTATTAATCATTAAAGATTTTATAAATGAATATATTGCATATAAGAAATTTTTTTTTATTAAATTTAGTTATGCTAATGTTAGCATCTTGTTCATCTAATAGCCAACTTGTTTATTTAAATGATTCTGTTAAAAATAGTTTCTATAAAGTTGATTATTCAGCATTTAATAATAATATTGAAACTGGAGATATTCTTAAAATTGATATTCAGACTATTATTCCTGAGGCAGCTTTACCATATAATACATATTCAAACAACACAGCATCACAAAATATTAGTTTATTAAACATTGATGGTTATGTAGTTAGTGAAAATATGATCATAAATTATCCTACCTTAGGAGATATAAGTGTTGAAAATCTTAGTGAAAATAAATTAGCTGAGAGAATAAAAAAACTACTTGTTGATGGAGAGCATCTTACTAATCCACATGTTAAGGTTAGAAGGATTAATTCTAAATTTACTGTTTTAGGAGAGGTTAGAAGTCCTGGTACATTTTCTTATTATGATAGAAACTTAAATATTTTTCAAGCACTAGGATATGCAGGTGATATAACTATTTCGGGTAAAAGAAAAAATATAACCTTAATTAGAGAAGAAAATGGAGTGCGAAAAGTTTATGATATATCGCTTAGTAAATCTGAATTATTAAATCAATCTTATTACCTCATAAAAAATAATGATGTGATTATGGTCAAACCAAATTTTAGTAAAGTTAAAAGTGCTGGGTTTATTGGTAGTCCTGCATCTATTGCATCTGTAGCTTCTTTATTGCTAAGTATCACATTATTACTATTAAACTGAAATTAATAAAATGACTAATACCAATTTTCAGCAAACTTATGACGAATTTGATTTAAAAAAAGAAACTTTTAAGTACCTCTTTTTTTGGAAATATTTTTTAGTTTCTATATTGTTTTTTTTATGTAGTGCTTATTTAATTAATAGATATACTCCTAAAGTATATAACACTACAGCCAAGATTCAAATACTCGATAAACAACAAAGCAGTATGGAAATGCCTTCTGCTGAAGATATATTTTCAAATTCTAAAATTAATCTTGAGAATGAAATAGAAATTCTTAAATCTTCGCCTATTTTAACAAAGGTTATTCGAAACCTTGATTTAAATATTTATATTGAAGGAGTTGGAGATATTATGTCCTCTCAAACTTTATCTTACCCATTTAAATTCACTTCTAAAATTCACCCTGATAGTATAAAGATTAAAAGATCTTTTAATTTGATTTTTGAAGAAAATGGATTTTTAGTTACGAATATTGATGATAGTAAAGAGTATTTCTTTACTGAATTTTCTACTAATGGAAATAAGCATGACCTTCCTTTTGAAATTACGAATGTTTTAATGAAAGAAATTTTGGGTACTAGTTTTAATATAATTTTTATTCCTAACCCTGAGTTAATTGCATCACTGAAGGAGTCAGTTATTATTTCACAAGTAGGAAAGCAAAGTGATATGATTTCTTTAAAGATTCAAAATTCAAATACTCAATATTCCAGAAATGTATTAAACGAAATTATAGATGTTTTTAATAAAGATGGTATTGAAGATCGACAACTTATTCATAAAAGAACCATTGATTTTGTAAATGAAAGATATGTTTTTCTTTCCTCAGAATTAGATTCTATTGAGATAGGTAAAAAAATATTTAAAATTCACAATGGTTTAGTTGATTTAACTTCAAACACATCTATTTCATTAGAGAAAAATACTAAATCTGAAGAAAGAATTTTTTCTAATGAGAATAAAATTTTTATCATTTCTAATTTATTAGAAGAACTTTCAAAATTAGATTTCGAATTATTACCTTCAAATATTGGTATTGAAAATATGGAAATTAATTCTTTGATTTTAACATATAACAATGCAGTTTTAGAACAAAGAAAATTAATTTCAAGTGCTGGACCAAACAACCCTTCAGTAAAGCAATTAAATAGTTCTATAAAAGATATTAGAGAAAACATTATCTTTTCATTAAATAATTACCTTGTACAACTAAATATTATAAATGAAAAACTTTTAAATCAATTAAATGGTATTGAGAATTCGATTGCAGATTTTCCTGATCAAGAAAAAAATCTTAGGGCTATTGAAAGAAATCAACTAATTAAAGAGTCACTCTATTTATTTTTACTACAAAAAGGAGAGGAAGCCCAAGTTAGTTATGCTATTACTGAGCCGAGTATTAAAGTTGTAGAATATTCTATTTCTAACCCAATTCCTATTTCCCCAAAAACATATATTATATTTATTGTGGCTATTTTATTAGGTTTGATAATTCCTTTTGGGGTATTGTATTTAATTTTCATGTTTGACAATAAAGTTCATTCAAGAGAAGATTTAGAAAAATTTTCATTAAATGTTCTTGGAGAAATACCATTCTTTGATTTACCTGAAGTTGAAAAAGTTTTTACAAATCCAGATGATCGTTCAATAATATCTGAATCATTTAGAATGTTAATGTCGAATGTTCGTTATCTTCAGAAAAATGATTCTGAATCAAATGTTATTTTAGTAACTTCCTCAATTAAAGGAGAAGGTAAGACCTTGAATGCTCTTAATCTTGCACTTAGTTTTTCGTCTGTTGGTAATAAAGTTCTATTGATTGGCTGTGATTTAAGGAATCCCCAGTTACATAAATATATTGATTATCAGAAGAATGTACCAGGATTAGTTGATTCTTTAGTCGATAATAAAACAGAATGGAAAAAAAATATAATAAACCCTTTTGATAGTCAACCGCTTGATATTCTTCTTTCTGGTCCACTTCCTCCAAACCCATTAAATTTATTAAATAATGGAAATATTGATATTCTATTAAAGGATGCTAAAAAAACATATGACCATATTATTATCGATAGTGCTCCAACAGTACTTGTAGCAGATACACAATCTTTAATTAATAAATCAGATGTTTTAATTTTTCTAACTAGATGTAATGTCACTGATAATGAAGTGCTTTCTCATATCAAAAAAATCTCAGATGAAGTTGATGCAAATGTTGGTGTGATTTTAAATGGTGTTGGCGAGAAAAATTCTTATGGATATTCTTATGGCTATCGATATGGTTATGGATACAACTATAAATATTCATATAATTATGGTTATGGTTATGGTTATAATGAAGAATCTTCATAGCTAAGTATTTATACTTAATACAATCTAGTAGTTTTATATCTATATTTACATTATGAATTTTATTATAATCGCATCACTTATAAGTTTTTTTGGAACTTTTCTGGTGATGCCTTCAGTAATAAAGCTTGCGATAAAAAAAAGAATTTTGTCTCCAGGTGGAGGTAGAAATGCTCATGATGGGTTCACTCCAAACATTGGGGGAATTGCTATTTTTATAGGTCTTCTTTTATCTAATTTATTCTTATTAGGTTTCTATATTCAAGAAATTAGTTCAGAGTCCCCTTTCTTAGATTTGGATAGTTTTCACAAATTTTTATCATATATCATTGTTACGGTATCTTGTATTACTATGTTTATAGTTGGTCTATCAGATGATTTAACCACTCTTTCTTCTAAACTTAAATTTTCTATCCAAATAATTTTAGCATTTTGCCTAACATATTATGGTGATATAAGAATAGAAAGTATTAATGGTTTATTTGGAATTCATGATTTATCATATTTAGTTTCAATTATTTTTTCGATGATTGTTGTTATTTTTATTATTAATTCATTTAATCTAACAGACGGATTAGATTCTCTAGCAACTAGCTTAGGTATATATATATTATCTTCTTTTGGTATTTTATTTCTACTTAGTAATCATTTTTATGATGCAACTTTATGCTTTGCTGGTGTTAGTTCTTTATTTGCTTTTTGGTTTTATAATAAACCACCTGCTAAAATTTTTATGGGTGATAGTGGCAGTTTAGTTATTGGAGTAATTATTGCTTATTCTGCTATTAAACTTTGTAATTTTCCGGTTGACACATTTGGAACCATTAATCCTGTTTTTATTCTATGTGTTATAGCATATCCTTCAGTTGACACACTTAGAGTTTTTTTAGTTAGAATATTTTCAGGTAATTCACCATTTGCTGCCGATAGAAATCATATACATCATCTTTTAGTAGATAAGGATTTTAATCATGGATGGGCAGCTTTTTTTGCTGTTATGTATTCTATAGTACTTACTTTGATCTGTTTTTTTCTTAGAGAGAATGTTACATTATCATTTATTGTTTTGGTATCTCTTGCCATTCTTTTTATTGTTCTTCCTATGGCTTCTTTTGCTCGATCAACAACTAAAAGGTTTCTTTCTTTTTTTAAAGAGCTAATCGGTTAATTTCTATTTAATTTTCTCACTCATTCACTTTCTTTTATATTTGTTTTTATTAGTTTATAATGAAAGGTTATTCTAGATATTTTTGGTTCATCCATTTTGTAGGTGATATTATTTTAATAAATATTTCCTTCTTACTTTCATATTATTATAAGTTTGGTTCTCTTATCTCTGATGACAGATATATATTTTTACTTGTAATTTTTAATTTTATATGGATGTTTACTGCATTTATGTTGGATCTGTATTCAATTAGAAGATTAAAACGTGTTGATAGAATTTTCTTTAACCTTATAAGAGCTGGTATAATTAATGGATTTGTTATTGCAGCTATTCTTTTTTCTCTTAATGACGATTCTCCATTTTCAAGAGAGCATTTATATATCACATATTCTGGAGTTTTTATTTTAGTACTTATCTGGAGATATCTTTTTATAAAATTTATTTTTTTATATAGAAAATATGGTTATAATTATGATAGAGTCATAATTGTTGGGGGGGGTGATGTAGCTAAGGGGTTACATGACTATTTTTTTTCTGATGATATTTTAGGAATAAAATTACTTGGTATATTCTCTCAAAATAAACTGACTTTTAAGAGTAATGTTAAAAGTGAAAATCTAAATATGATTAAGGATTTTATCATTGAAAATGAGGTAGATGAGATTTATTATACGATGCCTTTGACCTACACTGAAAAAATTCAAGATTTAGTAGATTTTGCAGATCAAAATTTAATTAGATTTAAAGTAGTTCCTGATTTCCGAGGCTTTCCACTTAGAAGAGTAAATATTGATTTCTTTGATAATGTTCCTGTTCTTAGTTTTCGTAAGGAACCTTTAAAGGATAATCTAAGTCGTCTTTCAAAAAGATTTTTTGATATCCTTTTCTCTTTTTCTGTTATTGTATTTATTCTTTCTTGGTTGTATCCATTAATTGGTTTTTTAATAAAAGTTTCATCTACAGGACCTGTCTTATTTAAGCAAAAAAGATCAGGTTTAGATAACAAAGAATTTTGGTGTTATAAATTTAGATCAATGAGACAAAATTCTAGTGCAGATTTAAAACAAGCATCTAAAAATGATTCTAGAATAACTTTGATTGGTAAATTTTTAAGAAAAACAAGTTTAGATGAATTCCCTCAATTTATTAATGTTTTAAAAGGAGATATGTCTATAGTAGGGCCTAGACCACATATGATTAAACATACAGAGCAATACTCTGCCCTTATCAAAAAGTATATGGTACGCCAGCTAGTTAAGCCAGGAATAACAGGTGCCGCTCAGATTAGAGGTTTTAGAGGAGAAACAAAAGAGTTAAATGAAATGGAGGGTAGGGTAAAATGGGATGTTTGGTATATAGAAAATTGGACCTTCTTTTTAGATATAAATATAATATTCAAAACTATTTATGATGTTTTCAAAGGGGATGAGAAAGCTTATTAGAATTAGTGTTGTATTGCATAGCATAGTATTTGCTTTCAAGCAATTTATTATTTAAACATGAAAAAAATTCTTCTTCTAATATTATTTCCGGTGTTTTTGTTTTCTCAACCTATTATTGAAATTGGATATGATAATAATGATTCTTTAAAGCAAGTCACTATAGTTCCTTTTCTCTCATCTCACTCTGCTTTAAATACTAATGAAGATAATAACAATACTTTTTTTGGTTATGGTAGTGACCTGTATTTCAATTTTTCATCTAAATTTAAAGTATCCTCAAGGATTTTAAAACTTAATGATGATTTAAACTCTAGCGTATCTAATTATATTGATTCACTTGGTGTTTTTCCTGGGATGAATCCAATAGAAGATAGGCTTACCTATTTTTCTTTAACTGCAAATTATAAGATTAATAAATTTTTCTCAACACAGTTTGGAAAGGGAAAGCAATTTTTTGGAGATGGATACAGATCTATGTTGTTGTCTAATAACCATTCGGCTTATCCATTTCTTACATTTTTAACAGAATTTTGGAAGGTAAAGTATTATAACCATTTCACAACATTTTCTGATATATATGATTCTGATATTTCTCAGAAGAAACATGGTGCTTTTCATTATTTAGATTTTCAAGCCAATAAGAATCTTACTATTGGTATGTTTGAAGGAATTATATGGCAATCTCGTGATGAAAATTATGAAAGAGGCTTTGATGTTCATTATCTAAACCCAATAATATTTTACAGGCCTGTTGAGTTTTCTAAACATTCTCCTGATAATGCTTTAATGGGATTAAATATTAAATATCAATTGAATAAAATTAATCTCTATGGACAGCTTTTAATTGATGACTTGAATATTAATCGTTATGAAAATACTGGAGATGGATTCTTTCAAAATAAATTAGCTTATCAATTAGGAATAAAATCTGAGTTTTGTTTTAAGAACCATGAATTCCATTTCTTAACAGAGTATAATCAGGCGCAACCCTATACCTATGCTCATAAGCATCCCATGCAAAACTACACTCATATGAACCAAGCCTTAGCTCATCCTCTAGGAGCTAATTTTAAAGAGAATATCATAATGCTTAACCATAGATATAAAAGATGGGCTACAAATCTCAAGTATACCTATGCTATTTATGGTGCTGATAGTCTTGGTACACACTATGGCCAAAATATTTTTATCTCAGATTTTGAGGCTTCTGGAGAAGGAGGGGAGTTCTCTTATGGTAATTACAATGGTCAGGGAATCAAAACCCAACTACATACCTTTTATGCAGAAGTAAATTATGACTTGAGAGTTGCTAAAGCATTTCTAGCTTGCTATATTAGAAATAAGACAAATCAGGACACAACAAGCTATATTGTTTTTGGTATAAAAACTAACTTTTTAAATCCTTTTCTAGATTTTTAAAATTCTGTGATTTCACCATCTTTAAATGCAGCAATAGAAGCAGATTCAAAACCATTTTTTTGCATCTTTTTTTGATACTTCTGAGCATCCTTTAGATTATAAAACATACCTGCAATAAAGGCTGTCTGTTTCTCATTAACGGGAACAGTAATCAAATAGTCTTGGTCGTAAAGTTCAACAGGAGCATTAAATGTGCCATAAGTTCCTAATCTAACTCTAAACACATATGGAACTCCCATACCAAGCTTTGTTTGTTCGTCCTTTGAGAATGAATTTAGTAGTTTATCTCTACTTTTTATAAATGCTTTATAGGTACTTAGGGCTTTACCGTCTTCTCCCATAGCTTTGTAGACATACACAAGATTCTCATAAGCTGTTAAAAAAAGTTTATCCATTTGAATAGCAGTTTTAAAAAGCTTAACTGATTTTTCTAGGAAATCTTTTTGTGTAGCTCCTTTAGATCTTGACCCAAAATCATAGTGGGCAACGGCTAAGTTATAGGCCCAGTCTCTATCTTTATATATTCTTGGAGTAATATTATATAAATATCTTTTTGCTTGACCAACTCCTCTTTTCTCGCCAGATGCTAATAGAGCAATAGCTAGGTTTCCTCTAGAAAAATTTAGGCCATCTTCAGTAATTTTCCCTCTCTTTAATCTTTTTTCTGCTTCTTTTAATTTATTCTGTGCAGACTTATAGTTTTTATTTTTTAGCGCTGTAATACCATCATTGTATTCTGCTATTCCTTGCTGAATTTGGATAAGACTTCTATCATCAATTTTTTCAATTTTATTAAATTGTAAAGGATCGTCTTTTGCCGTAATATTTAAATTGGCAACATCAGGCTTTTTACCTCTTGGGTTTACAACTATTTTCTTCTTTTTAGTTTTCTTTGGTTTTACAGTACTAGAATTTTTTGCAGAAACATTTTTAGTGTTTTGCTGATTTAATTTATCTTCAGCTTTAAACATTTTGTTTTTTACTTTCTCTGCTTCTTTATCATTTCCAGATTCGGCATATATAGCAGCAAGAGTAACATAGGCTTGGAAGTTATCTTCTTTTTTAGTAATGGTAGTTAATATTTTAGTCGCCTCCAGCTGGTCTCCGGTTTTATTTTTTACAATAGCCATGTTGTACATCCAATTACCATCAGACTCTATTTTTGAAGTCACAAGGTCAATATATCTTTTTGCTGCTACTATATCTTGCTTATTACCAGTATAGGCATAGCATAGCGCCATATTTGTTCTAATATAATTCAATGCATTATCACTAAGTTTTGCTCTTTTATATCTCTTCATAGCAGCCTTAAACTCTTTTATTGCCCCATTAAAGTCGTTGGCCTTCATTTTTTTCACTCCATCAACATAGTGACCATCCGCTAATTTTGATTGGTCAAGAGTTCTTTTTGTAAGCTCTTTAGCTTTTTCATATTGCAATACTTTTTCAACATCAGAAATTGGCTGCCAATCATAAGCTTCTAAGTGAGAAAAAAATGAGGAGTCAATTGATGATGCAAGAAGGTTATTATTGAATATAAATAGGATAAATAGTGCAGAAAATAGTATTCTTTTTAGCATATTATTATTTGTTCTTTTTCAGTTTGCAAATTAGTAAAAAATTTATTGTAGGACTATTTTATAATTTATAAGCTCATTTCCTCTTATAACTTTAACAAAATAGATGCCTCTAGTTTTATTAGCCAGGTTAAATTTCAATTGATTAGCACTCATTTCATTTATGTGATGCAGGACTTTATCTCCTAATGCATTGAAGATTTCTACTTCAGAAATTTTGGCTGCTTCATCAATATATATAAAACTACTTGTTGGGTTAGGATAAATATTTAATAGGTAATCCTCACTTTCAGAAATACTAGTATAGTTAAACGATACAGCATATGATATCGCTGTACACCCATTAGCATCTGTTACTTCTACACTGTATTCTCCAGATTGAGTTGGGGAAAATTGATTAGAGGTCTCACCACTGATTGGATCTAATTGTTCGTCTAACCACTGATAAGAAACAAATCCTGAAGTTGCTTCTAGCGTATCTTCATATTGCCAGATATTTACAATGATAGGATCTGGATTAATAATTCCAACAAATTCTGTTGCCACACAACCATTAGCATCGGTAACGGTAACATTATATGTTCCTGCACATAGACCAATTGCTGTTTGGTTGAGTTGTTGGTTTGGATCTGTCCACTCGTATGAATAAGGTTGAGTTCCATTATCTACAATTGCTGTAGCTGTTGCATCACAATCATTAAAGCACACTAAGTTGGTAAATATTACGTCCACACCGAGCTCTAAAGGTTGAGTTAGATTTGTACTTACTGTATTTAAACATCCGTTATTATCAATAACCGTAAATGTATTAATCCCTGGAGATAGATTATAGAATATATTAGAACTTTGATAAGTAATTCCACTATCATTTGAATATTGATAGGGAGCAATTCCTCCATTATAAACATTTAGTGAGACAATGGCATCATTTAACCCATAACAACTAACCATAGTAGAACTTGTTGAAATGCTTAATGAATCACCTGGTTCTACAGTTACAGAATCTGTAGAATTACATCCATAAACATCCATAACAGTTACAGCATGTGTTCCCACAACTAATATGGTAGAAATTCCAGTGTCTCCATTACTCCAATAAGTTTCTAGGGGAGGAGTACCTCCAAAACCATATGCAGTAACAATTGCAGAGCCATCATAACAATCTGCTATTGAACTATTTGAATATACTATTATTTCATCATTTTCTAAGACATCAAAACTATAGGTAATTGTATTTGTAGAATCAGAAAGTTCTATAGTATATGTTCCAGCAATAAGACTGTCAATATCTTCATCTGTTGAGGTAAATCCATTTGGTCCTGTCCATAGATAAGTATATACTGAGTCTCCTCCATCGGGAGTTATTGAAATTGCTCCTTGGCTTCTTCCCCAACAAATATTATTTGTAATATAATCTAATGAAGCAGATAAGGAAAGAGGTTGGTCAACAATAAATGTATCTATGGAACAGCCTAGAGAATCTGTTGTGTTTAGTATATAAGTGCCAGAGTATAAATTGCTAATATCTTCAGTGTTTGCACTAAATCCATTAGGACCTGTCCAGTTGTATAAAACTGTAGTACTACTATCGTTTAGGGTAATATAAATATTTCCAATATTTCCGCCATAGACTGTATTGTTAGTTATAGAGTCTAAAACTATAGGAATTTGGTTAGGTTGAGAAATAGAATCTAAAGATGATGCCTGACATCCATTCTGATCTTCAACAATTACTATATAAGTTCCAGCACATAAATTATCTGCTGTATCTGAAATTAATGTAGAATCATTATTCCAAATATAATTAAAAGGAGAAATTCCACCATCAGCCAGAACTGTTAAACTCCCATTGCATGATCCATAACAATCTGCATTATTAATTGGTAGTATCGTAGAGGTAAATCTTGGCGGTTCAATTAAGCTTATATTTTCCGTGTAAATACATCCATGAGAGTCAACTATTGAATCTAGAAATGTACCTTGATTTAGTCCTGTAATAGTTGGATTAGGACCTACATATTGCGAATTATTAAAATAAATAAAATAAGGACTAGCTCCTCCAACTACATTAAGACTTACTTGACCATCACTACCGCCAAAGCAAGAGATATTAAATCCATTATAATTGGATAATGTATAAGAGGTGTATAAACTATCTGCTTGATAAATGGTAATTGTATCAAACAACTGACAACCATTTAAATCTGTTGCGCTGTATGGGTAAATTCCAGCAGGAATAATGGCACCACTATTAAAAGTATTTTGACCACCTAATAAAGGCAGTGTAAAACTCCCCCAGGCTAATAAATAATCTTCAACACCACCTGAAAAAATTACTGTTGCTGATCCAGTACTGTCCCCAAAACAGAGAATATCAGTTGTAGAATAAGTAGATGTAAATTCACTTGGACTATTTAAAGAAATACTATCTGTTAATGAGCATCCTGCTGTATCAGAAATGGTAACGGAATACACTCCACTTGATAGATTACTTACAGATGAAATACTGTCTCCTGTTGACCAAGCATAAGTGATTAGTCCATATCCTCCTGTTGTGCTTGCGGCAATAGAACCACTAGAATCACCAAAACAACTAATGTTAAATCCGTTGTAATCAGAAGTAGTAAAACTTAAACTTAGACTATCTGAGGGTTGATCAACAAAAATGCTAGCAGTTGTAAAACATCCATTAGTATCTGTTGTTGTAACAGAATATGTTCCAGCCATTAAACCACTAATATCTTCTGTGGTATCACCATTATTCCATAAATAAGTATAAGGAGGTGTTCCACCAATTATACTTTGATCAATACTCCCGTCATAAACTAGGCAGGAACTTAGATTTGTTGGTATTAATGTTGAGGTTAATGAATCTTGAGATTGTGTTATAGTTATTGAATCAGATACGCTACATCCATTTGTATCGGAAACAGTGTATAAATAATTTCCAGCAGAAAGAGCTAAATTATCAAATCCATTCCAGTTTTCAGTATATGCTGGTGTTCCTCCAGAAATTGAAAGTATAGCTGTTCCATTATTTCCACCATAGCAAGTAACATTTGTACTAAATATTGAAACTAAAAGTGCTGTAGGTTCTGAAATAAATACTGAATCACTTAAACTACATCCGTTAGTATCAATTATAGTGTAATAGTGCATGCCTGAGGATAATGCTAAAGGATAGCTTGATCCCCAATCTTGAGAGTATGGAGCAACTCCACCAGAAATATTAATAGTAGCATTTCCATCACTTAAGCCGAAGCAGCTTATATTATTTGAAGTTGTTGTGTAGTAAAGAGAATCAGGTTCAATAATTGTTATGCTATCAGAAAATAAACATCCGTTATCATCTGTAATTGTGAATGAATAAATACCCTGAGCAAGAGCATTAGGATTATATCCTGCCCAATCTTCTACAAATGGTGGTGTACCACCAGAAATATTTAATGTAACAGATCCATCTGTTAATCCAAAGCAGCTTATATTAGTAATATTATTTAAAGTCGAAATAATATCAGGCTGTGTGATAACAATAGTATCGTATTTTACACAACCGGTTCCATCAGTTACAGTGAAAGGATATGTTCCTGCAGGAATACCACCAGGGAAAAATTGAGAGGAGCTTATAATATTATTTCCCAAAAGCGGAAGAGTCTGTCCAAAAGCATCTAAAGTATAATTTCCATCTCCTCCAGAAATATTTAATATAGTAACCCCATTAGTATCTCCAAAGCATAAAACGTTAGTATTTGTTTGTAATATAATAATTGCGGTAGGCTCACTTAATGAAGTTAATGAAGAGGTGACACAATTGTTAGAATCAGTAATTGTACAAAAATATCTTCCAGGCCCAAGATTAGAAATGGTATCTGTATATAAACTATCACTGTTTGTATTATTTGTCCATAAATATGTAAATGGAGCAATTCCACCAGAAATACTAGCAAAAAGCGAACCATCATTAGCACCATTACAGCTAATACTGTCAACTATTTGTAAATTTAATACTGTTGGACTAGGCTGATTTACTGTAAAGGAATTTGTCAATTGACATCCAGAGGAGTCTGTTATCGTATATGATACGTTTCCAGCATATATTTGATTTTGATTGGTAGACCAATTTTCAGTATATGGGGGAGTACCACCAATAATATTTAATGTTGCTGAGGTATATCCACCATTACAAATAATAGTTCCAACAGTTAAGCTATCAATAATTTGTGTCGGTTCATGAATTGTAACACTATCTGTAGCTACACAATTATTTTCATCTGTTAAAGTACAAATGTATGTTCCAGCTGATAGAGAGTCTATAACTTGTGTAGTCCCGCCGTTAGACCATATAAAAGTTGGTTGCTGCGAAACATTTACTACTAGAGAGTAATCTTCTGTTCCTCCTCTAACAGGAGCTAAAAATGTTAGAGTTGCAGGATCAAAGTAAGAACTATCACAAGGGCCTATTATACTATCGTTATTTTCTTGCATAGCAACTCTTAATCTTGTAACGTATCCAGATAATGTATTTGGAACAGTAAAAGTAATATCTGTTATAAAAGGAACGGTATCGACATTTATTACTCCAAGCTCTTCATTAGCATCAAAGAAATCGCCATCGCTATTCCAATCGGCATAGATTTTTGCTCCAGCAAATTCATTTATCAGATGATTTGGATTTGTTGTTCCAATTTCTACAGTTACCGTGTAAGTTTGATTAGGTGTTAAGCTAGCAAATTGATTTGTAAAATCTTCATAGGTATCACCATAAGAAGATGTGTTGTTTGCAATATTATCTCCGTTATCTCCAATTAATCTTACTTCTGCAACATTGACACTATTAGCAGAAACATATGCTCCAGATCCGCAATAATTTAAGAGAGATACATTTCCATAGCTTGCTCCAGAGCTTACAACTGCTTCGGCCATTCCATTATTTAACCCATAACAACTAATATCTGTTCCTGCAATAGATAAATTAGCAATACCTACAGTATCTATAATCGTTATTGTATCGTAGTATGTTTGACAAGAATTAGCATCTGTCAAGATTACTGAATAGGATCCTGCACAAAGACTAGAAATTGATTGTGAGCTGTCTCCATTACTCCATTGGTATTGATAAGGCTGAGTTCCTCCAGAAAGATTTGCTGCTATAAGTCCTGTACAACTTATGGAATCACAAGATCTATTTTCTAATGAAGATATTGAATATGCAAGTGAATCAGGATTGTTGATTGTATATGAATCAGAAATAGATAAATTACAAACAGAGTCATAAACTGTTAAAGTGTATGTGCCTGCTGAAAGATTTGAGTAAGAAGACTGAGATGACCCATTTGGAAGGGCAGGGCTCCAGCTGTAGCTAAACAATCCATTTCCAATCACTGATGCAGAGATAGTCCCATCACTTGCTCCATTACAACTAACATCAGTACCTGAGATACTGAGTTGAATTGGAGTTGCTTCAATTATATCAAAGTTTATAGAATCTTGACATCCACTATAAATATCACTTACAATTACATAATAATTTCCAGCAGATAGATTAGAGGCTGTTGAGAGAGTATCACCATTGCTCCACTGATAAGTGTAATTGCCAAAGCCACCTGTAATGCTGTAAACTGATGCGCTTCCATCATTACTACCATAGCATGTAATATCGTTTATCTGTAAACTATCAATGGCAAACAAGCCGCAATTTGAATAGCTAAGATTTATCGTATCCGAGGGGGCTAAAGTTTGGATAATATTTCCAATACTGTCTACCTCTTGAGTATTCCAAATACAAGAATATAGACCATAATTTGCGGGAACAGTAAATTTCACTCTTAGAGAAAGTGTTTGACTTGCTCCTTCATTTACTATTAATCCCGTGGAATCTGGGTTAGAACCATTACTGGTGTAATGCCAAAAACCATAAGCATTTCCATTGGAATTTATATTATAAGGAAGATTTGCAAACTGAGCAGTTAATGGATTATACCATTGAAGTACTAGATCTCCCTGTGAGATTACAGCGCTATCAAGAGTAATTAAAAATTCAGGTCTTAAATTTACATCACATCCAGTATTAACTAGCGTTAAAGTAGTATTTGTCCAGATACCGTTTGTATCCACTGGATTTATAGAAAAATCTGAAGTAAGTTGATTTATAGAGTTACTATCAATGGTGCCAACAACTACAGAATCTAATTCAGTGCATCCACCAGACTCGGTAACACTAATATAATATAGTCCTGGAAAAAGAGTGTCTATGTCCTCTGTAGTCTCAGAAAACCAAGGTAATGTAGGAGAAGACCAAGAGTATGTGTATGGAGGAAATCCACCACTTAAAACAAGATCAACAGCACCGTCTGAGTTACCATCACAGCTGGCATCAGTAACATTGTAGTTAAATGTAAAGCAAGAAGTAGTACTAAAATTTGGGCCATCTACCCAAATACTATCACATTTAACTCTCCAATTATATGTTGTTTGAGAATTTAGACCATTAATACTTACAATTTCAACTCCAGTACCACTATTAGAAACAATTATACTATCCCAATTTGTTAATGCAGAATCTTTAAATGCAAGCACATAATCTTGTTGATTACAAGATCCCTGTTCCCACTGTACAATTGTGTAGTCAGCAAATGTGAGTGATACTTGAAGGTTTACCGGAGCTTGTGAAAAGCTTAAAAAAGGAGATAAAATAGTGATTAATAGAAGTAGTATTTTTTTTTTCATAACAAACGGTTAATTAGGTCTTTATGCAAATATAATAATAAAGTTGATTGCAATTTTTTGATTTTATTAATTGAGCTTATTGTCAATTTCAGTCAAATTGTTTTTAACAATTGGATGTTATTAAAGTGTAAAAAAAGAAGATAATTTTTGTTTTAGTAAAAAAATTCTTTATTTTTATCCCAGGTTTTTACGACAATAACTACCTAAACTTATTATGATTAGAACTGATTATCAGATTAAACTGATGTTTAATTCGTATCTCAACAGATGCGGTGATTTGTCGTATAATATGCCAAACAATACAAACCTTGTGTCGCAGCATGAGGGTTTTTTGTACACAATTAACAAATTTTTTAACTAAAACAATTATTATGAAAACAACGTTTAATAAAATGACGTTTGCTCTTGCTACAGCTTTTGCACTTTGTGTGTCAACAGCTTCAGCAACATGGGTACACGTACAGACGTTTTCAGGTTCTTGGGGAAGTGAAGTTTCTTGGAGTCTAGATGATCAGACTACGGGAGCTCAGATGTTAGGATCAAGTCCGTACTCTGGTGGATTTTATCTTGATTCTGTTGACTTACCTGACCCTGCCTGTTACGATCTAAATATGTTTGATTCATTTGGTGATGGTTGGAATGGTGCTTATGTAGAAATAATCGATCCTGCTTCAGGAGTGGTTATGTATACTTTAGGTACTGGTTTCACATCTGGAACCTCGTATACAGAAAGTTTCTGTTTACCATGGATTCCTGGATGTACTGATCCACTAGCTTCAAATTATGACCCTCTAGCTAATGCTGATGATGGTTCTTGTACTTACGCATGTATCGCTTCTGATACACTTGAAAGTTGGGAAACTTATGGTGGTGCTTTTGGAAATACTTGGGCAAACCTTTCAACTAACACTGTTGACTGGACAGTAAATTCTGGAGGTACTTCTTCTGGATCAACTGGTCCAACGAATGCTTACAATGGTACTTACTACATTTATACTGAAACTTCTGGTGCTGGATCTAATTCAGATGCAAGAATGCAAGTACAATGTGTAGATTTATCTTCATGGACTCTTCCAGGATTAACATTCCAATACCACATGTATGGTGCAACTATGGGAACGCTTGATGTAAATATTTCTACTGATGGTGGTCTAACATGGACTAATGCATGGTCTTTAAGTGGTGATCAAGGAGATCAATGGTCTTTAGGTATGGTTGATTTAACTCCTTATGGAACTGGACAGATTGCTGTTGAATTCCACATGGCTACTGGTACTTCCTTTACATCTGATGCAGCTCTTGATATGGTTCAGTTCTCTGAACTAATTTTAGGTTGTACAGATCCTTTTGCGGATAACTACGACCCATTAGCTTTAATTGATGATGGTTCATGTTTATATACAGGTTGTTTAGATCAATTTGCATCTAACTTCTGTAGTTCATGTAACGTAAGTGATCCAACACTATGTACTTACTATGCTTGTGGTACTTTAAACTACTCTGAAACTGTTGAGAGTGAAGACCTGACTGCGATGGGCTACACTACAACAACTGGAGCTTTAGTTGACGGTTTAACATTCTCTAGTGCTGCTGATGCCTTAATTGACACGGTAAGTTTAGAGTTTACAGGTGGTGATACATTTTATGGAACACAATCTGAAACAACTGCATTTGCTGACCCTAACCATAATGCTACTACATCTTTTTGTGTAGACTTATCAGGTTCTGGTTCTGATGTTGATTTACGTTTCGATGCTGGACTTGAGTCTGCATTTTCAAACTGCTCATGGTTTAGAGTAAAAGTTAATGGTGTTGAACAGAATGAATTAAATACTGGTCAAGCTATTTTCTCTGATCAAAATCAAATTGGTGGAAGTACTTCTACTAATGCAAGTGCTCTAAATTATGGGGAGTACATGTATGATCTAGATGCATGGGCTGGACAATCAAATGTTTACATTACTTTCGAAGCAATGGTTAACTATAACGTAGGTTATGGATTCCCTGGTTTTGTTAGAATTGATAACATTGATGTATATGAAGTTACTCCTTGTACTTATTACGAGTTATCTGAGTTATTCTCTTTTGATAACGTATGTAATGGAGATGCTTTAGGACACGCAATGGTTCTTGCTCAAAATTCATATTCAACAAGTGGAGATATCTATGCTTGGATTTCAAGTAATGGTTCTGTATATGCTACAACTCAACAAGTTAATAACTTAGTTGCTGATACATATACTGTAACTTCTACTGATCCTGATAATGGATGTACTTCATCAACTACTGTAACTATTACTGAGCCTTCTCCTGTTGGAGCGGATACAGCTACTTCTTATTTTGTGAATACTTCTTCAGTGAATGATTCAACAGGATCTATTAATTTAGAGCCAACTGGTGGTGCTTGTGTATCTGCAACAACGCTAGCTACTCCAGATGATCAAAATAATGGTCAATTAGGTAATATGTTTAACATTGTTAATACTTCAGGTGGTGATATCTCAATTATGGGAATGTCTCAAGGATCTGCATATTTAAATGCTTCCGC
>JAOHSR010000012.1 GCA_028122735.1 Flavobacteriales bacterium
ATCAATTGAATTCTGAAAAGCCCATTCATCAATATCAATACCTACTACTTCCTTAGCACCGTTTTTTGATGCAACAATTGACAAAACTCCTGTACCACTTCCCATGTCAAGTATTGATTTATCATTCAAATCAAGATTATATAATTCATTAATCATTAAAAATGTTGTTTCATGGTGCCCTGTCCCAAATGACATTTTGGGAGTTATTATAATTTCATCTTTAAAATTGCCATTATTATTATGAAACTCAGATCGAATTAAACAATGAGAATTAATCTGTATTGGTTTGAAATTTTTTTCCCACTCTTTATTCCAGTTTTTTTGAGCAACATGATTAATATTATAATTTAGTTTGGTAAATTTTTTGATTTCATCTAACTCTATGTCAAGTTTCATTTTATCAAACAATTTTGCTTGTATGTAACACTTCACACCATTATTTTTTTCTAGATATGTTTCAAACTCAATTTCATTTAATCTTGCAACAACAATATCAGAAAACACCTCGGATTTATCAAGCTCAATATCAACTTCAATATATTCCATTAAAAAGAATTAATGATTGCAGTAAAATCAGAGGATTTAAGTGAAGCTCCACCTATTAAACCCCCATCAATATCAGATTGAGAAAATAATTCTTTAGAGTTTGTTGGTTTACAAGAACCTCCATATAGTATAGATATATTATTGCTTATTTCTGTTCCAAACTTATCCGATATTAAAGAACGAATAAAGAAATGTATTTCCTGTGCTTGTAATGAGCTTGCCGTTTTACCAGTACCTATAGCCCAAATAGGTTCATAAGCAATAACTATCTTACTTAAACTTTTTTGATCTAAACAAAGAATAGTTTCATCTAACTGCTTTTTTATAAGTTGTAAATACTCACCTGATTCTCTTTGATCAATATTTTCTCCACAACAAAAAATAATCTTTAAATTATTTTGTAATGCTTGAGTAATTTTCAAATTCAAATTTTCATTGGATTCATTAAAGATAGATCGACGTTCAGAATGCCCAATAATAACATAATTAACGCCCATAGAATTTAACATACTTGCAGAGACTTCTCCAGTATATGCACCATTATTATATTCACTACAGTTTTGACTAGCTACCAAAACATGATCATGATTTGTACAAGATTTTATAACTTTATCTAAATATACAAATGGTGGAGATAATATTATTTCCACATTATTATCACTTGAATGTAATCTTAAAATTTCATCAACAAGTGAAGTAACTTCGTCGTAATTAAGATTCATTTTCCAATTACCAGCAACTATTTTTTTTCTCATAAATTATTCTATTCTAACGCGAGGATCTACCCAAGCATATATTAAGTCAACTAAAATATTAATTATCACAAAAATCATTGAAATAAAAATAACTGAACCCATAACTACAGGTAAATCCATATTATTTAAAGCATCAACTATTTCTTTTCCTAATCCATTCCATGCAAAAATATACTCTACAAAAACCGCACCAGCTAATAAAGAAGCAAACCATCCAGATACAACTGTTACAACTGGATTTAGAGAATTACGAAGAGCATGTTTAAATACCACAACAAACTTGTTAAGACCTTTTGCTTTTGCTGTACGAATATAGTCCATTGACAATACATCTAACAATGAACTTCGACATAGTTGTATAATCACTGCAAGGGGTCTTATACCAAGAGTGAAAGCTGGTAAAATAACATTCTTAAATTGTATAGTTCTACTAATACCATAATCATCAATTTCATATAAACTACCAGTCATAGATAGACCTGTATAGGCATTTAGCAGGTAACCAAATACCCAAGCAATAAGTATAGCACTAAAAAAAGAAGGTAGCGCCATTCCAAGAACAGAAAAATACATAATAGATTTATCAATAATTGAATCTTTATTTAGAGCAGAAAAAACTCCAAAAATTAAACCAAAAATAAGAGCAAATAAAATTGCTAAAAATGCTAATAAAAAGGTATTTGGAAAAGTTGATTTTATTATTGAAGATACTTTTAAATTAGATTTAACAAATGAAGTTCTTAAATAAGGAGATTTGGCAACAAAATTATAATTTTTAAAATCAAAAATTTTAATTGCATTATACTTTTTTTCATCAAGAAATGTTAAAGATGATTTAGATTTATTATGAAAAGAAATGAGAGAAAGATCGTTCAGATAATATAAATATTGAACATTTATAGGCCTGTCAAAACCATACTTCTTTTTTATAAGTTCAAGTTGCTTAGAATCTTCTCTTTTATCGAGCATCATACGCGCAGGATCACCAGGAAGAACATTAAATAAGAAAAAAACTATAGTAAGAACTCCAAATATTACAAGAACTGAATAAAATAATTTTTTAATAAGATAATTAAACAAGTAATTAAATATTAATTAAATAAACTTTCAAAATCCTTTGCATCGTATTCATTAGGCCCTGTACCATCGAAAAATCTCATTTGATTTCCATTATTATAGTATATAACAACGGGGTTTTCATATTCATAACCCAACACTTCTAAATAACTATTTATTTCATCATCAGGATTATAAAACTCCATTATTTGATACGAATACTCATCTCCAGAATATTTTAGAAAATCAGGTATCTTACCTTCTTCTGTATCTGAAAAAATAATATGTACATCTGGAAAGTCTATTGAGTTACTTGCAATTTCTGTTAGTGATTTTGCGGCATCCATACAATGCTCACAACCAGCATCAAAAAAGCATAATATTTTTTTCCCATCGTTAATATTAAAGGATTCATCTACGTATGTAGAATATGAGGAAACTTGCTTACCACTTGAATTAGTAGCAATTGGCAATAATGAGAACATTAGAACAGAAATTATTAAATAACCATTAAGAAGTAATAAAAAATTACTTTCTTTATTTTCGTTCACATTTCTATAAATAAAGATTAATAAGAGTATTGTAAAAATATTTTTAATAAATGCTTCAGTTGGAGTCATAGGTATTAATTGACCAAAACATCCACAGTTTTCATCATTACCAACAAAAATATCTAGAGCCAAATCAACATTAAAAATTACTAGTAATAAAATAGTTGATGGAATAACTAACTTTTTAATATAATGTGTTTGAAGAATAGCAAATGCAATAAAAAACTCAAAAGCGATAATCAGCCTAGATAAAAAAGGAGCAAAATCCTCACTAAAACCCATGGGAATTAATTGTCCTTCCTCAAAAACCTTTGTAATACCGTATAAAGGTGTTGGATAAAGCTTTGCTATTGCAGATAAAAGAAATAATGCAGATATTAGTAATCTTGAAATTAAAGTAATATTTTTCATAAATGAATTATTTGTTTAATTTAATAAGTGCAAAAACAGCATAATTTAACATATCAAGATAATTAGCATCAATACCTTCAGAAATTATAGTACTTCCGTTATTATCTTCAATTTGTTTAACTCTTAATAATTTCTGTAAAATAAGATCGGTTAATGAACTAACACGCATATCTCTCCACGCTTCACCATAATCATGATTTTTATTAATCATTAAATCCTTAGAGGTAAGAACATGTTTATTAAATAAGTTCATCACTTTTTCATATTCAAGGTCTTCTGGTTGCTCAGAAACACCTAAATCAATTTGAATCAAACCAATAACAGAGTAATTAACGATTCCAATGAACTCATTAATTACGCCCTCATCAATTTTCTGAACGCCTTTGCTTTCAATGCTTCTTATCCGTTGTGCTTTAATAAAAATTTGATCTGTTAAAGAGCTTATTCTTAAAATTCTCCAAGCGCTTCCATAATCTTTCATTTTTTTTGCAAAAATGTCCTCACATTTTTTTATTATTGAATCATATTCAGCAATTGTTTCATTCATATAATCAAATTTTAATCAAAGTTTAAATATAAAATATTTAAAGTGTCAAAAATAGCAAAACATAAAACTAATTATATTGATTTTTCAACACCAGTTGTAATGGGAATATTAAACATTACAACAGATTCTTTTTTTGATGGAGGAAAGTTCTTAACTAAAGAAAATATCATCAAACAGGCTCAAAAAATTGAAGAAGAAGGTGCTAAAATAATTGATATTGGCGCCTCATCTTCACGACCTGGATCAACTCCTGTTTCAGAAGAAATAGAATTAGAAAGATTAATACCTGCAATAAAACTAATTCAAAAATACACCAAAAATTTAAAAATTTCAATAGATACTTTTAGAGCAAAAGTTGCAGAAGAATGCATCAAAAATGGAGCACACATAATAAATGATATTAGTGCCGGGGAAAAGGATTTAAAAATGTTTGAAACTATAATTAATTTAGATGTTCCATATATAATGATGCATATGAAAGGAAATTCTAAAAATATGCAAGTAAATCCAACATATGATGATGTAACTTATGATATTATTAGTTTTTTTGAGCAAAAAATCAAACAACTTAATGCTAAAGGTTTTAAAAAAATAATTATTGATCCAGGATTTGGTTTTGGAAAAACAATAGAGCATAATTATGAAATCCTTAAAAACCTCAAAAAGTTCAAAGAGCTTAATTTCCCATTACTTGCTGGCTTATCAAGAAAATCAATGATTTATAATTTACTTGACATATCAGCAGAAGATGCTTTAAATGGAACTACAGTAGCAAACACAATAAGTCTATTAAATGGCGCAAACATCTTGAGAGTTCATGATGTTAAACAAGCAGTAGAATGTATAAGAATTTATGCGATGATTAGAAAAATGGCTTAACCACCAAAATCATCAAAGCGAACATTTTCATCAGGAATACCCCAGTCATCAGCCATTTTAATAACTGCTTGATTCATTAAAGGAGGTCCACAGAAATACAACTCTAAATCTTCTGGTGCTTCATGATTATTCAAAAATTTATCAATAACCACTTGATGAACAAAACCAGAAAAACCATCACCATTTGGATCATCAAGATCTTTTTTCTCTACCCAATTATCTTCGGGAATAGCATCTGATAAAACTAAATGAAATTTAAAATTTGGATAATCTTTTTCTAAATCTCTGAAATAGTGAATATAGAAAAGTTCTGCTCTAGACCTTCCACCATAAAAGAAAGTGACTTTTCTTCCAGTTTTAATAGTTCTAAACAGTTCATATAAATGAGAGCGCATTGGTGCCATACCAGCTCCACCACCAATATATAACATTTCAGCATCAGAATCATTTATAAAAAACTCTCCATAGGGTCCTGAAATAGTTACCTTTTGTCCTTCTTTTAATCCAAAAATATAAGAGGATGCAACACCAGGATTAATATCAGCCCAAGTGTTTTTTGCTCTATCCCATGGTGGTGCAGCAACTCTAACATTTAACATAATTCTTTTACCCTCAGCAGGATATGATGCCATGGAATAGGCTCTAACAATTTCTTCATCATTACGCATTACTAAATTTCGCATAGCATATGGACCTTCAGACCAATCTTTTTCAAACTTATCAGATTCACCAGGATGATCTTGTGGATGTGCAGCAATTTCCATTTCAGAAAATTTAACTTCACCTTCAGGTATTTTAATTTGAATATAACCTCCCGCTAAATACTCCATATCCTTTGGAATTTCAACAATAAATTCTTTGATATATGTAGCGACGTTGTAATTAGAAACAACTGTTGCTTCCCATTCTTTTACACCAAAAACCTCTTCAGGTATAGTAATATCCATATCCTCCTTAACCTTAACTTGACAACCTAGTCTCCAGTTATTAGCAATTTTTTTTCTTGAAAAATGTGGTTCTTCTGTAGGTAAAATACCACCTCCACCAGAATTTACTTGACAAGTACACTGAACACAAGTACCACCACCACCACAAGCAGAAGGAAGAAAAATCCCTTCATTACTAAGTGTTGTTAATAGTGTACTTCCTCCATCAACTTCAATTTCTTTTTCTCCATTAATCATTATTTTTATTTTTCCAGAAGGAGAAAGTTTAGTTTTAACAAATAAAATGACAGTAATTAATGTTAAAATTAACAACAAAAAAACTGATATACTACTTATTACTTTTAGTGTACTTAAAACAATCATTTAATTATAATTTAATTCCCATAAAACTCATAAACGCAATTCCCATTAATCCAGTAATTATAAAGGTAATTCCTAAACCACGCAGTGCTGGAGGAACGTGAGAATATCTAATTTTTTCTCTTATCGCTGCAATACCAACAATAGCTAAAAACCAACCAATACCAGATCCAACACCAAATACGACTGCCTCAGTAATATTACTATATGCTCTTTCTTGCATAAAAAGAGAACCACCTAGAATTGCACAGTTAACTGCAATAAGTGGAAGAAAAACACCTAGTGAGCTATATAAAGCAGGAGAAAACTTTTCTACTATCATCTCAACAAGTTGAACCATAGAAGCAATAACAGCGATAAACATTATAAATGATAAAAAGCTTAAATCTATATCTTTAAATTCTTCACCAAGCCAAACTAAAGCTCCCTTATCTAAAACAAAATTTACCAATAAATAGTTTATTGGTACAGTAATAGAAAGAACAAAAATTACTGCAAGACCCATTCCAACAGAAGTTTTGACAGTTTTAGATATTGCTAGATAAGAACACATTCCTAAAAAATATGCAAAAACCATATTATCAATAAATATTGATTTTATAAAAATATTTGCTAGTTCTTGCATTCTATTAGTTTGTTTCTATTAATTTTTGATTTCTCATTCTTTGTATCCAAATAATAACTCCAACAGTTACAAGAGCCATTGGAGGTAAAATCATCATTCCATTATTTTCATAACCCAATTCATAAACACCTAATTTTTCAAGTACAGGATAGCCATATAAAGTACCAGCTCCAAGTAGTTCTCTAAAAAACGCAACAGCTATCAAAATCCATCCGTAACCAAAAGCATTTCCAAGTCCATCCAAAAATGATTCCCATGGAGAATTTGCAAGTGCAAATGCTTCTAATCTACCCATTATAATACAATTGGTAATAATTAAACCTACAAAAACTGAAAGTTCTTTACTTACATCATAAACATAGGCTTTCAATACTTCATCAACAATAATTACTAGAGATGCAATTACAACTAATTGAACAATAATTCGAATCCTAGAAGGGATGAAGTTTCTCATTAATGACACCACTACATTTGCAACACACATAACAAAAATTACAGAAAGTGCCATTACTACTGCAGGCTTAAGCTGAACAGTTATGGCAAGTGCTGAACATATTCCAAGTACCTGAACTGTAACAGGATTGTTATCGTCTAAAGGATCGGTTAATAAAGATTTATTCTTTTTTGAGAACAAGCTATTTTTACTCATTTAGTTGTGATATTAAATTTGTAATAATTGTAGAATCAATTTCAACCAATTTATTTTGCTCTAAATAAGGAATATATCTGCTTACACGTTCCTTAATCATATCAGTTACTCCATCTGAAGTAATAGTTCCTCCTGAAATACCATCAACTTCATGCATGCTTCCTTCAGTTGCACCACCTTTCTTCACAGTAATTGAAACAAACTCATTATTTTCATCAAATATTAATTTATCTCTAAATGGTTCTTGAAAAAAGGATTGGTTAATTTCAGCACCCAGACCAGGTGTTTCACTTTTATGAGCAAAAACCGCTCCAAAAACTGTATTGATATCTTCTTTAAGTGCAATATATCCCCATATAGGACCCCATAAACCTTTTCCTCTTAAAGGAATAATATAACATTCTGAACTATCTTCTAGCATACTTATATAAAGTGGAAGTTTTTGATTCTTTATATCTTTTTTAAGTTCATCACCAAGATCAATATCAAAAGCTGATCCATCAAGAATCTCTCCATTATTATCAATAACCAATTCTTCTTTAATAAATTGACTATAATATTTTTCTGACTCATCTCTATCAACAATAACACCTACAGATTGTAAAATATTCTGTTTTTTTTCTAATTCTATATTTCTATCTTGTAAAGGCGTTAGTTGTATTGACATAGAAGCAAGTAAAGCAGCAACAAAGACTACCATTACACAAGCAAAACCTATTGTATATGAATTTTTATTTACATTCATGATGTTGCAATTTTAGATCTACCAAGTCTTTTTTTAATATTTGATTCTAATATGTAATGATCAATAAGAGGAGCAAATACATTCATAAATAAAATAGCAAGCATCATTCCTTCAGGATAGGCAGGATTAAATACTCTAATAACAATAGCAAAGAAACCAACAAGTAAACCATATATTATTTTACCTTGATTAGTTTGAGTTGCTGTAACAGGGTCGGTAGCCATAAAAACCGCGCCAAAAGCAAATCCACCAATTATTAAATGAATATGAGCTGGTGTAGACATTAGTGCATTAACTCCCCAAAAGTTGAAGAGTAGAGCTGTTAAGTAACCTCCTAAAAAGGTGAAAAGAATAATTCTCCAGGAACCAATACCACTAAAGATTAATATAGCAGCTCCTAACAATATTGCTATAAATGAGGTTTCTCCCACAGAACCCGGAATAAAACCATAAAGGGCATCAGTAGCGTTCCACAAAAGACTATTCCAATTTTGTGTGTTAGCAGCTAATGCTCCTAAAATTGTTTCACCTGAATAACCATCAACTGAAGCTCCATGTACCCAAACCTTATCTCCTGACATGTAAGAAGGATAAGCAAAAAATAGAAATGCTCGAGCTGTTAGTGCAGGGTTAAGAATATTCATTCCAGTACCACCAAAAACTTCTTTTCCAATAACGACAGCAAAAACAACTGAAACTGCTAACATCCATAATGGAACATCAACAGGCATGATAAGTGGAATCAACATTCCTGAAACTAAATAACCTTCATTTACTGAGTGTCCTCTTGAAATTGCAAAAGCAAATTCAACTGTTAATCCAACTGCGTATGATACAATTAGTAATGGCAAAAATTTCCAAAATCCAAAAATTAAATTTTCAAAAACTGTTGCATCGACATTTAATGCATTATAATATTGATCTCCAATGTTCCACATTCCAAATAAAATACAAGGAAGCATGGCTAAAACAACAAATGCCATAGTTCTCTTTAAATCAATAGCATCTTTAATATGTGTTCCTCTGTGAGTTGTATGATCAGGAACAAATAAAAAAGTTTCAAAAGCATCGTAAGCAGGATATAGTTTTTCAAGCTTTCCCCCTGACTCAAAATGAGGTTTTACAGAACTTAAAATATTTTTAAATAACTTCATTATCTATGAATTTTCCTTTATTAATAAATCTAAACCATGCCTAATTAATGCTTGAACTTCAATTTTGGAGGTACAAACAAATTCGCAAAGGGCCATATCTTCAGGTGAAACTTCATAAAGCCCTAGTTTTTCCATTAAATCAATATCTTCAATCATTATAGCTTTTATTAATTGTTGTGGATATATATCCATTGGCAATACTTTTTCATATTGTCCAGTTACAACATAAGCTCTTTCTTCACCCCTCATATTAGTATCAATTTCAAATTTTTTTGTAGGAGATAACCACGAAAAATAAGATCTAGATAATGAAAATTTATTAATACCAGGCAATATCCATCCAAGGAATTCTTGTTCGTTACCTTCTTTAATTATAGTTAGTTGTGTATCATAGAAACCTAAGTAACCATTTTTCTCAATTTTATTACCACTTAAAACATCTCCACAAATAATACGATTATTATCTCCTTTAACATTGTCGTTAACTAAATTCGACACACAACTACCAGAAATAGTTCTGTAGTATCTTGGCCTAATTACCTCTGAACCACAAAGTGAAATAATTCTAGAAACATCATATTTTCCTTCCGTAAATAGACGTGCAATGATAATAACGTCTTGAGGCTCTAAATACCAAACAACATCTCCTTTATTTATTGGATCAACATGGTGTATCTGTACCCCAACATTTCCAGCAGGATGTGGACCACTAAATTTATTTATTTCAACTCCTTTGGCATTTGAAAAAACCTTAGAAGAATTTGTGTTTCCATCTAAATTAAGATGGGTTTTGCCATTTGAAAGTTTTGAAATTAAATCAAGACCTTTCTGGAAAAGTTCATCCATTCCATAAAGAGCAAAATCATTATCAATAGCTAATGGACCAGATTTAAATGCTGATATAAAAATCGACTTTGGCATATCTGATGCATTGGCAATTATATCATAAGGTTTTTGCCTTATGAAAGGCCAAACACCATGTTTTAACATGAAATCTATGATTTGTTCTCTGGAAAGATTATCAGATTTTAATTTAGGAATAATTTCATATTCAATATCCTCATTTGATTTAATTGTAACTTCTAAAATTTTTCGTTTAGCTCCTCTTACAACATCTATTATTTCACCACTAACTGGAGAACAAAACTTAACACTTTCATTATATTTATCATAAAAGATGACTGTACCAGCTTTAACGCTATCTCCAACTTTAACTGTTAATTTGGGAGTAAGATTGTGAAAATCTGTAGGTTTTAGAGCAAAAATTTTCTCTTTTTTAACTGAAGCATAAACTTTGTCTGCCTCACCTAATAAATTAATATTTAACCCTCTTCTTAACCTTACGTTCTTTGACATTAAAATAAATTAGATTTTTCGTTTGCAAATTTATAAATTTGCTATAATATAATCTTGGATATTTTTACTTTAATTTTCTAATATTATTTATTTAGAATTAATCTAAACTATGAAAATAAAACTATTGTTTTTGTCAAGCTTTTTGTTTTTAGTTTGTTGTAAAATACAAAAAGAAAATAACAAATTTATAAAAGAAGATGTTGTATTGGAATCCAACAATAAAAACAATTACAACATCAGAACCGTATTACTTCACAAAAAAGAAAATAATCTTTCTCTTCCAATTATTAACCTCAACTCAGCAGAACAATTAAAATTAAGCTTTGATGACTTAAACTACGAATCATCGGTTCTTTATATAACAATAGAACATTACGATGCCATGTGGAATAAAAGCAATCTCATGAAGTCTGAGTATATAAATGGTTTTACTAGTGATGAAATTATTAACTATCAATTTTCATTTAACACTATACAAAACTATATTCATTATGAGTATCTTTTTCCCTCAGATAATTTAAAACCTCTACTATCTGGAAACTATAAATTCAAAGTTTATGATCTTAACGGCGATACACTTTTTAACAAAAAATTTATGGTTTTAGAAAACAAAATAAATATTGATTTAAACATTAAAAAAGCAACTCTCTCTAAAGACAGAAAAATAAAACATGAGCTAGATTTCACATTAAATCACCAGAATATTAATATAGTTGATCCATTTTCTCAAATTAAAGTTATTATTAAGCAAAATAATAGAGAAGATAATGCTATAACCAATCTTAAACCTTTATATATCAGAAATAATACTCTTATATATGATTACAATGAAGAAAATACTTTTTTTGGAAATAATGAATTCAGACATTTTGATATTAAAAGTCTAAGATATTATTCTGAAAGAATAAAAAATATAACTTACGATTCAACTAGATATAAAGTTGATTTATTTAGAGAATCTAAAAGAGCATACGACAATTATTCAATAGAACCTGATCTAAATGGAAAGTTTTACATTAAAAGTCAAGAAGCAAGAAACTCAAATATTGAATCAGAATATGTATATGTTAATTTCAAATTAAAGAGCAATTTTGTAGAGGACGGAAATATTTACATAATTGGTGAATTATCTAATTGGGAGAAAAATAATGAATTTAAACTTGAATTTGATTCAACAAATAATATGTACAGTAAATCAATATACTTAAAACAAGGATATTACAATTATCACTATGCTATTAATGACACTGCTTTAAATCTGCTAGATGTTGCTAGAATTGAAGGAACTCATTATCAAACAAGAAATAGCTACGAGATATATGTATATTTTAATGATACTAATGATAGATATCAAAAATTAATAGGATTCACTAATGCTCTTTCTAAAGAGTTATTTTAGTTTTCTTTATTTAAATTTGTAGAAATTTTAAAAAAAGTAAAAAAATGTCAAAAGGCGTATTTAATGTCCCAATAGCTAGCAACGAAGCTGTAAAATCATATGTAAAAGGAAGTTCAGAAAGAGAAGAATTACTTACAACATACATGGAAATGTATAATTCCTCAGTTGAAATCCCACTATACATTGGTGAAAAAGAAATTTATACAAATAATAAAAAGGATATTTCTCCTCCTCACGATCACAAACATAAAATAGGAAAGTTCAATCTTGCTGATAAATCTCACATTGAAATGGCTATTGAAAGCGCACTAGCTGCAAAAGAAAATTGGTCAAATTTACCTTGGAATCACAGAGTTGCTATTTTTCTAAAAGCTGCAGAGTTATTAGCAGGACCTTACAGATCAAAAATTAATGCTGCTACTATGATTGCTCAATCAAAAAACGTTTACCAAGCAGAAATTGATGCAGCATGCGAATTAATTGACTTTTTTAAATTCAATGCTCAATATGTAACAAGGTTATACTCGGAACAACCAGAATCTTCAGAAGGAATATGGAATAGACTTGAACACAGACCACTAGAAGGATTTGTTTTTGCAATTACTCCATTTAATTTTACATCAATATGTGCAAATTTATGTGCTGCTCCAGCACTAATGGGAAATGTAGTTATTTGGAAACCAGCAGCTACACAAGTGTATTCAGCAAAAATTATAATGGACTTATTTAAAGAAGCTGGTCTTCCAGATGGTGTAATTAATATGGTTCCATCAAATGGAGCAGAAATTGGTGAAGTAGTTTTTAAACATAGAGCCTTTGCAGGCTTACATTTTACAGGTTCTACAAATGTTTTTAGAAATCTTTGGCAAACTATTGGAAAAAACATATCCAATTATAGAAGTTACCCCAGAATAGTAGGTGAAACTGGTGGAAAAGATTTTATTGTTGCACATAAATCTGCAAATCCTAAACAAGTAGCAACAGGAATTTCTAGAGGTGCATTTGAATATCAAGGACAAAAATGTTCTGCAGCTTCAAGGGCTTACATTCCTTCGAATCTTTGGAAAGAAATAAAAGAACAGATAGTTAAAGATGTTAATTCATTTAAAATGGGTAGTCCTGAAAACCCTTCAAATTTTATTAATGCAGTTATAAGTGAAAAAGCTTTTGATAGTATAGCAAATTACATAGACTTTGCTAAAAATGAAAAAGATGCAGAAGTTTTAGTTGGAGGTAATTATGATAAAAGTAAAGGATATTTTATTGAGCCAACAATTATTATAACTACAAACCCAAATTTTAAAACAATGCATGAAGAAATCTTTGGTCCGGTTTTAACAATTTATGTTTATGATGAAAAAAATTGGTTAGAAACATTAAAAATTATAGATGAAACAAGTGACTATGCACTTACAGGCGCAGTTTTTTCGACTGACAGATATGCTATTGATGAAGCTACAAAAGTATTGGAAAATGCAGCTGGAAACTTTTATATTAATGATAAACCAACCGGAGCTGTAGTCGGTCAACAGCCATTTGGTGGTTCACGTGGATCTGGAACAAATGATAAGGCAGGTTCAGTATTAAATTTACTCAGATGGGTATCTCCAAGAACGATAAAAGAAACATTCAATCCTGCTAATGATTATAGATATCCTTTTTTAGAAGAATAAAAACTAACTATGCTTGAGCAGTTGGACCTCCAAAATTTATTGGCACATTATTAGAAGAATCAAGATCTTTTATTTGTCCGTGTTGCCCCTCAAACTTAGTAACGTTTTCGTTTAAAGCTTTCATTAATCTTTTTGCATGCTGCGGAGTTAAAATTATCCTAGATTTAACTTTAGCTTTAGGCACTCCAGGCATCAATTGAATAAAATCTAAAACAAATTCGCTAGCAGAATGATTTATGATAGCTAAATTACTATATGAACCTTCAGCAACTTCTTCAGAAAGTTCAATATTTATACCTTCTTTCTTTTTTTGCTCATCCATAAATTACTCTTTAACATTATCTAAAACTTCTTCATTGACTGAAATATCTTCAGAATTTAGATGATCCATTTCGATTTGAGAGCCAACAACCACATCATTTCCATCAACTAGTCCAGTTCCAGCAGGAATCTTCTTACCAATTATAACATTTTCTTTAAGACCAATTAGCGGATCCCTCTTAGCATTAATTGCAGCTTCGTTTAATACTTTAGTAGTTTGTTGGAAAGATGCCGCTGAAATCCAGCTATCTACTTGTAAAGATGCCCTAGTAATTCCTTGTAAAACAGGACTAGAAATTGAAGGTACAGCATCTCTTGCCTCAACAATAGAGCCATCTTTTCTTTTGATTCTAGAATTTTCTTCTCTAAGTTCTCGAACACTTACAATTTGACCAGCTTTAAATTCAGTAGAATCATTTGGATTTACAATAAATTTCTTACCAAATATAGCATCATTTTGTTCCATAAAGTCAGTTTTACTTACCAGTTGTTTTTCTAAGAAATATGTGTCTCCTGAATCAACTATCTGAACTTTACGCATCATTTGTCTGACAAGAACCTCAAAGTGTTTGTCATTAATCTTTACTCCTTGTAAACGATAAACATCTTGAATTTCATTAACTATATATTCTTGTACAGTAGTTACACCTTTAATAGCAAGAATATCTGAAGGAGTAATTATACCATCACAAAGTGGAGAACCAGATTTAACAAAATCATTTTCTTGGACTAAAATGTGTTTAGATAATTTTATTAAATATTTATTGACATCTCCATTTTTTGATGTAATGATAACTTCTCTATTTCCTCTTTTTATTTTTCCTAAAGAAACAATACCATCAATTTCAGTAACAACAGCAGGATTTGAAGGATTTCTAGCTTCAAACATTTCAGTAACTCTTGGTAATCCACCAGTTATATCACCAGATGAACCAGCTGATCTTGGGATTTTAGCTAAAATAGTACCAGCTTCTATCTTATCTTTATCACTAACTGATACGTGAGCTCCAACAGGAATATTAAAAGTTTTTTCATCTTTTTTCAAAGAAATAGTTATAGAAGGAGAAAGTTTTTTATTTCTACTATCAATAATAACGTTTTCTTTATGTCCTGTTTGTTCGTCTGATTCTACTCTACTTGTAACCCCTTCCTGAATATCGTTGAATTGTACTTTACCTGAAATATCAGATATAATAACAGCATTATAAGGGTCCCATTCACAAATCACATCATCTTTTGAAACTTTACCAGATTTTTTGAGAATAATTGATCCATAAGGAATAATATTTGTTGAAAGAACAAATCCAGTTTGTGAATCGACTACTTTAGCTTCAGCAGTTCTACTAATTACAATCTCATTTTTAACACCATCTAAATTTTTATTAATTACAGTCTTTAAATCTTCTATTTCAAGAGTACCATCTTTTTTAACAATTAAACTTGAGTCAACTTCAGATCTAGAAGCAGTACCACCGACGTGGAAAGTACGTAAAGTAAGCTGCGTTCCAGGTTCACCAACAGATTGAGCAGCGACTACACCTACTGCTTCACCAACTTGAGCCATTCTACCAGTTGCTAAAGATATACCATAACATTTACTACAAATACCCCTTTTTGTAGCACATGTTAATGCAGATCTAATTTCGACACTTTCATAACCTTCATTTTCTATTTGTTTTGAAATATCATGATTAATCAAATCTCCTGAAGAAACAATAAGTTCGTCTGAATCATTTTTATAAACATCATGTAAAGACACTCTACCAACAATTCTATCACTTAAACTCTCTATAATATCATCATTATTTTTCAAAGCAGAAACTTCTATTCCTCTAAGAGTACCACAATCCTCTTCAGTAATTATTACATCTTGTGCTACATCTACAAGTCTTCTAGTAAGGTATCCAGCATCGGCAGTTTTAAGAGCAGTATCTGCTAGTCCCTTTCTTGCACCGTGAGTTGAAATAAAATATTCTAAAATTGATAAGCCTTCTCTAAAATTGGTAGTAATTGGATTTTCAATAATTGACTCTCCATGATCACCAGATTTTTTTGGCTTAGCCATTAAACCTCTCATACCTGAAAGCTGACGAATTTGTTCCTTAGAACCTCTGGCACCAGAATCCAACATCATGTAAACAGAATTAAAACCTTGCTTATCAGTGCTAATATTTTTCATTACAACGTCAGTAAGTCTAGCATTAGTTGTAGTCCAAACATCTATTACCTGGTTATATCTCTCATTGTTAGTAATGAAACCCATTTGGTAATTTGATTTAATCTCATCAACCTTTTTATTAGCTGAATCAATTAATGGTTGTTTTTCTTCAGGAACAATTACATCACCTAAGTTAAAAGATAAACCTCCCTTAAATGCCATTTCAAAACCAATATTTTTGATTGCATCTAAAAAATGAACTGTTTTAGCAACACCACATTTATTAAGAACATCTCCAATAACATTTCTAAGAGCTTTTTTTGTAAGTAATTGATCAATAAAATTAATTCCTTCAGGAACGTATTCATTAAATAATATTCTACCAACTGTAGTTTCTATAATTTGATATTTAACATTTTTCTTAACTCTAACTTTAACAATTGCATGTAAATCAGCTTGACCCTCATTAAATGCAATTTTAACTTCTTCTAACGAATAAAAAGTTTTTCCTTCACCTTTAACAGGTACTTCTTTAGTAGATCGTTTTTGCTTGGTCATGTAATAAAGACCAAGAACCATATCCTGAGAAGGAACCGTAATAGGAGCACCATTTGCAGGATTTAAAATATTATGGGAAGCTAGCATCAAAACTTGAGCTTCAAGAATTGCAGCAGATCCTAAAGGTAAATGAACTGCCATTTGGTCACCATCAAAATCGGCATTAAAAGCAGCACAGGCAAGTGGATGTAATTGAATTGCTTTTCCTTCAATCATCTTAGGTTGAAAAGCTTGAATACCTAGTCTATGAAGTGTTGGAGCTCTATTTAAAAGAACAGGGTGCCCTTTCATAACATTTTCAAGAATATCCCAAACAACTGGTTCTCTATTATCAATAATTTTTTTAGCAGATTTTACAGTTTTTACAATTCCTCTTTCTAAAAGTTTTCTAATAATAAAAGGCTTGTAAAGTTCTGCTGACATATCTTTAGGTAATCCACATTCATGTAAATTTAAGTCTGGACCAACAACAATTACGGAACGAGCAGAATAATCAACTCTTTTACCTAATAAATTTTGACGAAATCTACCTTGTTTTCCTTTTAATGAATCAGAAAGTGACTTTAATGCTCGTTTACCGTCTGCTTTGACAGCAGAAGCTTTTCTTGAGTTATCAAAAAGAGCATCAACTGATTCCTGTAACATACGTTTTTCATTTCTTAAAATGATATCTGGAGCATTAATCTCCATTAATCTTTTTAATCTATTATTTCTAATAATAACTCTTCTATATAAGTCATTTAAATCAGATGTAGCAAATCTTCCACCATCAAGAGGCACTAAAGGTCTTAATTCTGGTGGTATAACAGGAATAACTTTAACAATCATCCATTCAGGATTGTTTTCTGAATGAGTTTGAGCATCACGCATAGACTCAACTACCTGCAGTCGTTTTAATGACTCGGCTTTTCTTTGTTGTGAAGTTTCATTTGCCGCAGCATTTCTTAGATTATATGATAATTCATCTAAGTTTAAGTTAGCAAGAAGATCATGTAAAGCTTCAGCACCCATTTTTGCAATAAACTTATTTGGATCAGAGTCAGCTAAATATTGATTTTCAGTTGGAATGGAATCTAAAATATCTAAATATTCTTCTTCAGTTAAAAAATCTAAGTACTTAACCTCTTCACCTTCTGTATTGACAATTGGTTCATTTCCAACATTAATAACTACATACCTTTCATAGTAAATTATCATATCTAATTTCTTTGAAGGTAATCCTAATAAGTAACCTATCTTATTTGGCAATGTTTTAAAATACCAAATATGGGCAACAGGTACAACTAAACTAATATGTCCAACTCTTTCTCTTCTAACTTTCTTTTCAGTTACTTCAACTCCACATCTGTCACAAACAATACCTCTATATCTAATTCTTTTATATTTTCCACAGTGGCATTCAAAATCTTTAGTGGGACCAAAAACTCTTTCACAAAACAAGCCTCCACTTTCAGGTTTATAAGTTCGATAATTAATTGTTTCTGGTTTAACTACCTCTCCATAAGATCTTTCAAGCATATCTTCTGGGGATGATAAACTAATTTTTATTGAATTAATATCTTTTGTTTGTTTGCTGTTTTTTGTATTTCTCATATTTTTATTCAAATGAAATTTTTAATCCTAGTCCGTTAAGTTCGTGAAGTAATACATTAAATGATTCTGGAATACCAGCTTGTGGTAAATCTTTTCCTTTAACAATACTTTCAAATGCTTGTGCTCTTCCAATAACATCATCAGATTTTAGTGTAAGCATTTCTTGTAAAATATTTGAAGCACCATAACCTTCTAATGCCCAAACTTCCATCTCACCAAGTCTTTGTCCTCCAAATTGCGCCTTTCCACCTAAAGGTTGCTGAGTAATAAGAGAATATGGACCAATTGATCTTGCATGCATTTTATCATCAATTAAGTGACCTAACTTAAGCATATAAATTATCCCAACTGTTGCAGTTTGTTCAAATCTTTCTCCAGTACCACCGTCATATAAATATGTCTGACCAAGTCTAGGAAGACTAGCTTCGTCAGTTTCAGCATTAATTTGATCGATACTAGCTCCATCAAACACTGGAGTAAAGTATTTTTTTGATAATTTTTGACCAGCCCATCCAAGAATTGTCTCATAAATTTGCCCAAGATTCATTCTTGACGGTACTCCAAGAGGATTTAAAATTATATCTACTGGTGACCCATCTTCAAGAAATGGCATATCTTCATCTCTAACTACTCTTGAAACAATACCTTTATTTCCATGTCTACCAGCTAATTTATCACCAACTTTTACTTTTCTCTTTTGAGCAATTTGTACTTTAGCAAGTTGTAAAACACCAGTCGGCAATTCATCTCCTACAGTGATAGCAAACCTCTTTCTTCTATATTCTCCAAAAATTTCGTTATATTTTCTTAAATAATTTGAAATAATTTTATTAATTAAAATATTATTTTCGCTACTTGATGTCCATTGATAAGGATCAACCATTGAAAAATCAATATTATAGATTAATTTCTTTGTAAATTTGGTACTCTTTGAAATAATTTCTTCACCAAGAATATTCTTTACTCCTTTAGATGCTTTACCTCCAATAATATTATAAAGCTTTGTTGATAAAACATTCTTAAGATTATCAGCTTGTTCTTCAAATGCTGAATCAATTAGTTCGAGATCAATTTTATCTTGAGATTTTGCTCGTCTATCCTTAATGGTTTTATTAAATAAAGATTTTCCAATAACTATACCTTGATTAGAAGGTTTTGTTTTCAAGGAAGCATCTTTTACATCTCCGGCCTTTTCACCAAATATAGCTCTTAAAAGCTTTTCTTCAGGAGTTGGGTCTGATTCACCTTTAGGTGTAATCTTACCAATTAAAATATCGCCTGTTTTGGCATATGTTCCAACTCTAATCATTCCATTTTCATCTAAGTCTTTTGTGGCATTCTCACTTATATTAGGAATATCTGCAGTTAATTCTTCTGCACCACGTTTTGTCTCTCTTACATTAACTACAAATTCAGATATATGTAATGATGTAAATAAATCCTCTCTTACAACTCTTTCAGATAAAATAATAGCATCCTCAAAATTATAACCTTTCCAAGGCATGAAAGCTACCTTTAAATTTCTTCCAATAGCTAATTCTCCATTTTGAGTAGCATAACCTTCACAAAGAACTTGTCCTTTCTTCACCTTATCTCCAACTCTTACAATTGGTTGATTATTAATACATGTTCTCTGGTTTGTTTTCTGAAATTTTGTTAAGTAATAATGCTTTGTGTCATCATCAAAGCTTACTGTCTTTTCTTCTTTTGATTGAGTATACTTGATAGTAATTTTATCAGAATCAACATATGTGACAACACCATCTCCCTCTGCATTAATCATAGTTCTAGAATCTTTAGCAACATGAGGTTCAAGTCCAGTTCCAACAATTGGAGCATCAGTTCTTAATAAAGGAACTGCTTGACGCATCATGTTCGACCCCATTAAAGCTCTGTTGGCATCATCATGTTCTAAAAAAGGAATCAAAGAAGCTGCTATTGATGCAATTTGATTTGGAGCAACATCCATCATTGTTACATTTGATGGTTCAGCAACAAGATAATCATGCTCTCTTCGGGATTTAATTCTATCATGCTCAAAATTTCCATCTTTGTCAACTGGAGCATTAGCTTGTGCAATTACATGTCCCTCTTCCTGTTCAGCAGTTAAATAAGTCGCATGATTTTTGAAATTTACCTTACCAGCATCAGCAATTCTGTATGGAGTTTCAATAAACCCTAAATCATTTACTTTGGCATATACACATAAAGATGAAATCAAACCAATATTTGGTCCTTCTGGAGTTTCAATAGGACAAAGTCTTCCATAATGAGTATAATGTACATCTCTGACCTCAAAGCCAGCTCTTTCTCTGGTTAAACCTCCTGGGCCTAATGCAGAAACTCTCCTTTTATGTGTTACTTCAGCAAGTGGATTTGTCTGATCCATGAATTGAGATAACTGACTTGTTCCAAAGAATGAATTAATTACTGCAGAAAGTGTTTTTGCATTTATAAGATCAATAGGAGTAAAAACTTCATTATCTCTAACATTCATTCTTTCTCTAATAGTTCTTGCCATTCTACTTAAACCAACAGAGAACTGGTTTGACAATTGCTCACCAACAGTTCTAACTCTTCTATTACTTAGATGATCAATATCATCAACATCTACTTTAGAATTAACTAAATTAATAAGATTACTAATAATTGAAACTATATCATCATTTGTAAGTACATGTTTCTCAAGATTTATATCCAGCCCTAACCTTCGGTTAATTCTAAATCTACCAACATGACCAAGACTATATCTTTGGTCAGAAAAAAACAATTTATCGATTATTCCTCGAGCAGTTTCATCATCAGGAGCTTCTGCGCTTCTTAATTGTCTGTAAATATGTCTTACTGCTTCAACTTCAGAATTTGAAGGATCTTTCTGTAATGTGTTGTGAATTATAGAATGATCACCTGACATTTCACCTTCTTTATGAATTAGAATAGTTTCAGTTCCAGAACCAACAATTTCTTCGATGTGCTTTTTTTCAATAACAGTATCTCTTTCTAAAATAACTTCATTTCTTTCAATTGGAACTAATTCACCTGTATCTTCATCAACAAAATCATCTACCCAAGATTTTAAAACTCTTGCTGCTAAAATTCTTCCAACAACTCTTTTTAAACCACTCTTTGATACTTTAACTTCATCAGCAAGATTAAATATTTCTAATATATCTCTATCACTTTCATAACCAATTGCTCTTAATAAAGTTGTAACTGGTAATTTTTTCTTTCTATCAATATATGCATACATTACATTATTGATATCAGTAGTAAACTCAATCCATGACCCTTTAAAAGGAATCACTCTTGCAGAATATAATTTTGTTCCATTTGAATGAAAACTTTGTCCAAAAAATACTCCTGGAGATCTATGTAACTGAGAAACAACAACTCTCTCAGCACCATTAATAACAAAGGTACCTTTTGGTGTCATAAAAGGAATATTACCAAAATATACATCTTGGATTATAGTCTCAAAATCCTCATGATCAGGGTCAGTACAATATAATTTTAATTTAACTTTTAATGGAACTTTAAAGGTTAGGCCTCTATCAATACACTCTTCAATTGAATATCTTGGAGGATCAACTAGATAGTCAATAAATTCTAAAACAAAATTATTTCTTGAGTCAGTGATCGGAAATAATTCTGTAAAAGTTTTGTATAGCCCCTCATTTCTTCTTTCTTCTAGAGTAGTTCCTGTTTGGAAAAAGGATTGAAAGCTTTTTAACTGAATGTCCAGAAAATCTGGATAGTCAACTTGATTATCTATTGTTGCAAAATTTATTCTTGGTGATATTTTATTAGTAGTCAAAGCGATGATATTTTTAGTTACAAATAGTATTAAACAAAAAGCAAAAAATGGTCTAAATCTTATTTTAAAGAATAAGATTTAGACCTGTATGAAATAAGGAGCTTATTTTAACTCAACAACTGCTCCTGCTTCTTCCAGAGATTTCTTGATCCCTTCAGCTTCATCTTTTCCTACAGCTTCTTTAACAGCTTTTGGAGCGCTATCAACGATATCTTTTGCATCTTTCAAACCAAGGCCTGTTAATTCTTTCACAGCTTTAACAACCTTTAACTTTGAAGCACCAGCTTCCTTAAGAATTACATCAAACTCAGTTTTCTCCTCAGCTGCTTCACCTCCGCCAGCTACTGCTGGACCTGCTGCTA
>JAOHSR010000013.1 GCA_028122735.1 Flavobacteriales bacterium
AACTCTTCTAATAACTGCATGTATAGTTCATTAGATATTTTTGAATTAGGATTTAAACCTGAGATACCTTTTTCAGATAAAAAATCTAAAATCCTATCAATTTTCACATTAAACTCTCTAACTAACTTACTTAATCTCACACTATTTTTTTCAGACATATAATCTTTTTTTTAATCTTCAAATTCAGATTTAAATATTTTTAAAACCTCTTCTACAGTTTCTTTTTCAAGATCCGTTCTAGACACTAAATCATCAGCCTCAATTTCTAATACACTACGAGCACTATCACAACCAATACCTTTAAGAGCATCTAATATCCACCCATCAATTTCATCAACAAATTCATCTATAGCCACATCATCTTCAAAGCTAGCCTCGTCTCTAAAGACATCAATTTCATATCCTGTTAATCTTCCTGCTAATGCAATATTATTACCTCCTCTTCCAATTGCTAATGAAACTTGATCAGCATCCATAATGACTTTTGCTCTTCCGTTTTCATCATCAATATTAACAGAAGTGATTTTTGCAGGACTTAATGCTCTTGTAATTAAGAGCTGAAGATTTTCTGTAAAATTAACTACATCAATATTTTCATTTCTTAGTTCTCTTACAATTCCATGAATTCTAGAACCTTTCATCCCAACGCATGCACCAACAGGATCAATACGGTCATCATAAGATTCTACACAAACTTTAGCTCTTTCTCCAGGATTCCTAACTACTTTTTTAATTGTTATAATTCCATCAAATACTTCAGGAACTTCCATTTCAAATAATCTTTCAATAAATTCAGGAGCAATTCTAGAGAGAACTATATTCGCTTTATTATTCTTTATATTAACTTCTTTAATAACAGCTCTAACAGATTCTCCTTTTTTAAAGAAATCTTTTGGAATCTGTTCAGATTTTGGTAATGACATGTCATTCCCTTCATCATCAGTAAGAAGGATTTCATTTCTCCAAATTTGATATACTTCTCCATGAACAATCTCACCTATTCTTGATTCATACCTTTTTATTAAAACATCTCTATGTTGCTCATGAATTCTAGAAATAAGATGTTGTCTAATTGATAACACTTGTCTTCTACCAAACTCAGAGTCAAAACTTACTTGTTCAGATAATTCTTCGCCAACCTCATAATCATCTTCAATTTTCTGTGCATCAGAAAGAGCAATTTGAGAGATATCATTTTCAACATTTCCATCTTCTACAACTTCTCTATTTTTCCATATTTCTAAATCTCCTTTATCAACGTTAATGATTACGTTGAAATTACCTTCACCTTCATACTTTTTTTCAAGTACAGACTTAAATACATCTTCTAAAATATTCATCATTGTCTCTCTGTCGATGTTCTTAACATCTTTAAATTCTGAGAACGATTGGATTAAATTTTCTACTTCCATTTTATTTAAAGTTTATTTTCAATTTAGTTTCTTTTATTTCGTTTAACGATACTACAACTTCTTGGGAAGAATAATTTTTAGTGTTTTTAATCTTTTTTTTAACATCTAAAATAACATTATCATTTGCTAGTAAATCTCTTAATATGCCAGATATTCTTTTCCCATCATTCTTTTTAATAATAATCTCTTTTCCTATATTTTTAAAATACTGTTCTTTTACTTTAAAAGCATTTGTCAATCCTGGAGAACACACTGTTAATGAATAATCTTCTACATCTCTATCAAATTCTGAATGAATATATCTACTAATACTTAAACAATCATCAATATGTACGCCATTTTCCTTATCAAATAGAACTTCAATACTATTGTTAGCACTTATATTCACATCAACTATGAAGCCATTAATTTCATTGGCTTTTTTAATTGCAGCTTCTTTTATATTTTCTTTTAGTATCATCATTTAATAAAAGAAGGGGCTGTAGCCCCTTCTTTTTCTTTAATATTTTCACCACAAAGATACAATCTTTTTATGAATCATGCAAAAATGTTACAATGCATCTGCCTTCTTTTTAGAAGTGCTGAAAAAATCCTCTGGACCTGTTGTTAAATTTCTGCTTAATTCATATGCTTTTAAATACATTTCTTTAGCCTGAAGAGTATCTCCAGAAGCTAATAAAATATCACCCATTGAATCATATGCATTAGGCTCATCTGGATGTACTGTCATATATATTTGCAAATGATTTTTTGCAGCTTCCATATCACCTTTTTCTTTCATGAAATATCCCATCATATTGTTTAAAAGACTACTTTCAGGAAATCTTTTTAAACCAATCTTAGCATTTTCAATTTGAGCATCTAAATCTTCTAAAAAATAAGCATACCAACCTCTTAATAAAGGATCATTTGCTGCATACAATAATGCTTTTTCATACTTCTCAAGTCTTTCAGCTCTATTTGATACCGGAGCATAGGTTTCTAAATAATACTTTTCAGCTATAGAAGCTCTCGCTAATTTCGGTTTAATCTCTTCAATAACAGATAATAGCTTATCTCTTTCGCCATTCAAGAATAGGTAGTGCATCTTTCCAACATGTGCAACAGCTAATGTAGAATCTAATGCAACCAAGCTATCAGAATAAGCTAATGCATCATTGTTTCTAAGATTAGCCATTGCATATCTCATACTATTATACATAGACAATGCCCCTTCAACTTCTGTTGATGGCCATACAAAAGAGTTTGCTGAAAAATTCATATCCCAATTCATCCAAGAATGTCTTTTAAAAACTAATTTTCCCATTTGTTTTCCAACAATTGAATGAAAACCTCCTCTATATGTCCTAATTCCAGAAACATAAGAACTGACATTACCATAAACACTTGCTACATTCCCAAAGACCTCAATATTTTTAACTTCTGCAATAATTGAATCTTCATAAAACCATGCAGCTTTTATTTTACTATGGTCACTTACCCACTCTGGTCTTCCAATCCATCCGTTAGACAAACTATACATGAGAATGGAGTCACCAGCATCTTCTTTTAGCTTATCGATAGCGTCTTCTCCTCCAATTTTTTCTGCAAAATGGGTAACTATAAATTCTTCCACCTTATCTTCATTTAAGGGTTGATTACATGCCGAAAAAAATCCAGCAAATAAAACTGAGTAAATTATTTTTTTCATTGTTTTTGTTTTAAAAAAAAACCTACTATTAAGTAGGTCTTTTTATATTAATATTTCAGTTATTATTTTTTATTGTAAAATTAATTTTTTAGTCAGAACTTCTTCAATTGAACTAAATTTCACAAAATAAATTCCATTAGAATATTCTGATAAATCTAATTGATTAGAATACTTAATAAATGTATTGTCTAACTCTTCAGTGTAAATCTCTTCTCCTAAGATATTCACAATTGATAAAGAAGTGTATCTTTTGTCGAAATTATTAAACTCAATATTTAATATGCCTTTAGTTGGATTTGGATAAACTGACATTTTGTTAGAATTTAATTCAGAAATTGATGTGCTTGTGTAAACATATTGATTACTCCAATCCTCACATCCATTAGCATCCGTTACTATACAATAATATGTCCCACTAGAATCAGGCAATATTGACTGAGTAGTCTCTCCAGTGTTCCATTCATATGTATAAGGAGCGGTTCCAGTAGAAACCGTAACTGTTAGAGAATCTCCATTTTGAATTACAGTTGCGTCATTAGGACCATCATTAATTGTAAGATCTAATGTTACTGTACTATCACAGCCATTTACATCAGTGTATACATTTGTATAAGTGCCTGTAGAATCATAAGTCACTCCGTCCCAATCAAAAGAATCACATGCAGTAATTGTTACTGTTGATGATGAACTATTATTAATTGTAAGATCTAATGTTACTGTACTATCACAACCATTTAATCCTGTATAAATATTAGTGTACATACCAGTAGAATCATATGTCATTCCATCCCAATCAAAAGAATCACATGCAGTTATTGTTACTGTAGATGATGATGAAAAACCAGTAATAGTAAGGTCTAATGTTACTGTACTGTCACAACCAGATATATTAGTATATGTATTAGTGTACATTCCTGTAGAATCATAAGATACTCCATCCCAATCAAAAGAATCACAAGCAGTAATTGTTACTGTGGATGATTCTGTATAACCAATAGTTAGGTTTAAAGTTACTACACTATCACATCCAGATATATTGGTTAGTGTTTGACTGTATGAACCACTCATGTTGTAAGTAACTCCGTTCCAGAAATAACTAGTATCACAAGCAGATGCCGTAAAACTTGTAGAATCACTACTATTAATTGTAAGATCTAATGTTACTGTACTATCACAACCATTTGTTCCAGTATATACATTTGTATATGTTCCTGTTAAATCATAAGTCACACCATCCCAATCAAAAGAATCACAAGAAGTAATTGTTACTGTGGATGATGAACTATTATTAATTGTAAGATTAAGTGTTACTGTACTATCACAACCATATATATCTGTGTACACATTAGTATAAGTTCCTGTTGAATCATAAGTCACTCCATCCCAGTCAAAGGAATCACAAGCAGTAATTGTAACTGATAAAAAAGGATCACAACAAATTACATAAGATAAAGATTGTACATCTACCATCCCAAGTTCTGAAGTAATAGTAGTTGTAAAATTTAAATTAAAAGAAGATGTTGAAGTTGGATTTACGAATAAACTGTTAAATGTTGCAGTAGAAACATATCCATTAGTAGATGAGTTTCCATCAGGGGGGCTAGTTGCTAAAATATCAACTCCACCACCAAGAATATTAGTTACAGCAAAAGTTCCTAAAACGTTTCCTAATGAATCAATGGATTGAACTTCAAAGTCATCTAAACTATTTATTAAACTTAATTCAAGATTAGAAATTACTGTAGTTCCATTTGCAAAGAAAATACTAGCTGAACCAACAACATCATTTACACTTAATCCAGAGATATTAAATGCTCCTCCATCAGAAACAAATGAAGCACTAGCAATATCAGTTTCATTTGCATCTTGACTTACATTAATTGTGAGGTCAGAAGTAGCTTGACATGTATTATCACTTAAAGTTATTGCAACAGTAGGAGAGAAATCCATACATGACATATTGAACGAAAAATTTTGAACATCGACTTCACCAAGCTCAGAAGTAATTGTTGAAGTAAAATTTATAATTCCATTATTCGGGTTATGAAAAATATTATTAAATGTAACGGAAGAGGTGTTTCCACTCGTTGTTGAATTATTGTCACCTGGACTAGTAGCAGTAATACTTACTCCAGCAGAAAGATTCTCAATTAAGAAGGTATTTGCTAGTGAATCAGAAACAGTTACTGTGGATCCAGTTATTGAAGTAACATAAAGGTCAGTGTTGTAGGTAAGTATTGAATTTGTTAATGAAGCAGAACCAATATTATCACCAATCGATAAAGAGGAAATAGTAAATGAACCACCATCAGATACAAATAAAGCAGTTGCCATATCTGTTTCTCCCGCGTCTTGACTAACATTTATTGTTAAATCAGAAACACTATCACATACATAATGAGATAATGATGCTGAAACTGTAGGAGAAAAATCTGTACATGACATTAATAAATTTATAGATTGATTATCAGTCTGTCCAATTTCAGATGTGATTACAGAACTAAAACCCAAAACACTTGTGCTAGTATTATTAAAAATATTTTGAAGAAGAACAGAGGTTGAATTACCATTTATAGTTGTATAGTTATTATCCCCAGGACTTGTAGTGCTAATACTAACACCACCCGAAGTTAAATTTTCAATTAGAAAAGTATTTAAAGACAAATTATCTTCAATTGTTGCGGTATTGCTTGAAAGATTATTTACAAATAAGTCAGCAGTGTATGAATTGGCTCCAGCTGAAACTGTAGCAGTACCAACCATACTACCAATACTTAATGAAGCAAGATCAAAAGATCCACCATCAGTAGTAAATAATGCAGAAGCCATATCAATTTCACCAGCATCTTGACTTACATCTAAAGTAACATCAGTTAACAAACCACAATCAGTATTTGAAAGTATTAAATTAACGGATGGAGAAAAGTCTGCACAACTCATAAACTGAATAAATGATTGATTATCAACCTGACTAAGTTCTGAAGTTATGGTGGATGAAAAAGTAAATAATGAAACAGTAGGATTTAAAAATAAATTATGGAAAGTTACATTTGAAGTATACCCACCAGTTGTATTGTTACCATCACCGCCAGGACTAGCTGCAGTAATTTCAATACCATTAGTATCATTTCTTAGCGTAAATGATCCAAGAGTACCTGTAGAGTCTAGAGATAAAATTATAGTGCTGAATGATGAAGTGGATCCAACAACTAAGATTGTATTAACATTATTGCCTGATAGAAAATTCATATCTGCAGTACCAACAGTATCTCCAATGTTTAAGTTTGAAAGATCGAAAGAGCCAGCATCTGATGTGAAAACAGAATTTAAAATATCAGTTTCCCCAGCATCTTGACTAACATCTATACTTAAATCAGATAATTGACCACAAATTGAATTTGATAAACTAACATTTACAGTTGGTGATAGTGTTTGAGAGTAGCTATTTAAAGAAATTAAAGTTGCAACAAAAAAGAATAATAATTTATTTAAAGGGTTTGAATTGTATAATTTTTTCATAATTTACTTGTTATATTAATATTGCTGAACCTTCTATGTGCAGCAGAAAGACAAATCTATTAAAAAAAAAATTCTGTTGCAAGTTATTTACTAGAATAAAGAACTGATATATATATTACTTGACAGCTGCTATTATTTAATAGATAAAAAGTTGCCCGACTAGGGATCGAACCTAGACTCTTCTGCACCAAAAACAGACGTGTTGCCAGTTACACCATCGGGCATTTTAAAAATATGAATGGCAAAATTAATAATTATTCGTTACTAGCAAAATGAAATTAATTAATTCCTTAACATTATTTTTTACTCAAAAAATAAGTTTAAATTCATAAATTCGCAATCAGAAAAACTAAATAAATCATACAATAGAATGGAATCATTTAAAAAACTTAACAATATTATTGGCTGGTCTGTCTTTGCCATTGCATCATTTGTTTACCTATCAACCATTGAACAAACTGTAAGTTTTTGGGATTGCGGGGAGTATATTGCTACAGCATATAAATTAGAGGTTGGTCACCCTCCTGGTGCTCCATTATTTCAGCTTTTGGGGAGAATATTTTCATTATTTGCAGAACCAGGCACTAGTCAAGTGGCTGTTGCAATAAATATTATGTCAGCTCTATGTAGCTCGTTTACAATTCTATTTTTATTTTGGACAATAACTGCTTTTGGAAGAAGAATTTTTGCTAATAATAAAGATGAAGACTCATTTAAAATGGCTGCCATACTGGCTGCTGGTGTTGTAGGGGCATTAACATATACTTTCACAGATTCTTTTTGGTTTTCAGCAGTGGAGGGAGAGGTTTATGCGATGTCTTCCTTTTTTACAGCTATAACTTTTTGGTGTATCATAAAGTGGGAAGAAGAAGCCGATCAACCATCTTCTTCAAGATGGTTAATTTTAATTGCATACCTAATTGGTTTATCCATTGGAGTTCATCTTTTAAGCTTATTAACTATTCCAGCAATGGGGATGATTTATTATTACAAAAAATATGAATATTCCAAATTGGGAGCTATTAAAGCTTTTGTTTTGTCAATGGCCGTTCTTGGAACAGTTCAAGGGATAATAATTCCAAGTGCTGTAAGTTTAATTTCTACCTTTGAACTGTTTTTTGTAAACAGCATTGGACTTCCTTTTAATTCTGGAACCATAATTTATTTCTTAACATTATCAGCGCTCATTGCTTTTGGACTAGTTTACACAAAAAAACATAATAAACCTTTGATGAACACCTTAATTGTATCTTTTATGATGCTTTTAATTGGATATTCATCATTTGCAGTATTAGTAGTTAGATCAAATTCAAATCCTCCGATTGATGAAAATAACCCGGAGGATGCTGTTGGTCTTTTATCATATTTGAAACGCGAACAATACGGTAGTTGGCCTATTGTATACGGTCAATATTTCAATGCTAAATTAGATAGTAAAAAACCATATTTGGATGGAAATCCAACTTATGCTAAAGACGATAAAAAAGGAAAATACATAATTATTGATGATAGAAAAAAATCTATTCCAAATTTTAGTGATAAGTATAAAACCTTTTTTCCAAGAATTTGGAGCAATACTCAATCAAGACATGCTTCTGGATACAAAATGTGGGCAGGTTTAAAAAATACTGAAAGGACTCCAACCTTTAGTCAGAATCTTAAATACTTTTTTAATTATCAAATAGGCTGGTCCTACTTAAGATATTTCATGTGGAATTTTGCTGGAAGACAGAACGACTATATGAATATGGATGGAAACTCAATGAATGGAAATTGGGAAAGCGGTATTTCATTCATCGATCAAATGCGATTAGGAACGCCATCGGATACTATTGCTCCTGACCATTTAAAAAATAATAAAGCTAAAAATCACTATTATTTCCTACCGTTATTACTTGGTCTTATAGGAATGTTATTTCACTTTAAAAAACAAAACCAAGACGCAGTTGTTGTATTATTATTCTTTCTCTTCACAGGAGTTTTGATTATAATTTATTTAAATGTTGTACCATTTCAACCAAGAGAAAGGGATTATGCATATGTAGGGTCTTTCTATGCATTTTCAATTTGGATAGGCCTTGGATTACTAGGGATTTATGATTTCCTAAAGAAAAAAACCAGTTCTAAAAATAGTATTGCAATTGCTACAACAATTTCGATGCTTATCTCTCCAGTACTTTTAGCCAGTGAGAATTGGGATGATCATGATAGATCTGGACGATTTACTGCTCTTGAAGTTGCGAAAAATTATTTAAACTCATGTGCTAAGAACGCAATCCTCTTTACAAATGGAGATAATGACACCTTCCCTCTTTGGTATGCCCAAGAAGTTGAAGGTATAAGAACAGATATTAAGGTTGTAAACCTATCACTTTTCAATACAGACTGGTATATTGATCAAATGAAAAGAGCATCTTATGACGCAGCACCAATTCCATCTTCGCTTGAGCATGATGACTATAGAAGAGGAACAAGAGATTATACCTTGATACAAGAGAAATTCAAAGAATATAAAGATGTTGACCAGGTTGTAAAATTTATCAATAGTAATAATCCAAAGGCTAAACTGAACACTTCTGCAGGTCTTAAAAACTATTGTCCAACAAAAAAATTAAAATTAAAAGTTGATAAGGAAAAGGCAAAAGGATTTGTGCCTAATGAATATCACAATAAAATTGTTGATGAAGTTAAATGGAATTTAAAAGGCAATGGCTTATACAAAAACAAGCTAATGGTACTTGATATCCTCGCTAATTTTAACTGGGATAGACCAATATACTTCGCAATTACAGTTGGAAGAGATAATTTCATGGGGCTTGAAAAATACTTTCAACTGGAAGGTTTAGCATATAGATTGGTTCCTTACATAGCAAATTCTAGCGATGGGCAGACTGGTGAAATTAATACTGAAATAATGTATGAAAACCTTATGAATAAGTTTCAGTGGGGAGGTTTAAATAATTCTGATTTGTATTTTGATGAAACAAACACAAGAATGGTTATGAATTATAGAAACAACTATGCAAGATTAGCTGAAAACCTATTCTCAAAAGGAGATACATCAAGAGCGATTCAAGTTATTGATAAGTGTCTTTCTGAATTTCCTAGAGAAGTTGTAAATCTAACCTACTTTACAATTCCAATTATTGATTTATATTATAAAGCTGGAGAAATCCAAAAAGGTGATGCTCTTTATGCAAGAATGATAGATGATTATCTTACAGAATATAAGTATTTAGCTGAGTTTGAAAAAGGCAGTGGATTAAAACAAAATTTTAATATTTGCGGTCAAGTACTTGGAAGCCTTACTAGATTAACTCAAGTACATCGAAGAAATGATAATACATTTACTTATTATGAAGAAGACAATAAATTTTACAGATCAAAAGAAAATTTAGAAAAAGAGGAAATTCAATATACCTCCTATAGAATAAACACCTTTTTAGATGAGTACTATGCTTTGCAATAATTAGGCTTGTTTGTTAAAACACCATTAATAACTAAGTATTTTTATCCGTCATTGGTATGGAAAAAAGATACTGACCAAAAAAAAATATGGATTACTTTTGATGATGGGCCTAATGAAAAAGTAACTCCATATGTAGTAAATGTATTAGAAAAATTTAATATTAAGGCTACTTTTTTTGTTATTGGAAATCAAGCTAAAAAACATCCAGAACTAGTTGAGTTGATAATAAATAATGGTCATAAGATTGGAAATCATTCATTTTCACATCTAAATGGTTTCTGCACAAACAACAATAAATACTTAGAAGATGTTGAAAAAGCTAAAAAATATATAGATTCCGATATTTTTAGACCTCCTTACGGAAAGATTACACCTTTTCAAATAAAAAATTTAAAGAAGGAGTTTAAGATTATTATGTGGGATATAATGAGCTGGGACTTTAAAGAAAATATATCTTCAAATAAAATATATAGAAATGTAATCAACAATGTAGAAAATGGATCAATTATATTATTTCACAACAACTTGAAAAGCTATAAAAACTTAAAGAACTCATTAGAAATAATTTTAGAAAAATTAAAAGAAAAAGAATACCAATTTTCTACTACTTGGTAGCTATACAAAAGTAATCTAAACAATTTTCTGTTGAACTTTTTATAGAATAGTCCTCAACTTTTACAGAGTCAACCATACTTTGATTATTGTTTTTAAGATTTTTTCTGTTCAGCCTGTTTAGGATGTCATAAGGTATTTGTAAAGCCCATCTTGGAAGAAGGTATTGAAAATTGAAAACGTCAAATCTTGTAATTTTTTTAACAGACTCTTTATTTTTTTGATAGTATTTCATAACTAAATCATTTCCAAAAACTCCCTGAACATCTACACTAGCAAAATAAATACTAAGAATTTTTTTCATCTCAATTGGTGTGTATTCCCTAATATGCCATGGATTTCTAGAAAGTGACATTAATTTATTTGGGGTAGTAAGTAATAACATACCTCCTGGTTTTAAAACTCTATGAATCTCTTCTAAAAAAAATTTATCATTTTGAATATGTTCAATTACTTGAAATGTTACTACAAAATCAATACTATTAGATTCAATATTTAGTAACGGAGGGATTTCCATTTTATGAAACACAATATCATTTTCTGTCATTAATTTTTCAGATATGAAAGTGTCAAATTTATCAACACCAATGTATTTTTTAGCATATTTTGCTAATTCAGAAATCCCGTATCCCTCTCCACATCCAATCTCTAGTACCGTACCATTGATTAACTTAGCTGCCTTTTTATAAGCAACCATGTGTCTTTGAAAAATTACATTTTCCGAAGGATCTAAATGCGAACTTCTTTCTGCTGTTTGAATTGCCATATTATTATTAAAATACAAAAATAATAAAACTAATCAGCTAATTCTAAAAGAACTGGACAGTGATCAGAATGGATTGCTTTTGATAAAATTAGTGAGTTTTTAAAATTTGAACTTAAAGAATCAGCAATCATAATGTAATCTATTCTCCATCCAAGATTTTTTTCTCTTGCCCTAGCTCTATAACTCCACCAAGTATAATTGTGAGGCTCTTTATTATTAATTCTAAAAGAATCGATAAATCCATTATCAATAAATGATGACATCCATCCTCTCTCTTCAGGCAAAAATCCAGATGTATTTTTATTTCTGATTGGATTGTGAATATCTATAGATTGATGGCAAATATTATAATCACCACAAATAATTAGATTTTGTATTTCTTGTTGAAGATTACTTATATATGTTTGGAATAACTGTAAGAATTTAATTTTAAAATCCTGTCGAAGATTGCCACTACTTCCAGATGGAAAATAAACACTCATAACTGAAAAGTTTTGATAATCTGCACGAATAACTCGGCCTTCAAAATCAATTTCTTCAATACCACAACCGTACTCGATATTTTTAGGCGCAATTTTTGAAAGAATGGCAACGCCGCTATATCCTTTTTTTGAAGCTGAATGAATAAATGAACTATAGCCTAATTCTTTAAATAATTGTGTGTCAAATTGATCAGGCATAGCTTTTATTTCTTGTAAACAAACTATTTCTGGATTTACAGACTCTAACCATCCAGCTAGATCTTTTTTGATGGCAGCTCTAATACCGTTTATATTATATGTGATAATTTTTGTAATCTTAACGTAATTTAAATTGAGATTCAGCAGTAAACACATCATCTATAAAAATTTTAACAAGATACTCTCCTTCTTTTAGAGGGATAAATCTTTGCCAATCTATACAAACAAATAGCTGTTGGTTTTTATATTCAACAGAAGTGGAAGAAGAATATATTACAGACTTATTATTTAAAATAGTATCAGAGCTAGAGAGAATAGTATTTTCAGGATCAATATATTGAATAGAAATTTTCTTTGAGCCAGCATCCGTAATTAGATTAGCAGAAATATAAAAACATGTTCTAAGAGTCTGTGCTTTTTCTGCAGATCTAGTGGAGACTTCTTTACCGGTACCCCTATACCTAAATGGCTCAACAGATATATCTTTGATTTTTAAGGTAGATCCTTTATTTACTTTTTCAGAAAGTTTTAGATTTGTTTTATTGAGCTTATAGTTTTTCCAATTTATATTTTTATTAACTTTAATAACACTATCTTTTTCAATACTAAGCCTTTCTGTAACATAGAATAAGGAATCAATATCCTTAATATAGTTCTGAGAAATTCTCTTTAAGTTCTCAATCTTAAGCTTTGCCTCTCTTAGATCCTTCTTTGTTCTAATAAGATTTCTTATTTCTGCAATTTGTTCTTGAATCAAGGAGTCTTTTTGGTAAAGTTGGTTGTTAAGATCTCCATATTCTTCAAGCAGATCATCATGTTCGTCAATTAAATCATCTAATTCGTCACGTAAAATATTCTTTTGTTCAATAAATTGAATTTTTAAATCCATCTGTTTTTTCATATTATCCTTTTGATAAAAAAGATAAAAAATCAAAAAAACGATCACAGAAAATAAAAAAAGTATTGCTTTATTATTTATTACTTTTTTAAAAAAATCTGTTAGTCTACTCATTATTAATCAACTATTCTTTTACTTAATATTTAATTATAAAACACACTTATACAATGATACAAAAAACGGAACACTTTGTATTAGTATTCCGCTATGTGGGCCTAGCAGGGCTTGAACCTGCGACCCCTTGATTATGAGTCAAGTGCTCTAACCAGCTGAGCTATAGGCCCTCCTTTTAAAAAGGTAATGCAAAACTATCAAATTTGTTGAATTATATGTAGTTTTATTAAATGAAAAATATTGATAATATTATTTTTGACCTAGGTAATGTAATATTAAATATAGACTATCAAAATACCATTGATGCATTTGAAAAAATTGGAGTACCCAATGCATCAAGTTTTTATTCAAAATCCTCTCAACTTAATATTTTCAATCAATTAGAAACAGGTCATATTTCCAATCAAAATTTTGTTTTAGAAATTCAAAAAATTGCACCTAAAGCTTCTGCATCACAAATAATAAATGCTTGGAACGCTATATTACAAGACTTACCAAATGAAAGACTAGAAATCTTAAAGAATATAAAAGATAGGTTTTCGATTTTTCTTTTAAGCAATACTAATTCAATTCATGTTGAAAAAATAATTGATAAACTTGGTGAAAAAAAATATGAAGAATTTTATAATTTATTTAAAAAAGTATACTACTCATATCAGGTAAATTTAAGAAAGCCCAATGCTGATATTTTTAAATTAGTAATAAAAGAAAACTGTTTATCTATCAAAAATACTTTATTTATTGATGATAGCATACAGCATATTGAAAGTGCAAAAAAAATTGGATTACAAACCTATCATTTAGATGGAAATGAAACTCTAGAGTCTATTTTTCCTGACATAATTCAATAAGAACTCCTAATGTATCCTTTGGATGTAAAAAGCATATTAGCTGGTTGTCTGCGCCTTGCTTTGGAATCTCATTTAATACTCTAATACCCTCTTTTTTTATTCTTTGGATTTCAAAATAGATATCACTAACCTTGATAGCTATATGGTGAATTGCACTGTTATTTGAGTTTAAAAATTTAGAGATTGTATGATCTTGATTATTTGATTCTATAAGCTCAATTTTTGATTCTCCTAAATCAAAAAAAGAAGTTAATACATCTTCTGACTCAACATATTCAGTCTTGTAATGAAGCTTACCAAGAATTGATTTAAAAACTAAATTTGCCTCTTTTATATCATTAACTGCAATTCCTATATGCTCTATCTTATCCATATTAAAAAATCCAAAAATTCGTATGCCGATTATGCTGAAAAGCTGGAATATGATAAGAAATCATTAACTCATGAGTTCCGTAACTATTATTCATAATATTACTAGATGTTGCAAAATCAAATGAATAGCCAAAATGTAATTTATCAGCGCTAAAACCAAAACTAAAAGACATAACACCTTCCGATCGGTAACCAAATCCAGCCCAATTATTTTTTAAGTAGTTAATTCGTGTAAATAAGTCTAATATCTGAGTTTTATTTTCAAAGTTTCTTAATAGTAAAAAAGGCTGAAAACTCCAGTCATTATTTATAATGTTAAAATCATAAGAAAGAGATGTGAAAAAAATTCTTTCTCTCAAATTTTCACCAAAGCTTGTTTTACCAAAAGACTGATTAGACTGCAAAAGCACTTCACCATCAAATGAAGATTGCAGCATATTTGCGGCTGAAAAACCTAATGACAATTTATCATTATAAATATAAACTCCAGAGCAAATATCAAAAGATAATGAACTATATGTTGATTCTGAAAAAGCAGGGTCTTGATTTTCAGGAAGATCTTCTAGTTCAAAATTTACAGAGTAATACATTAAGGCTGGCGCAATACCAAATGATAAAAATGTTTTATTAGAATTTAAAGGCACATGAAAAGCATAGGATGGTTGAAGGTCTACTTTTTGTGATGGAGTTGTATTTTCAAAATTAAAAACTCCACCAAAAGCAGTGCTCTCATTAACTAACTTATGATATGAAATTGAAGTTGAAAAAGGAGCTCCCTCGAAACCAAGCCATTGTTGTCTAGTTTGTAAAGCTAAGGGGTTGTATGGCTTACTACCAGCTGTGGCTGGATTATACAAAATCTCATTATTAAAAAACTGTGTATAATTAGTATGCTGTTGGGCATTTAAAACAGTGGATAAAAGGAAAAAAATAATTATTAGAAATCTCATTATCGCACTATTGTTAGAGTTCCTTTTACAACTTGACTAACTTCTTCAACGCTTATTACATAATAATATGTGGCAGATGGTAATTTATTACCATTAATATCTACTCCATCAAAGGCATTATCTAAGGAGTTTTGATAATTCCTTCTTCTGTAAACTTCTTTTCCATTTTTAGAAAATATTTCTACAAGTGCTGAAGGGTATATTTTAATGTTTTCTATTTCCCAAATATCATTTATACCATCATTATTTGGGGAGAAAACTTTTTTAGGATTCAAGCATTCATTATATACTGCCTCAACTACAACAGTGTCTTTTGTTTCACAACCATTATTATCAATAATATCTACAAAATATATTCCTGAAGAAAGATTATAAATTGTTGAGGAATTAGAATCCAAATATGAAGATGTTATATCAGAAGACCATATAAAATTAAAAGGTGGGTTTCCAGTACTAACAAATACTCTAGCTTGGCCAGAGTTATCATCTTTACAGGTAACATCAATATGAGATGAAAAAGTTTGCATTGGTGAAATTGGGTCAATTCTTAAATATTCTAAAGTCTGACATCCATTATTATCAGTAATTAATATTGAATAAGGTAATAAAGAATTTGATTGTAAGTTATCTAAGTTTCTAGCAGTGTCTCCTGTGGACCATAAAGTTGTATATGGAGGTGTTCCACCAATTATATCTGTAAATACATCTGCAGAATCCAATTCATTACATTGGCCAATAATAGAGAAATCTGCTTCTATCTTAAGAGTTTCTTCAATTGTAATAGTATCTTTAGGATTGCCATAAACATCTAAATTAGAGCATAGTAGTTGAGAGCTTGTATCTCCTGGGATCAAATTACTTACTATAGTAAGTACATAATCTCCAGCAAATAATGAAGATAAGTTTTCAGAGTTGCTAGTGAATCCATTTGGACCAGTCCACCAAAATGAAATATTAGGATCATTAAAACTTATATCGATAGATCCTGTGTTTTCAGAATTACAATTTACATGAGAATAGCTGTCTAATGTAAATTGACACTGACCAAATAAGTTGTTATTTATAGTAACTAAAAAAAATAAAGAAATTAAAACGTATTTCATATAGTAATAACCATCTAATACAAATATACTAAAAATGCTCGCTTTAAAGCGAGCATTTTGAGGTATCGAGCGGATTCGAACCGCTGTAGATGGTGTTGCAGACCACTGCCTAACCGCTCGGCCACGATACCATGTTAACCTTTAGACAAATTTAGATATTCATATATATATAACAAAATTGAATTCAATAATATTTTTAATTTAAATTATTCATTGTCATATCAATTCCAATAGTGCAAAATGAAAAAATTATTTCTTTAGCTTTATGAATGTTTTTGTCAATATTTACCAGTTGATCATCATCCCATTTGCCTAAAACATATTTTGTTTGATGTCCTTTTGGAAAATCATTTCCAATTCCAAACCTTAGCCTAGGAAAAATATCACTACCTAAGATTTCAGAGATATTTTTTAATCCATTGTGACCAGCGTGAGAACCTTTAGCCCTTAGTCTTAATTTACCAAAATCTAAAGCCAAATCATCAGTAATAATTAGACAGTTTTTAAAATGAATCTTTTCTTTATCCATCCAATATTTCACAGCTTTACCACTTAAATTCATAAATGTGTTTGGCTTTAACAATATTAGAGTTTTACCCTTATGTTTAATTTTAGATTGTAATCCATATCTACAAGTTTTAAAGTCTTGACCCAAATTTTTAGCAATTGAGTCGAGAACTTTAAAACCAATATTGTGACGAGTGTCTGTATAATCAAATCCTGGATTACCTAATCCGGTGACCAAGAATTTCACAACAGTTATCCTTCTTTGTTTTCCCCTGAAGAACTTTCAGTAGCTTCTCCTTCAGTTGCTCCTTCCTCCGTTGCTCCTTCTTCACCTTCTTCATCTTCTATCTCTTCCTCAACAGCAGCTCTTGCAGTTTTGACACCAACAACAACTGAGTTGTCTGGAGCTAAAAAAGTATAATCATCAGATCTTAAATCTTTAATATAGATAAATTGACCGATACGAAGATCAGAAATATCAATTTCAATTGCGTCTGGAAGATTTCCAGGAACAGCTCTTGTAATAATCTTCTTTCTTCTAAATAACAAATTACCTCCATTCCTTACTCCTGCAGCAACACCATTTAATACAACTGGAATATCAACTGTAACTTCTTTGTCATCAAATACTTCTAGAAAGTCTATATGTAGAATTTTGTCAGTAACTGGATGAAACTGAATATCTTGCATAATACATCTTGTTTTTGTTCCCTCAATATCTAAATCGATAAGAAAAACATCAGAAGTATAAACAATCTTTCTAAAGTCATTTTCATGAGCATAGAAAGACACTTGCTTTTCTCCCCCGTAAAGCACGCATGGAACTTTACCCTGATTTCTTAACGCCTTAGAAGAAGATTTACCTACATTCTCTCTTTTTTTTACGCTAATTGCTAGTGATTTCATTTTTAATTATTTAAAGTTATTTTTTTATCTCAAGTAGTGTTTTGAAATAGATTCATTTTGTAATACTGCTTCAATAGAACTGGCAAATAAATCTGCAATGGAAATAATATTTACCTTATTTGATTTGTGATCTTTTGGAATAGTGTCAGTAACAGCAATTTCAATTAATGGAGATTTGTCAATCCTTTCATATGCAGGCCCAGAAAATACTCCGTGTGTACAAATTGCTCGAACACTATTTGCACCTGATTCAATCATTACTTCTGCAGCTTTAGTTAATGTACCTGCAGTATCAACCATATCATCTACTAAAACTACATCCTTTCCTTCAACATCTCCTATTAACAACATCTTACCTACTTCATTTGCTTTTTCTCTATGCTTGTAACAAACTACGATCTCAGAATTTAGAAACTTTGCATAAGTATTTGCTCTATTTGAGCCCCCCATATCTGGAGATGCAATAGTTAAGTTTGGTAAATTCAAGGATTGAATGTATGGAATAAAAACGCTTGAAGAATATAAGTGATCAACAGGAATATCAAAAAAACCTTGAATTTGATCAGCATGTAAGTCCATAGTTAGAACTCTATCAACTCCTGCAGATGTTAATAAATTTGCAATCAATTTAGCTCCTATTGGAACTCTTGGTTTTCCTTTTTTATCTTGTCTGGCATATCCGAAATATGGAATTACAGCATTGATTTTATAAGCAGAAGCCCTACGAGCAGCATCTATCATTAATAATAATTCCATTAAGTTATCTGCAGGAGGCATTGTAGATTGTACAAGAAAAATATCAGCGCCTCTAATTGATTCATCAAAGGATGGTTCAAATTCTCCGTCACTAAATTCTATTACTGTTTCATCACCAAGCTCAGTTCCATATGCTTTACATATAGCTAAAGCAATTTTTCTTGATGATCTTGCAGAAAATATTTTAAATGGCCTCTTCATGATGTGATAAAAAATGGGTTGCAAATATATAATTTTAAATATAAATATTAACATTTTATAATTTTAGAAAAACTAGTGATAATTTATAGTAAAATTCTATTTTTACAAACCGCTTGCCCAGGTGGCGGAATTGGTAGACGCGTTGGTCTCAAACACCAATGGGGTAACCCGTGCCGGTTCGAGCCCGGCCCTGGGTACGAATCTGTTTTATTATTAAATGAATAAAGAAAAGCTAGATAGATATGATTTTGCTTATTTAAGACTTGCTCTTGAATGGGCAAAATTATCTCATTGTACAAGAAAACAAGTGGGCGCATTAATAGTTAAAGAAAATATGATAATTTCTGACGGATATAATGGATCTCCAACAGGCTTTAATAATAAGTGTGAAGATGAAAATGGCGAAACATACTGGTACGTGCTTCATGCTGAGGCAAACGCAATATTAAAAACAGCTAAATCAAATCACAATTGTACAAATGCAACATTATACCTCACGCTCTCACCATGTAGAGAATGTAGTAAATTAATACATCAGTCCGGTATAAAAAGATTGGTTTACATTAACCAATATAAAGACACCTCTGGATTAGATTTTTTAAAAGAAGCTGGAGTTGAAATTAGAGAAATAAGCGCTAATAACTTAAATGCAAAATAAGTATAATCCTATAATTTTTGCATGCTTAATTGCTGTTGGAATATTTATTGGACAAAAAATATCCAATAAAGATCAAGTAAGAATTAACGACAAAATTAACTCAATAATTCAATTAATAAATTCTCACTATGTTGACACATTAAATAATAATTTTGAAGAAGAGATAATAAATTCAATAATTAAAGATCTAGACCCACATACCTCATACATTTCAAAAAAAAGTTATAAATCAGTAGAAGAAAGCATGCAAGGTGGTTTTAGTGGTATTGGCATAGAATTTAATATTATTAATGACACTATTGTCGTTGTATCTCCTATAAATGGAGGTCCTTCACAAAAATTAGGTGTCCAATCAGGTGATAGGATTGTAATGGTTGATAGCACAAATGTATCTTCAATTGGGATAGAAAATAATGGAGTTATAAAAAAACTACGAGGCAAGAAAGGGACGACTGTTTCAGTTCTAATTAAAAGAAGAGGTTTGTCCGAACTTATTAAGTTTAATATTACAAGAAATACAATTCCACTAAATAGTGTGGATGTTGCTATGATGTTAAATTCAGATGTTGGTTTGATAAAGATTAATCGGTTTTCTGCAAAAACAACAAATGAATTTAATAAAGCAGCTTACAAACTTTTAGAATCTGGAATGAAAAAACTCATTATAGATCTCAGAGACAATCCAGGAGGATACCTTAGTGCTGCTGTAAATATCTGTGATAATATTTTGCAAGAAGGTGAGTTGATTGTATTTACAAAAGGAAGGATGAGAGAAAAGAGTGAAATATTTTCTAATAGTACAACAGAATTAGAAAAAACAGAAATTATAATACTAATAAATGAAGGCTCTGCATCTGCATCAGAAATAATAGCAGGAGCAATTCAAGACAATGATAGAGGATTAATAATTGGTAGAAGATCTTTTGGAAAGGGACTTGTTCAAGAAGAGATAAAGCTAAATGATGGTTCTGCAATTAGATTAACAACTCAAAGATACTATACTCCTTCAGGAAGATCTATACAAAAAGAATATGGGAATAGCAATGAAGAATATTTTCTAGAACAATATATAAGAGAAGATACATTATACTTAGATTCAGTAAAATATCAAACAAAAAAAGGAAGACTCGTTTACGGTGGTGGTGGCATAACTCCGGATATTAGAATAGAACGAGATACAAATCTAAATTTTTTGCTAATAAATCAACTAATAATAAAAGGTTGGATAAGAGATTTTTCGATGCAATACTCAGATAAGAACAGAAATAATCTTTTTAAGACTGAAGATTCTGAAGAATATTTAATTAGAATGGAAGAAATAATTTACAATAGATTTACAAACTTTGTAAATAAAAAAGACAAAGATTTGCTGAAAGATGCTGAAGTAAACGAAGAAGATTATATTAAAAGATTGATAATATCAAATATTGCTAGAAATATTTGGGGAAATGAGGATTACTATAAAATTAAAATAAAAGATGATCAGTTTATAACTAAAGCATTATCAAATTTAAATTAATCATTATTTAATGTTTAATTCTTTTAAATAACTACTAAAGCTCTCCTTAATATTAATTTTTCTAGAACTACCAATCAAGTTATCAGACTTAATAGAAAGATTATTAAAGTCAAGTCTGCATTTAACATCACTACATAGATTTAATACAATTGGAGTTATTAGTTCTAAGATATTCTCTTTTACTTTTTTTTCTGAAATATTAACGTCAATATCTAAAGAAGTTAAAACAATTTCTTTTTTTCCTAAATAG
>JAOHSR010000014.1 GCA_028122735.1 Flavobacteriales bacterium
CAAATTTTTAAAATCAATCCAATATTTAAGATCTGTTTTTTTAGTTAAATTATAATATTCTGCTAAAGTTATTTCACTAAAATCACCATGATGCTTAACATCAAAACAATTTAATGTAGAATTAAAAAAAACATCTATTTCAACTCCATTAAACTCATTAGATAATTTTTTTGCATCATTTGGATTTAACACTCTATGTGCCCACAACTTATTATTTGAATTATAAAAGCTTGAGTTGAAAGAAATATCAAATGATAATTGATAAAAGAAAATGTACAATGTACTTAAAACTAAAAAAAACAGAAACTTATAATTCATTTTCGACATTTAATTTATTATAAATCATAGATTTTGAATAATGCTGCTTAAAGGATTTTAAAAACTTGATGTTATCTGTGTTATTTTGTATTCTATTTTTTAATCTCCAATCAGAAAAAGTAGAATAATTTTCATTTATATTATTTAATATTCCTTTTTCTGTTATTAGACAATATCTTTTATTGTTCTTATGAATAGCCCAAGAATCTTTGTAAAAAACAGATTCGCCAAATGAAAAGTAAGGTTTGTTATAGCCTAAAGCATCTAAAAGACTAGGCATAATGTCAATATGCTGTGTAATGACATTTGATTGTCCTTTCAAAGAATTGTCAGGAGTATAAAAGAATAAGGGAATAGAGTATCTACCAATCCTATTTTTATAATCACTATCTGCAGATTTTGGAGAGGTGTGATCAGCAGTAATTACAAAAATTGTATTATTAAACCATTTCTCATTTTTTATCTCATCAAAAAACTTTTTTAATGAAAAATCAGAATAAGAAATTAATTCATGAATAGCTAATTCTCCTTTACTGAAAACATCAGCATACTTCTCAGGTAAACTATATGGTGGGTGTGCTGACAAAGAAAAAAAAGTAGAAAAAAATGGTTCTTTAGTACTTTTCAGTTTTTCGGCAAAGTATTTAAAAAATGGCTCATCATAAATCCCCCATGTCCCGTCGTAATCTTTATAGTTATCATATTCCTCTAAGCCAAAATAATTTTCAAAACCTGCCTTTTTAACAAAGCCATAAAACCCCATTGTCCCTCTTGTTCCTCCATGAAAAAACGATGTCGCATATCCTTCATTAGATAAGATAGAAGCAAGACTATTAAAATCATTCTGAGCATATATAGATGTAATAAAAGGTGTATTAGACAGAGTAGGAATAGAAGCTGTAATGGCAGGTAAGGCTTCTATAGACCTAAGTCCATTGGAGAATGTATTATTAAAAACTAATGACTGAGAAATTAAACTATCTACAAATGGTGTTAAATTATGATTATTGTAATATCCAACAAATTCTTTTGACAAACTTTCCATTATGATAACTACAACGTTTTTTTCACTGAAATTAGAATTAATAGAATTGCTTTTGATATCACTAAATTTGGGATCTAGTTCATTTACATTAAAATATTCATACTCATTAAGCTTATTACTATTTAAGGAATGTAGTAAACAAAAAGGTGTATTTAGAACAATATTTGAAAATATTGGATTTGACATCTGCCCTGCATTTACAACTTTGATAGGCTTTAACTGTAAACCACCTCTTGCGCCAATTATAAATAAAGAAGTAGTAATAATAAATACTAATATTGATTTTAAAATCAATCTAAAAGAAAAAGATATATTTTCAAATTTATAATCAGCAGTACGTGTAATTATAAAAATTTGAAAAAAAGATAGAATAACTAAGGGCCAATATTGAATTAAATAATTTGGCAAAATCTGTAATGTGTCATTTCCTAAAAAAATTAAATCTAAAAAATCAGATGTTATTCTTTTTTGATTGTACTGGAAAAACTCAACATCTATATTGTTTAAGACAATGAATGGAATGTTTACAATCAAAAAGGTATATCGAATAAATTTTCTATACCAAAGATATTGATGAAGGTTGTGAGGGAATATTAGAAGTAAAAAAACAAAAGAGTTTATATATAATAGAATAGACAAATCAAATCTAAGTGATTCAATTATCAACATTAAAAAAGAAAAATCAATTTCAGAAATCGAATCCAGAAGATTAAGATTGTTTAAAATAAAAAACAATCTACTTGAAAAATAAATAAATAGCAAAAGGACTATTTTTTTTATAAAATCGTTAAAATATATCATAATCCTTATTTAAAAATATTTTTTAAAAACAGGCTTAAAGATATTAAAACATTTAGTTTTGTATTGTCTAGTATCTATTAATTGATATAAAAGGGAAAGAGGTGAAAAGCCTCTACTTTACCAGAAGCTGTAAAGTCCATAATATTTAGATTCCAGTGTGCCACTGTTTTAAATGGGAAGGCCAATCTAAAGGACTGAGTCAGAAGACCTGCTAGAAAATATAAACCTAATCGTTTCTGGAAAAAAACGAACGGTATTATGAAATATATTTTTACCTACATATTAATATTATGTTGTGTATTTAATCTACATAGTGATAACCATATAGATACAATACATTTAAATGAGTTTATTTATAATGAAAGTAAGATTATTGATAATCAAATTGGGGTAAATCTTCAGATTTTCAATCCCTCTTTAAATGGTCAAACAAGATCAAACACCTTCTCTGATTTTCTAAAATTGAACTCTTCGTATTACATTAAAGAGTATGGCGCACTTGCTACCCCATCATTTAGAGGAACTTCAAGCTCTCATTCAATAATTTTATGGAACGATATTCCAATAAATTCATTTGCTAATGGAATAATTGATTTTTCTTCAATTAGGATTGATAATTCTGAACAAATCATATTAGTTTCAGGAGGAAATAGCTCCTTACAAGGAAGTGGTTCAATTGGAGGAAGCATTCATATTAACTCATCATTTAAAAAAATAAAATCTGAAAATGAAATTTCTCTCATTAAAGAATTAGGAAGTTTTGGTTTGAGATCTAGTAGTATTAAGTTTAAAAAAAACTATAATAAATTATTGATTTCTTCAAGTTTTATGAAATTGATAGACAATAATAGATTTAAATATAAAAACACTGCTGCCTTTGGCTCTCCTATACAAACAAACAATTATGGAAAAATAGTTCACGAAGAAGTTAAATTTAATGCACTCTATAATATAAGTTCATATAATAAATTACAATTTCATTCATGGACAAATTTTTTAGACAGAGAAGTTCCTCAAAATCTAACTACAATAAATTCTGATGCAAAACAATACGACAAAAACTATAGGTTTTTGTTAAAATCACAACATCAAATTAATAAATTAAAAATAGTACTAAAACAAGCTTTCTTAAAAGAAGAGTTTAGATACACAGAATTATCTAAAGATATTGATAGCAAGTTTATTATCAACTCTAGAGTTACTGATTTAAAATTAAAATATTTATATCAAAAATATTCTTTTAATATAAATTCAACTTATAATATACATGAGGTAACAAACAACAATTATTTGGAGACAAATTTTACAGAATATAATAGCGCAATTTTTAGTTCTATAAATTATATTGATAAGAAATTTAAAACAAATATTTCATTAAGAAAAGAATGGAATGAAAATTTTAATGTACCCCTTCTACCCTCTTTAGCTGCTGAAATAAAATTAAGCAACTATACTTTTAAATTAAAATTTAATAAAAACTTTAGAGCACCAACATTTAATGACAGATACTGGTACGGATCTAATTCTCAAGGAAATCTTGATTTAAAGAGTGAAAAGGCAAATAATTATGAATGCAGTCTTAAATATCAAAAAAATAATATAACAATAAATATCACTGGATATTCTCTTATTGTAAAAAACTGGATTAATTGGCAAGAAAACAATAATCTCTGGAAACCTGAAAATATAAAAGAAGTATGGTGCAGAGGGATTGAGTCTAGATTAAATTTTAATTATAAAAATTCATCTATATCTGCAAATTATGCTTTTTCAAAGTCAACTTCTGAGAAAAAAACAAATAATATTGATCAATCCTACAAACAACAACTTAGGTATGTGCCGCTTCACAAAGCTAATGCAACATATAGTTTTGCAAAAAATCAATTTCAATATTTTATAACAGCACTCTATAATGGTGAGGTAATTACAAATTATGGAAATCCAAATAATAAACTTCAAGATTTCACGCTTTTTGACTTTGCAATAAAATACTTTTTTAAATATCCACTAGAGATGGAAATTAAAATTAAAAATTTTGCAGACAAGCAATATCAAACATATCAAAACTACCCTTCCCCTGGAAGAGAACTATTGATGACGATTAACTATACTATTACTAAATAAAAATGAAAATGAAAACAAACAATTTACTAACTATAATTTTATGTGCAATTTTATTTGCCTCTTGTCAAAATGACTCCATAAGCCCAAATAACTTACCTGCACTATATGAAAATGGATATTTTGTAACAAATGAAGGGAATTTTGGCACAGGAAATGGGTCAATTTCTTATGTTTCAGAAAATGGAAATATAGAAAATAATATATTCTCACAAATAAATTCTTTTCAACTTGGTGATATTGTTCAGTCAATGGATATAATAGATGAAAAAGCATATATAGTTGTAAATAACTCGTCAAAAATAGAGGTTGCAAGTATTGATTCAATGAATTCTATTGCAACTATTCAGGGCTTAATATCTCCAAGATATATCGCAAAAGTTACTGACAATAAAGCTTATGTTACAGATTGGGGAATTAATGGAATCCAAGTAATTGACCTAACTTCAAATACTATTATATCAACAATTTCAACAGGAACTGGCCCTGAAGAACTTGTAGTAACTAACGGATATGCATATGTATGTAATGTTGGTGGATGGGAACTAGATAATACTGTATCTATAATTGATATAAATTCAGACATGGTAGTTTCAACTTTAGAAATTGGAGATAAACCAAACTCAGCTGTTGTTGATGCTAATGGAGATGTATGGGTGCTCACAGGCGGATACACTGAATATGATGCTAACTGGAACGTTGTTTCAGAAACTTCAGGCGTATTGGCAAAAATCAACTCATACAACAACTCTGTAGATGTATCTTATGATTTTGAAGTTGGAGATCATCCTGAAGACTTAACAATTAATAATACAGGTGACAAACTATTTTTCAGTAATGGGAGTTGGAGTAAATCTGTGTTTGCATTTAATATTAATGATACACAACTACCATCTAATTCATTAATTAGTAAGAGCTTTTATAATATAGCTTCAAACAATGGATATATATATGGTTCTGATGCTCTAGATTATGTTCAAAATGGCTTATCTTATCGGTATAATACAAATGGAGATCTTTTAGATTCTATTCAAGTTGGAATTATTCCTGGTGGATATTGCTTTAACTAAGCTTAAATAATTCAGGAGTTGTGATATTTTAGTTACAGCTCCTGAATTTCAAATTTCGGATAGCCTTTTTCACCTAGATTATTGTAAAAGTCAATAAAATGTAATTTATAGTACTTATCATTTTTGTCTTGGATAATATAATTAATATTAGAAAAAACGGTGTATTCACCAGCATTTAAATCATATTCTTTCCAATTATACCCCACCATATCGTTATTATTTTTAAAATAATAATCACCAATCATTTCATAAGTGATATCATTAAAATTATTATTGATATCAATAGCAATATTTAAATTATTACTTAAAGTACCAGTGACTAAATAAGAAGGTTGAGTAGTATCAGAGAAAAGATGTGTGTACTGAGTAAAAATTAAGTCCCATTCTGTTAATGGTGGTTCAATATCTATAATTGAATTATCAGAAAATGAAAAACAACTATATCTAAATCTATCATCCTTATTTATTTGAATAGTATTAATTTTAGAATTATCAAGATTGGAATAAGTTATCGTATAAAATTGTGAATTTACACTATCAATTTTAAGCTTTTTAAAACCTCTTTGACTTCCCTGATAGTCAAATCCCATGTCAATTACAAAAAAGCCGCTGAGAAGCCTATAATCTCCAAATGCAGTGCTGTCAAGACTACCACTGGGATTATCCCATGACCAAATAAGATTATTTGAAGATATAATATCATTAAACTGCTGATTTTCAATGTATGATAATCCGCTGTAAGTGGAAGAGTTTAGAATAATATGAAAACCACTTGAAGTATTTTCAAAGCCTATATCCCAATCTGTTTTAAGATTTTCAGAAACAATCTCATTATTTTCTAAATTATAAAATACTTGAAATCTATAGTCTTGAAGCATTTCAATTTGTTGAACTAAAACATCGCCTGTTTGATGTGGTGATATTGGTAATTCCTCTTGCTCACAAGAAATAATAAAAATGAAAAAAAAGATGTAAGGAAAATATTTCATTTAAAAATGAAGATTTAATGAAGTAAAAATAGTTCTTCCATAGGAAACTGATTGAGTGCTATTAGAAGATGAATGAATAGAATTGTCTGAGAAACTAGAAATATTTTGAATATCAAATAAATTTTTAACACCAATTTTCAACTTTAATCTATCGTTTAACAAGGCCTTATTTACAATAAAGTCAAGTAAGTGATAAGAGTCAATACTAGACTCGACAAGTTGATTGTTATCATTATAAAAGACAGGTAGTTTTCCGGTAAACTTATAAAAGGCCGATAAAGATAATTTCTTGTTTTTAAAAAAATATGTGAGACTTGAACTTAAAGAATGAGAAAAATTATATTTCTGACTCTTAAAAGTTGAAGACAAATTATTATACCTTCCTGTATAGTTAGATCCAATACTAAAATTAAATTTTTGAGTAAAAACTTTTAATCTATTTGAGATTCCTTTTGTTTTATATTTTCCAATATTAAAATAACTATACTCGATAGAATTAGGAGATTGAGATAGTGTAATTAAATTATTAATATCATTAAAAAAAATATTAGAACTAAAGTCAAAAGATAATTTGTCTGTATACTTGATAAAATCAATACTTATCTGAAAATTATTAGAATTCTCAGACCCAAGATCTTTATTTCCAATAATATTATGATTTATGTCTACAAATTCAAAGTATAATTCTTTTAGACTAGGTGCTCTAAATCCTCTTGCATAAGACATTCTAATATCTACTTCCTTAAAGTCTATTAGCGCATTAAAAGAAGGAATTAATGGAACTTCAAACTTAGAGTTGTATGTTACTCTAAAAGCAGGTCTGAGAACTAAGAAATGATTTACTTTCAATTCTGCAGTAGTAAAAACTGCATGATCAGCAAGAATTTGAGAATTTCCTTTTATTCTTACACCCTTAGCATTTTCAACTTTAGAATCAAAACCTATTTGAAATCCTAAATTATTATATCTTGTAGAGGAAAATACAAGTTTATTCATTATAATATTAAAATTAGAAGTATCCTGATCACTAATATTTGAACTTAAAACTTGATTTGAGTTAGTTAAATTTTTAAAATATGTATTCTTCTTTCTAAGGTATTTATTAAATGACGATAATAACTTAAAATTAGTTTTATTATCAGGGGAAAAATCTATATCTAAACCCAAATTATTTCGTTTAGTAATATAGTAATCATCAAATGCATTTTCATAGTAAGGAAGTCGAGGAAATCCAAGATTGGTGATTTTTTCATCAAAAAAATCATAAAATGCCCTAGCTTTTAGATTTGCAAAAATCTTTTTAAATTGGATTTTGGCAAAAAACTGTTCCTTTGGATTCCATAATTTAACTCTATTTGTGTCGGCTAATTGAGCAGTTGGAATAAATCTAAACTTATCCCCAACAGACCAGCCATCAAAATAGTTTCTTCCTCCACTAATTGAAAAAAGATTATTGTTCTTTTTTAAAGAAACATTAATATCAGAATTATAATGACCTACTGTCTCATAATACAAATTTAATCTGGATGAGAATTTATCATCTTGACTTTTATTAGAAATTAAATTAATAGTTCCAGCTAATGCATCTGTACCAAAATCAACTGATAATGGGCCTTCAATGATTTCAACTCTTTCTATGTTATTTAAATTTATCTGACTAAGATCTATATTTCCATTAAGCCTACCAATAACAGGAATACCGTCAATCAATATTTTAATATTTTGCCCAGAGAAACCCTGCATATCTATGCTACTTCCTAAAACATTGTCATTACTTATTCTCATATTAAGTTGATTGTCTAATAATTCGCGTAAATTATTAGCTGCCTGTCTATCAATCTCAATTCTATCAATAACCTTAGACTTATGAACTACATTTGATTGATTTTTAGGTGTTATTTGGGCAGTTATAAAAACTTGATCAAGAAGTATGTTTTTATTATTTAAAGATATTACGGTATCGTTTTTATCTATAGTATGTTTAGAGCCTATAAATGAGACATGAGAGGTTTGAAAAGTAATCGTTTGATTTGATTCAAATACTGATTTATCAAGATAAATTTCACCAAGAAAATTACTCGTGTAAAAAAAATTTGTTTTAAACTCTTTTAAATCAATTGAAACATTTTCAATTGGTAGTGATGCATTGTCAATAAATTTTAAAGTTTGACTATTAACAATAAAAAAGCAAAGACTAAAGAGTATAGAGAAAATATTTCTCATAAAGCATTTAAAAGAGCTTAATAAGAAAGCTAGTTAATAATAAGCTTCTTCTGTAAGTAATCACCCTTAGAATTAATTTTCACAATATAAATACCTTTATCAAGATTACTGGTAGATATAGTTTTTGCAGAAAATCCTGAATTTAATGAGGTATGATTAAAAACTAATTTACCATTAATATCTATTATACTTATTTCAATATTATTTGATTTTGTATCATATATTACTGTTACATCATTATTGTTAGATGGATTAGGGTAAAGCTCAAATGTAGAAAAAGAAGAATTAAAAAATTCATTTGATGCTAAGCTTGAAACTTCTTCAGTATTAAATTCAATAATTCCAGTTGAACTTCCTTCAAATGAAGTAAATATTATTCTCCATATCTTATCATTATAATCTTTAAGAAAATAGCATCTGTATGGATCTAATACATAACTGAATGAAGACATATCAAATTCTTTCCAATCATATCCAATTGTATTTATTTCAGAATATAATACATGTTGCGTATAATCTGTGTAAGAATTTGGGTCAGGTAAATTTTCTACTAAACAAGCTTTAATACCATCATTCATTAAAACACCAGTAACTCCGTATGGCATTCCCTGAACAGGAGTGATATATTTTGAAAAGGTAATATCCCAATCTTGAGTTAATGGTTCTCTATCAATAGATGTATTTTGATCAATAGAATAATAAGCAAAATTCTTTCCAGAAAAAGCAGATTGATTTACAACAGCATTAACTTGATTTGATCCATCAAGATCAGCATATTTAAATGAATATTCTCCATTAGCTAATTTCTCAATCCATAACTTTTTCCAATTACCATTAACAGTTTTAATAGCATAAAGCGAGTCACCAGTAACAAAATGTGTCACCATATTATATATACCCCATCCCATATCAAACATTGAAGTACTACTTTTATCAAAGGCTCCAATAAACCAATTTGTATCAGAATTATAAATAGGTTGCCAATTAGATATATTTGTTGAATTAAAAGTATTCCAATCTGTAGTATCTCCTAACGGATAAGAATATAATTCTGTACCCTTACCACCATTAATTCTAATAGATGAAGACATTGTAGAAGTAGAAAAAGCAAGATCCCAATCAGAATTTAATGTGTTATTAATCTCTCCATTTTCTAAACTAAAAAAGCTTTGGTTTTCATATGAAGGCTGTAAATTAACTGTTTGAGTTTGAGATATTCCATCTAAATTAGAGCTTAATAAGATGATAATAATGAGGTGAATTTTTTTCATTTAATTAATTTTTACGCAAAAGTAGAATTGAATTCTGAACTAATTCTGTAAAAAAAAAAATGCTTAGCCGTATTATTTTTTAATCAAATTAACAAATAATTCTTTGCCATTTCTAGAAGATATTGAATTGTATGCAGGCTCAAAACATTTATAATTAAATAAGGAAGAGAAATAAGATTTATATTCTTTGACAGAACCACCAAAGGGAGGATGGTCAGAATACATAGGTGCATTAAACATTAATCCAACTAACTTTCCATTAGTGTTTAGAAGTGAATGAACTTTCTTAGCATATTTATTTCTTTTGTCAGTAGCTATAGCGCAAAAAAAAGTTTGTTCAATAATTAAATCAAAATTACCATCAATATTAAAAAAGTCATCACAGATCATTTGTTCATCTGGAAAATCCGAAACTCTTATTTTAAAATTTTTTAAGGCTTTTTCAGAAAAATCTACAATAGTTACATTTTTAAATCCAAGCTTTATTAAATACTCTGCTTCGTGAGAATTACCACAACCTGGAATTAAAATTTTAATATTTTTAGAATTTAACTGATCGAAATATTCCTTTAGGGGCTGTGTTATTATACCAGCGTCCCAACTAGTATTTTTTGAGATATATCTTTCGTTCCAAGAATTACTATCTAAATTCATCAGTAATTATTCAATCCAATCAGCTATAAACACATTAGTTTCTCTGGTACCTCCATTATTTCGATTAGAGGAGAACACAATCTTTTTTCCATCATTAGAAAAAACAGGGAATGAAGTGAACTTTTTTCCATATGTTATTTGCTCTAAATTATTACCATCAATATCAATCATGTATAAATTAAAAGGAAAACCTAAAAGACTTTCATGATTTGAACAAAATATAATCTTTTCATTAGAAGGATGAAAAAACGGAGACCAATTAGCATTACCAAGGTTTGTAACTTGTTTTAAATCAGAGCCATCAACATTACAAACATATATTTCCATATTAGTAGGCATAACTAAACCTTTTAAAAGAAGTTCTTTATACTGTTTAATCTCATCATCTGTTTTTGGTCTAGATGATCTAAAAACTAACTTCTTGCCATCATGAGAAAAAAATGCGCCTCCATCATAACCTAATTGATTTGTAACTTGCCTTATATCCGACCCATCAATGTTACAAGTATACAATTCTAGATCTCCAGATCTAATTGATGTAAAGACTATTTTATCTCCTGTTGGAGAAACAGTGGCCTCCGCATCATACCCCTCATAATTGGTGAGTTGCTTTACAATATTCCCTTCTAAATCTGAAATAAAAATATCATAGGAATCATAAATTGGCCAAACATATTTTCCGTCTACTCTTCGTTCTGGAACATGAGGACATTTAGCGTCTTCAAGATGAGTTGAAGCATAAATTATTGTAGAATCTCCAGGCATAAAATAAGAACAAGTGGTTCTTCCAAGACCTAAGCTAACCATTTGAGGAGTCACACTATCTAGACTGTAATTATTTGTATCTATAATATAAATTTGATCACAACTTTGACCCCACTTTTCATTTGTTGCCTGAAAAATTAATTTAGAATCATCAAAACTCCAATATGCTTCAGCATTTTCTCCTCCATAAGTCAATTGTTTCATGTTTTTAAAATGCTTTTCCTGCTCGTAAATTAAGGGATTATTGTTTTTAGTTTTTTCATCACTTATATTACAAGAAAATAATACTAAAAGAATAATTAAATTAAAAGAATATTGTTTCATATTTTTGGAAAAATTTTGACAAAAGTAATTTTTTTAATTATGAAAAAAACAATATTTTATATTTTATTTCTAAGTATCTATTCATGTAATATTGATGCTGATAAAGACCTCATAATTAATAAAATGATTAATGAAGTAACATATTTATCCTCTGACTCATTAGAAGGAAGAGCAACTGGATCTGATGGAGAAAAATTGGCTGCTGACTTTATACAATCAAAATTTCAAGAATATGGTTTATTAGAAAAAGGAACTAATGGATACCTTCAAAGCTTTGAAGCCCTAATTAAAGAAAACCCACATACAAATACAATTAAAGAAGAAATAACCGGAACTAATGTTGTTGGATATATTGATAATAAAAAAAAAGAAACTATAATTATTGGTGCTCACTATGATCATCTGGGGTATGGAGATTTTGGCTCCTTATACACAGGTGAAAGAGCAATTCATAATGGCGCAGATGATAACTCTAGTGGAGTAAGTATTTTATTAAATTTAGCCTATTCTCTTAAAAAAAATCTAGAGTATAATTATCTGTTTATTGCCTTTTCTGGAGAAGAACATGGTCTTTATGGCTCTTCTTATTACGCAAAAAATCCAACTATTGATTTGAGTAGTTCAAGATTTATGTTAAATTTTGATATGGTAGGAAGACTTAACGAAGATAAAACTTTAGCTATAAATGGAATTGGAACAAGCAATGCATGGGGTGATCTTATAGAAAAGTCAAATACAACAGATTTTAAGCTCACAACTACAGCATCTGGAATTGGCCCTTCAGACCACACATCATTCTATTTACAAGACGTGCCTGTTTTACATTTTTTTACGGGGCAGCATGAAGATTATCACAAACCATCTGATGATGTAGAAAAAATAAATTTTGAAGGTATGTACAGTATATTTAAATATGCTGAAACAATAATTCAGAACTCAACTGAAATAGAGTATTTTGATTTTGTTGAAACAAAAAGTGAATCAACTACAAGTCCAAGTTTTAAAGTAACATTAGGTGTAATGCCAGATTATCTTTATTCCGGAGAAGGAATGAGAATAGATGGGGTTTCTAAGGGAAGAACAGCAGAAAAATATGGGATTCAAAAAGGAGATATTGTAATTAAAATTGGGGAAATTGAAGTACCAGATATGCTGGGCTATATGACTGGATTAAGTAAGCATGAAAAAGGAGATTCAACTACAGTAATTGTAAATCGAAATAATAAAAAAATTAAATTTCCAATTGTTTTTCAATAATTCTATACACTCTGATTCATTATATCAGTTTGAATATTTATAGATTCTTGGTGAATTGCTCTTAATAGCAAAATCAAAAACTCATTACTTAAACCACCTTTTTTTCCATTTAAAACTCTATCCTTAAGAATATACTCCCATCTTTCAGGTTGTAAAATGGTAATACCATTATCTTTCTTTTTTTCTCCTATCTTTTGTGCTATATCCATTCTTTTAATAAGAATATCAATCAGATCTAAATCAAGAGTATCAATTTGAGAGCGAAGATCTTTTAGAGATAAGGCAACATCATCATCGGAAATAGTATTTTGTCTTAATACTAGATTTGATAAAAGCTTTTTTAATTCTTTAGCTGGTAATTGCTGATCATTATCACTAAGTGCTTCACTGGGATTAATATGAGATTCTATCATTAAACCATCAAAGTTTAGGTCAAATGCTGTTTGTGACACCTCTTGTACAAGTGACCTATGCCCTGAAATATGACTTGGATCACATATTAGAGGAATACTTGGCATAATTCTCTTTAACTCAACAGGAATTTGCCACTGAGGTATATTTCTATATTTCTGAGAGCCGTAAGCATAAAACCCTCTGTGAATAGCTGAAATTTGCTTAATATCTGAATTATGAAATCTTTCAATTGCACCAATCCATAAATTCAAATCTTCATTCAACGGATTCTTAACAAAAACTGGAATATCAACTCCCTTTAAAGCATTGGCAATCTCTTGAACAGCAAATGGATTACCAGTAGTACGTGCTCCAATCCAAATCATATCTATATCATTTTTTAATATATTATCTAAATGATTTGGATTGGCAACTTCAGTCATTACTTTCATATTAGTCTCTAACTTTACATTCTTTAACCACTCTAAACCAATATCACCTACACCTTCAAAACTGTTTGGACGTGTTCGAGGCTTCCAAATACCTGCACGAAATATTTTTATTCCAATTTCCTTTAAAGAATGAGCGGTTAATAATAATTGTTGCTGAGATTCAGCACTGCATGGGCCAGCAATAATTAATGGAGAATTGATATTTAGTTCCGAAGCTAATTTGTCTAATACATTACTCATAACTATTTCTTATCAGTTTTGTAAAAAAGAGAAAAAGGTAGTAGAAGAAATAAGAAAAAAAAATTTTGAGTTAATATACCAAGTAAAGTAATAACTAAACCAAAAAAAATATACCACCAATAATTTGACTTCATTATAAATTCTGATTTGATATTAATTAAGAAAATTATTTTAAAATAATTTTCTTTTCAGTAGTTCCGTCTTTATATCTGTAAATAATTAATCCGTTTGATATTTCAGAAGTTATTTTTCCTAACAAATTGTATGTTTTAGAAATAGTCCTATTTGAAACACTCAAATTTTCTAAACTTGAAGCAGCATTCACAATAATTGATCCTACCATTCCATTAGCTGCATGACTTCCAACAGAACAATCATAATCATAGCTTCCAGCTACTGTAAATACATAAGAATACATTTCTACATCATTAGTTGGAGTCGATGTAAATGATACAGGATTATTAAAGCTTGCTCCTGTTATTGAATTAACATCAAAATTTACATTATGAAAACCACCATCATTTATCCAGTGAACCGTATCACCAACGTTAATAGTTAAAAGCTGAGGTGTGTAATAAAAATTTCCTGCATTAACTGTGTAAGAACTTTGAGCATTTAAATTACAAACAAATAAAATAGCTATTAAAAAAGTTGAGATTTTTTTCATATTATTTTTTTTCAAATATAAAGAACTTTAATACTATTTAACATTCTTTTTCTTAAACACTAAAGAGATTGAATTAACACAATGACGAGTGTTTTTTGGAGTTAATTTTTCACCCTCAAAAACATGTCCTAAATGCCCTCCACACTTTGCACAACATATCTCAACTCTCATATAACCAAGTTTATAATCTGAATATCTTGCTATTGCTCCTTTTATCTCATCATCAAATGATGGCCAACCACAATTTGATTCAAATTTAGATGATGAAATATATAAAGGGCTATCGCAGGCTTTACAGTGGTAAATACCATCTTTAAAATGTTTGTTATACTTTCCTGTATTAGGATATTCAGTCCCTTTATTAACAATAACATTTCTTTCTTTACTATTTAATTTCTCAAAATAATCTACTTTTTCCTGCGAAATAAGAGATAAAGAGATCATAAAAATTAAAAAGAAAAAAAACAGCTTATTCATTTTGCAAATTTAAATAAATCAGAAAAACTATATATATTTAATGAATCAATATGAAAAGAAAAAAGATAATTGGCAGAAAAACAAATAAGAAAAAATTAAATTAACTTTCATTTTCATAAACTTATAAAACCAAATCTAAAAAGCAGATAAACTATTGTCATCCCGAGGAAAAAAAAATATAGGAAGTTTTTAAAATTTTTACTCATAGTTTATTAATACCATAAAACTAATAAATTAATTATATTTGATAAAATATCTAATATCAACTATAATGAAAAAACTTTTACTTCTTTTAATTACGGTGCCATTATTTAGCTTTTCACAAGTCAACTGCGATACCGTAATGATTGAACCTCACGGGGCAGAATATACATATGAAAGAACCAGAGGTTATTGGTTTAGAGCTAATTCATCATTTACGCTTTCTGCAGTTAAAGCAGGAGATGGAAATGCATTAGGAGTTAACGCAACTAATCAATCTATTGAAGTTATACAGTTTGACGCATTAAACTTATTTTCAGATACAATTCCACTAGGTTATAATGACATATCTGCCGGCCTTACAAATCCACACACTAGTTTGTTTCATGCTCAAAATGTCCCTCTAGGATGGGTAACATGTAATGTAAATATTGTAAAAGATAGATACTACGCTATATTAGGTGCAAAAAACAATACTGTTGTTGCCGGAACAAGCACAAAAATGTATAATTCCACTTTATCAAGTGGAAGTGGTGTAACAAAACTTATGCTTAATGGTGATTCAACAGTTTTCTGGAGAGCTGCAATACAAGAATCACTTGCTGATGGGCCTGGAACTCAAGGACAATTTTTTCATGATGGTCCGCATTCTCAAGGAAGAATACATACACTAATTTGTACAGGATCTACTAATATTGAGGAATTTACAGCAGATAAAGAATTAGTTAAAATTGTTGATCAATTAGGTAGAGAAATTAAGAGAACTAAAAACTCTCCTATGTTTTATATTTACAATGATGGAACTACTGAGAAAAGAGTAGTTATAGATTAGAAATCTATTTCATCAATTTTTGCATGGCTTTTTCAGAAGACAACAAAATATCATCCATTTCCATGGATTTAAATTTTATAGGATCTCCAAACTTTATGTAACAATTATAAGGCAAAATTAGATTTTTTCCTCTTGGTAATGTCTTATACACATTATCTAGGTAAACGGGTATTACATTAATTTCAGGATTTCTTTGAATCAAATAACCTAGGCCTTTTTTAAACTTAGCCATTACACCTGGAATACCTCTAGAGCCTTCAGGAAATAGAATAAGAGACCTAGATTTTTTCAACATTTTATCCATAGAATCAATTGGATCATTATTAGGATCATCTCTATCTCTTTGAATAAGAGTTGCATTAACTAAATATCTCATTAGAATCTTTTTAAAAAGAGATCCACCAAAAAAATCTCTTGCTGCTATAGGGTGCACTTTATGTATATATCTTGATGGTATTGCACTCATTATTGCCATAGTATCCATATGACTATTATGATTAGCTATAAGAATAAATTGTTTTTTATTTTTTAATGTTTTTTCATTAACATATTTTAATCCTATAAAAATTTTCAGAAAATTTTTCCAAAAAATTGAATATATTATAATTAAAATAATTTTCTTCATGATGTTATTAAAATCAAATATATTAAGTGAAAAAATGGAGAGGCAGTTGTAGACAAACTATCTACTCTATCTAAAATACCACCATGCCCTGGAATTGCACTACTCATATCCTTCACTCCAAAATCTCTCTTTACTGCAGACATAATAGCATCACCCATAAAGCCAAATACTGCCATTGAACTGCTAATTGCAATTAATTGCCAAATATTTAGTGGAGTTAAGAAACCCATTAAACAGCCAATTATAGTAGTAGAAATGACACCTCCAATAAAACCTTCCCAAGTCTTGTTAGGACTCACTCTAGGTAAAATTTTATGCTTACCAAAAATCTTTCCCCAAACAAATTGCATGATATCATTTGCTTCAGTAATAAAAATCAAAAATAATAGTAAAGCTTTTCCAGAAACACCATTAGAATTCATTTCAGGAAAATTAATTAATAAGGCTAAATGACTAATTCCAAAAACACCCAACATTAAAGAAGTTGGAAGAATACACATTGATCTAATAATGTCTTTAGTTTCTCCAGTAAGAACTAACAAAAAGGGAACTATTATAAACATGAATACTGGAATAAAAATTAGAAATAATGTATAATACCCCTTAAAGGCAAAATAATATTGAATTGGTATTGATAAATAACAAAAGAACAATACTGATCTGTCAACTTCTCTTAGATTTAACAAAGAATACACCTCTCTTAATGTTAAAAAAGATAAGAAACCCAATGCTAAATATGTTACAACAGGATGTACAATTGAAGCAAAAAGAAATATTATACACATAATCCACCAAGATCTAGTTCTTAGTTGCATCTCATCAACTAAATTACTCGGATTAATACGATTCCAAAACCAAAATAAAATAGTGGCAAATACTAATATTGCTAGAATGATTGCAATAACCCATTGTATTTCTGGAATAAGATTAACAGAGTTAAAAATTTTATTCATTTTTTAAAGATTTAGTTAAACGAAGACATGAACTGATAATCATTAAAATAATAGCAAACAAAAAAATATAATCTAAATAAACTAGAACGACATTAGTAAAATATAAGATAATACATATGATTCCTACAAAAAATGCTCTATCACTTTTTCCCATTGGTCCATCGTAGCGTCTAATGCCAGAAATAGATTTTGCAAGTAAACCACAAAATTCATTAATAACAGATAATGATATAAAGATTATTATTAACTCGATTGATAAAGAATTAAAATATATAAAAGGAAAGTAAATTGCTATGTCAGATAATATATCACCTATTTCATTTAATACTTCCCCTTCTTTAGATTTAAGATTATATGTTGTTGCCATCATTCCATCCAATGCGTTAAGCATCATTCTAATTAATAAACCTATAGAAACAAATAAAAAATAAATTTCATTATCAATTCCTAAAAACAATAAATAGCCAATAATAAAAGAAAATAGAATTGTAAAAACTGTTAAAAAATTAGGGGTAACACCTAAGTTATGCAAAAGCTTAAGTAAAGGCATCAACAATTTTTGAAACTTAGGTTTTAACTTATAAATAGAAATCATAATCTAATCTTTTTAAAGGGATCCCAATTATATTTATTACGTCTTGCTTCTTTAGTAAATGACCCATTTTTATAAAAGTAAAGTATTTCAGAACCAATTATATCAAATCTACTATACATAAGATTATGATCTAGCCAAGTATGGAAGTAATCATCATAATTTTTTTCAATCTTATTAATATCAAACGAATATGGTCCATACTCATAAGATATTTTTTCAAAAGCACGCATTAATCTTGTAGCTTGATTTTCTATAATTACTCCTATTTCTAAACCATCATCGTTCTTTAAAGGATTTAATTTAGCCTTACTAAAATCAAAAACTAATTGACCAAACTTTATTTTAGTTAAAAAAGGAAGTTTATCAACTCCTATTATTGCTGCTCTTTCTTGAACAGGACTTCTGTCATAAATTATTTTTTTAATATTTTTTTTGCCGTTTATTTCGATATATCTATTTAAAATATAACCTCCAATAATATAACACATAAAGTTTACTTCTTGGTAAGAATCAATTTCATACTCATCATAAAAAACTGAAAATTTATATAAACTTTCATCCAAAGAAGAACGTTGTTTATAATCAGGAATAAAAATATCCATTCCTCTATCCTTAAAATATTCTAATTGAATTTTTCTATATTTTTTTGAATCACCAACTCCATTTAAAATTACTAATGCCTTTTTTTTAGATTTAGGAAAGTTATTATCGATATGAATATAATCCTTAGCATTTAAGCCATCTATTGTTATAAATAAAAATAGTAATAGATATAGAACTAATTTTTTCACGCTTCAAAATTAATTTAATGTAAAACAAATATTATGCCATGCATAATATCAAACATAATTACTTTCTAATGATTTTTTCCACTGTTCCATTTTCATAAATATATAACAAAGTCATATTTGAGTGTGGATATGTTTCTTTTCCTAAAATATCAACAATTTTCAATAATTTAGAATTATTATTATTAGAAGTAAAATTCGTGTATGTTTGATTATCAGAAATTCTTACACTATCCATTATAACATCTATATAAGGAACATCATTAAAATTAGTTTGTACACCACCGATAACTTCAACAATATTAAATCCAGAAGTTGTGATACCAAAAACAGGATGTTTTGAAGTAAATGGTGTTTTATCAAAATCTAAATAAGTGTTATCAACAAGATTTATAAAAAATTGACATGTTCCAGTATTAGGACCAGAATTGGCCATAGAAATAGTTTTTTGAATATTACTTAATGTACTATCAAATTCATCAGTTATTGGAGGAGGTGCTGGAGAAACATCACCACCTTGAATCATAAAATTTGAAATAACTCTATGAAATAAAGCACCATCATAAAATCCAGAACTTACAAGATTTATAAAATTTGATGCAGTGATTGGTACTATAGAATCATAAAGTTCAACTGTAAAATCACCATAATTAGTATAAAAATCAACTTTGGTTTGACTATTAACTTTTATTGAAGAAAAAAAAATGAAAAAAATTAAGAAAATACGCATATCAACAAATCTATAAAATTTATTTAAAAAAAAGAGGCCTAATAAAATTAGGCCTCTTCAACACAATACAAAATATAATTATTGAACAATTATTTTTTTATTAATAGTTCCTTGATTGTCTGTTATCTCTAAGAAATACACACCTCTAGCATTGTTCCCAATACTAATCTGTTTTGTATACTCTCCAACAAACTGCTCAAGGTTTTCAGTATATACCACCTCTCCTACTATATTCAATACTCTTATTTGTAGTGTTTGAATCTCTTCAGATACAAAACTCACATTAAAGATATCATTAGTAGGGTTTGGATATACATCCAAGTTATTTATTGTTGTCCCTCCACTCATTCTTATTGTTCCAGGTTGTGTCCAGAATATTGGACTTGTCCACCATGAACGGTATGAAGTGATGTTAGAATCACAGAAGGTTCTTCCCTGTGCTCTATAAGACTCACCAGATTGTAAACCAAACTTATTTACTGTAAAGGTTGGGTAGTAAACTCCAAAGCCTCCAGCTGTTTGCCAATTAGCTCCTACTGTATCTACTCTCAAAGCTACTCTGGCAAATACATAAGTACCTGTAGTATCCCAATCAAATCTAACTTTAGCTTGATTACCGTTAAAGGTAGTTGCTATTAGGTTAGTCATTGGTGGACAATCAGCTGCTGTAGTAAACTGTGATGGAGAAGAATAGTTAGATTCTGTTCCTCCACAATAGAAAGCTTTCATCTTATACTCATAAGTAGTTCCTGAAGTTAAGTTCTGTAGAGTCTTTGTAGTAGTATTCAATCCAAAGTTACACAGACCGTTTCCTACTCCTGCTGACTTTGTAGTCCAAGTTAAAGTACCTACTTCTCTATATCTTACAAAATACTTAAAGACCATACATGCACTATCATTCATATTATCCCAAGTGATTTCTGCCTTAGTATCAGTTACCCAGTTATTAAATAGTCCTGTTGGTGATGGATTACTACAGTTCATGTAAGTACAAGAACCATCATCAATAGTTGCAAGAGGATCATAGTTATTTGCTAAAGGATCGGTACAACCAGCATAAATACAAGAACCATCATCTATATTAGCTCCAGGAAAGAAATTAATAGCATTTGGATCTGTACAACCATAAACAAATGGAATACAAGAACCATCATCACATGTAGCAAGAGAATCATAATTAAAAGCTAGTGGATCTGTACAACCATAACTACAGTAAGTACAACTTCCA
>JAOHSR010000015.1 GCA_028122735.1 Flavobacteriales bacterium
ATCTAAGTAAAAAATAATACCTCCCTCATGTGAATCTCCAATTGATAATATTGGATTATTGTCTTCACTACCACCACAGCTAATAAGAAAAAGTAAAAAAGGGAATATTAATATGTACAGAATTTTTTTCATTGATATTAATTAATTAGTGAAAAATAAAATATGATATGATTATTCCCATTATAATTCCTTTTCCCCAAGAAACCCACATTAATTGATAATTAGAGAGTTTAGATAACCCATAGAATTTTATCTTCTTTTCAGTAAACTCTTCATGCCATTTAAAAAAACTCATAATTTTAAATTTAATAAAAGTAATGTTTTTTTCATTGTTAATCTATTCTTATAATTAAGGAGTAACTTCTGTACCTCCTTCCTCACATACAATCGGCTGAGGATCCCCTCCCTTTCCGCAGGAACATAAAATTAAACCAATAGAAAATAATAAAGTAATTAATAGATTTTTCATATTTATTTATTTAAAATTATTTTTGATAATATCTTTTGTGGTTCTTCAAGTCTACATCCTTGTAAAGCATCTTCAGAATTAAAATATAAGTAATAAGTTCCTGATGGATATTTTGACAAATCTATTTCTAAATTATCGTAAGTTGTGAAAAATTTATCAAGCTTAATACCATTACTATTAATCAATTCTAACTTAACATTTTGATTTTTTGGATTATCAAATTGAGCTTTAACAATATTTGATGTAGGGTTAGGAGAAGTAATTATAGTTCCAATTCTTTTTGCATTTTCAGAATAGTAATACACACTACTTGTATCTATGCAACCAAAGTCATCTTCGTAAATTATGAAATATGAACAATCAAAGGATGGCTTAAAGCTGGATGACTGTTCTTCCATTAACCAAATTCTTGTTACTTCAAAATTTGTTTGAATATTATACCAATCTACTTCAATACTATTATTATTAAAAGTAATTGCATTTAGTTCATTACCTGTTTGCCATATTGAAGAAAATTCAGCACTATTAATTGTTAAGTCTAGTGTTACAATACTATCACAACCATTAAAATCTGTATAAGCATTAGTATATAATCCTGTAGTATTATAGCTTAAGTCATCCCAAACATAAAAATCACATGCTGTAACAGGAACCGTTGATGTAGAACTATTATTAATTGTTAAATATAAAGTTACTGTACTATCACATCCATTAACATTTGTGTAGGTATTAGTGTATAAACCTGTATTATTATAGATTACATCATCCCAAAGATAAAAATCACATGCTGTAGCAGAAACCGTTGATGAAAAACTATAGTTAATAGTTAAATCTAATATTACTACACTGTCACAGCCATTTACTCTTGTATAAATATTAGTATATACTCCTGTTGAATCATAAGTAACACTATCCCATAGATGCGTAGTATCGCACAAATTAACAGTTACAACAGATGATGAACTGTTATTAATAGTTAAATCTAAGTTTACTAAACTGTCACAGCCATTTGCTCCAGTGTAAGCATAAGTGTAAATTCCTGTAGAATCATAAATAATACCTTCCCATATATAACTATCACATGAAGTAATTGCAAATGAGGATGTTGATGTATTAAAATTATAATAAAAATCATAAATCCTTACATGTCCAGCATCAGTTCCATTTCCAGCATTTCCTATAGCTCCAACAGCAACTGTATTACCATCTGAAGATAAGGAAACTGACCACCCACTTACATCATCTGATGCCTCACCATCTATATCTTGACCAATTTGAAACCAAGGACCTAATGGTGGTTTCTGAAAAATACTTACTTGACCGGCATTATTAGAACCAAAACCAGCGTTTTTAGCTCCAATAGCAATTTTATTACCATCTGAAGATAATGATACAGAATATCCAAAATTATCCGAAGAACTTTTACCATCAATATCTTGACTCATTTGAATCCAAGAATTGGGTGCATTATTTCTGTAAGTACGAACATGACCAGAATTTGTTCCATTCCCATCATTTAAAGGAGCTCCAATAGCAACTATACTTCCATCAGATGATAATGATACAGAATATCCAAAACGATCGTAATATGCTTCACCAATAAAATCTTGACCAATTTGAAACCAAGAGCCCCAACCATTTCTTTCAAAAATACGGACATATCCTGGGTCAGATGAAAACTTTTGTGGAGCACCAATAGCAACTACACTTCCATCAGATGATAATGATACAGAATGCCCAAAAGAATCGCTAGATAAATCGCCAACAAAATTAACAAGACTATTCCAGGTGCCTCCAATATTCTCCCAAATTTCAACTTGATTATAACCTCCTATAGCTACAGTATTTCCATCTCCACTTAAAGATAATGAGGTGCCACTTTTTGCACCACTATTTGCACCATCTATATCTTGACCAATTTGAGACCAAGCACCTCCGATATTTTCATAAATACGAACATGACCAGAATTTGTTCCATTCCCATCATTTAAAGGAGCTCCAATAGCTACAATATTTCCATCAGATGATAAAGATACTGAACGACCAAAAATATCACCAACTGCTTCCCCATCAATATCTTGACCAATTTGAGACCATGAGCCTGCAATATTTTCATAAATACGGACATAACCTGTGTCGTTTAATATTGATTGTACTGCACCAATAGCAACGATTGAACCATCTGAGGATAAAGAAACTGAATAACCACTATTATCATAAGGTCCTTCCCCATCAATATCTTGACCAATTTGTGACAAAAGACAACCTAAATAAAAACAACTTCCATCATCAATAACAGCTAAAGAATCATAATTGTATGCAAGAGAATCTGTACAACCTGAGTTTTGAGAGAAACCAATTACTGGTATGGAAAGTAAAATAAGTAGTAGTTTTCTCATTTTTTTATCAATTAATACTCAAACTTAACAAATAATTTATTAACAATAAAATAGGTCATTATACTTAAATTTTAGAATAATAAAAGATTTGGAATCCTACACAAAAAAACCTTCCTAAAAACCTTCCTAAAGAAACTAAAAAACCCTCATAATCTATTGAATTATAAGGGTTTATCTTTTATTGTTGCGGTCTGGACGGGACTCGAACCCGCGACCCCATGCGTGACAGGCATGTATTCTAACCAGCTGAACTACCAGACCGTTCTTTAAAAAGAATTGCAAACTTAAAAGATTTTTTAGTAACTCAAAACATTTTCTGTCTTTTAAGTAAATATGAAGTAATTATTTGATCATATCCTTTGTTAATATCAACTTCAACAAGATCTATTTTATATTGCAAACACTTTAGTCTAAGTTTATCTAAAAACTCACCAATTCTTTTTAGATAATCTTCTTTATAATGTGAGGGATTTAATTTAATACTATCACCACTCTCAACATCAATAAAATTATATGGCTTATTATCAAATTCTAAAAAATGTTCACTACCGACATCTGAAACATAAAATAAAACGATCTCATGCTTTTTATGTTTTAAATGTTTTATTGCATCAAATGTTTTTTCCAAATCATTGTCGTTTGAAATCATATCTGTAAACATAAAAACTAAAGATCTTTGATTAATCCTTTCTGCAATTTCATGTAAAGAAGAAATTGTTGAAGTTTTTCTATTATTTAATTTTGCATTAATTGAAAGAACATTCTCAAGCTCTTGATATATTAATTGATGATGACGATTAGAAGACTTTGCTAGAATATGTGTTTCAATTTCATCAGAAAATGTACTAATACCAACAGCATCTCTTTGTTTTTTAAATATATTCATTAAAACAGCTGAGGCATATACACTAAATAAAATTTTATTTGGTTTATCAAATGTAACCTCATTAAAATTTGGATAATACATTGAAGAGGAAGTATCTAAAACTAAATGACATCTCAAGTTAGTTTCTTCCTCAAATCTTTTAACAAATAATTTATCAGATCTTGCAAATAACTTCCAATCTATATGTCTGGTACTTTCTCCTGAGTTATATAATCTATGTTCAGCAAATTCAACAGAAAATCCGTGGTAGGGACTTTTATGTTTACCTGTTATAAAACCCTCTACAACTTGTCTTGCAAAGAATTCAATATTATTTGAAAGTTTAATTTGATTAATATTATCCATAAAAAAAAGGGCCTAAGGCCCTTTAAAATTTAGTAATTATTACATATGGGCTTGTAATTTTTCTAAAATCTGAGATTTTGGTACAGCACCTACTAATTTATCAACAACTTCTCCATTTTTAAAAACTAATAATGTAGGTATATTTCTTACTCCATATTTAGTAGGAGTGTCAGAATTACTGTCTACATCAACTTTCCCAATAACTGCTTGACCTTCTAACTCATTGTGAAGTTCGTCAACTATAGGACCAATTGTTCTACATGGACCACACCATGTAGCCCAGAAATCAACTAAAACTGGTTTATCTGAATCTAATACAACTTCTTGAAAATTTTGATCTGTAATTTCTAATGCCATTTTTTAATTTTTTGTGTTTTACAAATTTATAAATTTATTTTGTCAATTAATAGACAATTTTACTACTTCTAAATTATTTATATCTTTTATAAATTCCTTATTAATATCAACTTTAATTTTTCGTGAAAGCAAATCAACATCATAATTTTGATTGTTATTAATTACATTTAAAATCAAAGAGTGTTTTCCTTTATTTTTTTCTATTATGCCTACAGCTTTTTCAACTATTTCATCTGAAATACTATCCAGCTTTACTCTTAAAACAACATCTCTAATTTCACTATCAATAAGTTCAGATAAAAGACTAATAGAAGATATTTTAAACTCAAGATCGTCATTATAAAATTTCTTTTTAACACGTCCACTAAGATGAATTATCCATGAAGGCGTCAAGAAAGATTTAAATTTGATATAATCATCACCAAAAATGAAAAAACGATAACCTCCATAAAAATCTTCAAGATGAAGAACACCAAACTTTTTACCTTTCTGAGTTTCTCTATGCTCAACATCAACAACAACGCCAGAAAAATGCATTTCTTTATTTTGAACTTTATTCAAGTCAGTAAGCATTGATAAGTTAGAGTTACAGAAGTTATCGATTTCAAATCGATAATCATCTAAAGGGTGACCAGAAATATATATACCAACAACTTCTTTTTCTTTTGATAGTAAGTCCATTGTTGGCCATTCAGGACAATCAATTATTTCAGGTGGCTTTAGTATAGAATCTGAACTTTCTCCAAACATATCAAATTGGTTAGAATTCTTTGAATCTTGAACTTTATTGCCAAATTTGATCATTTTTTCAACGAAACTTTGCTCTCTATCTTTTTCAAAATATTGAGATCTATTAATTCCGAATGAATCAAAACCTCCTGAACACACAAGACTTTCTAATGTTCTCTTGTTTGCTGACCTTAAATCAACTCTTGAAACAAAGTCTGTGAAATCTGTATAATTACCATTTTCTTTTCTTTCCTCAACAATAGCTTTTACAGCACCTTCACCAACTCCTTTAATAGCTCCTAAACCAAACCTGACCTCACCTTCTTTATTTACAGCAAATTTGTAGAAGCTTTCATTAACATCTGGACCTAAAACTTTAACGCCCATTGCTTTACACTCTTCCATATATAGAGAAATATCTTTAATATCTCGCATATGATTTGTAAGAATTGCAGCCATTAACTCAGCCGGATAATGAGCCTTTAGATATGCTGTTTGGTAAGCTATTAATGCATAACATGTTGAATGTGATTTATTAAAAGCATAAGAAGCAAAAGCCTCCCAATCTGTCCAAATTTTTTCTACTACTTTGATATCAAATCCGTTTTCACTACATCCATCGAAGAATTTAGGTTTTAATTTATCAAGAACTGATTTTATTTTTTTACCCATTCCTTTTCTGAGCATATCTGCATCCCCTTTTGAAAATCCTGCTAACTTCTGCGACAACAACATAACTTGCTCTTGGTAGACTGTAATACCATATGTATTTGAAAGGAAACTCTCCATTTCTGGTAAATCGTATTCTATCTCTTCTTTTCCGTGTTTACGTTTTATATAATTAGGGATATATTCCATAGGTCCTGGACGGTAGAGAGCATTCATGGCAATTAAATCATCAAACTTATCTGGCTTTAACTGTTTTAAATGAGCACGCATTCCATCAGATGAGAATTGAAAAATTCCTTTTGTTGTACCGTTTTTAAACACCTCATATGTTTGTTCGTCATCAAGTGGAATATTATCAATATCAATTAAATTACCATGTAGCTTTTCAATAATTTTTATACAGTCTTTAATTATTGTTAAATTCCTTAATCCTAAAAAATCCATTTTTAACAAACCAGCATCTTCAACAACACTATTGTCGAATTGTGTAACCATCAAATCAGAGTCCTTTGAGTTTGTAATTGGAATAAGGTCAATTAATGGTTCAGGTGTAATTATTACCCCACAAGCGTGTGTACCTACATTTCTTATGGAACCTTCTAGCTTTATAGCATTATTGATGGTATCGGCTGGCAAGTCATTTCCTTTTGAAAATTCAATAAGTTTTTTTGCATTAGGATACTGATCCTTCTTTACACTTTTTTTTAGCTCTTTTTCAGATAGGTTAAAAATTTTAGATAATGAAGTTAAATCTGGAACTAATTTAGCCATTTTATCTGCCTCAAAAAGAGGTAAGTCTAAAACACGAGCAGTATCTCTAATTGATGATTTAGCTGCCATTGTTCCATAAGTAATAATTTGAGCAACCTTATCATTACCGTATTTCTCAACTACCCAGTCAATTATTCTTGATCTTCCTTCATCATCAAAGTCTATATCAATATCTGGAAGTGAAATTCTTTCTGGGTTTAAGAATCTCTCAAAAAGTAAGTCATATTTTATTGGATCAACATTTGTGATTTTAGTGCAATAAGCCACCACAGAACCTGCTGCAGAACCTCTTCCTGGCCCAACTGAAACATTCATTCTTCTAGCTTGGGCAATAAAGTCTTGTACAATTAAAAAATATCCTGGAAATCCCGATTTTTTAATCGTCTCTAACTCAAAATCTATCCTTTCTTTTATTTCATCACTAATTTCAACGTATCTTTCATTCGCTCCTACATAGGTTAAATGTCTTAAATAAGCATTTTCACCTCTTTTACCATTATCTCCTTTATCATCAGGATGGTGAAATTCATTTGGAATGTCAAATTCAGGAAGTAGAACATCTCTGGATAATGTAAATACTTCAATCTTTTCTATTAATTCTTGAATATTATCTATTGCATCTGGAATATCAGAAAAAAGCTCATGAATTTCATCTTGATTTTTAAAGTAAAACTCATCATTTGGAAAACCGTATCTAAAACCTCTTCCTTTACCAATAGGTGTTGATTGTTGCTCTCCATCTTTAACACATAATAAAATATCATGAGAAGAAGCATCATCTTTATGAATATAATATACATTATTTGATGCAATTAATTTAACATTATATTTTTTAGAGAGATCAAGTAAAATTCTATTAACATGTTGCTCCTCTTCAAGTCCATGTCTGTTAATTTCAACATAAAAATCATCGCCAAAATTTTCTACCCACCATCTAAACTCCTCTTCGGCTTGCTCTTCTCCAACATTCAAAATTAAATTTGCAATACTTCCATATAAACTACCACTTAGAACAATCAAACCTTCTTTGTATTTTAAAATTAAATCTTTATCAACTCGAGGTACATAATAAAATCCTTCAACATAGCCAATAGAACTAAGTTTTGAAAGATTATGATACCCTTTTTTAGTCTTAGCTAAAAAAGGAATTTGAGCTCCATAATCTTTAAATGATTTATCTAAATGATTTGCACATACATTAAGTTCACAACCAAGAATAGGTTTTAGTTTTAAAACTTTATCTTCTTTGTAAGATTTGTTAATAGGGTGTTTAAAAACAGCATCGACAAATTTAAATGCACCAAACATATTTGCATGATCTGTTAAGCCAATAGCAGGCATTTTTAACTCAGCAGCCATATTAATAATTGATTTTACATCAGCTGTAGCTTGTAGTACAGAATACTGAGAATGAACATGTAAATGAGAGAATTTTGAATCAATTATATTTAAAGAAACATTATCAATTCCTTTATCATTGATTTCCATTTTTTTTTCTTGCTGAATCTCTTCTTCTATTTCTTGATTATCACTTTCATAAGGTTGAATATTTAGACCTATTAGTTGTATTGTAGAATCATTGTTGTTCTTAAACTCATTAAACTCTGATTCTGAAAAACCAATCTTTTCGGTTGATATAACTCCTAACCTAATAAGCTCTAGAAAACATCGTGTAGTAGCTTCAACATCAGCAGATGCATTATGAGCTTCTGCAAAAGTTTCATTAAATAATTTTACGTACAACTCTGAGAGATTTGGCCATTTAAACTTACCTCCTCTTCCTCCGGGTAATTGACAAAAATCTGTTGATTCTTCTTTCGTATCAATTGAGATTTTATCACTTAATATATTTAACATTTCTGATCTAAGAAATTCACATCCTACAATATTATTATCAAAACTAATGTTATGACCAATAATATATTTTACATTAGATAATGATTCTTGAAAATGAACTAAAACATCTTTTAAAGGAATGCCTTTTTCTAAGGCCATTTTAGTTGAAATACCATGAATTTTTTCAGAGTTAAATGGAATGGAAAAACCTTCAGGTTTGATTATATAATTTTTAACTTCAACAAGATCACCTTTTAAATCATGAATTTGCCAAGCAATCTGTACCATTCTTGGCCAATTATTAAAATCAGTTAAAGGAGCTCGATAATTTTGAGGTAAGCCAGTAGTTTCTGTATCAAAGACTAAAAACATCTAAATTAAGGTTAATTATACTATGTAAATTTAGAAAAATGAATGTGCTTATCTTTTAAAAAAAGAGGATACTTTAAAAGAAGTTAATAACTTTTTGTTCTATAAAAAACCGACGCTTTTCATCCATTCGTCATTATAAACTTTAGCTATATATCTTGAACCATGATCATGAAGTAAAACAACTACAACATCCTCGGATTTCAAATTATGTTTTAGCTGATCTAATCCGGCAATTGCACTCCCACAAGAATAACCACAAAACAAACCCTCTTCCTTTGCCAGTCTTCTAGTGTAGAGAGCACCATCTTTATCAGTAACCTTTTCAAAATGATCAATTAAATCAAAGTCAACATTTTTTGGAATAATATCTTCACCAATTCCTTCTGTAATGTATGAGTAAATTTCAGACTCATCAAACTCACCAGTCTCATGATATTTTTTAAACACTGATCCGTAAGTATCAACTCCCCAAATCTTTATGTCTGGATTCTTTTCTTTTAGATATTTACCAACTCCAGAAATCGTCCCGCCTGTACCAACTCCAACAATAAAATGAGTTATTTTCCCGTCTGTTTGCTTCCATATTTCTGGACCAGTTGATTCATAATGTGCTAATCTATTTGAAAGGTTTGAATACTGATCAGGATAATAAGAATTATCGATTTCATTACTTAGCCTTTCTGCAACAGAATAATATGAATCGGGATGATCAGGAGCCACGTCAGTAGGGCATACGTGAACTTTTGCACCCATAGCTTTTAAAATATCAACTTTTTCCTTGGATTGTTTATCAGACATCGTACAAATTAACTTGTAGCCCTTTTTTATACAAGCTAAAGCAAGACCCATGCCAGTATTTCCAGAAGTTGCTTCAATAATAGTTCCTCCCTTATTTATTAAACCTTTTGACTCTGCATCTTCAATCATTTTTAAGGCCATTCTGTCTTTTGTTGAGTGTCCAGGATTGAAACTTTCAACTTTAGCTAATAATAATGCTTCAGTATCAATTATATTATTGAGTTTAACAAGGGGGGTGTTACCTATTGTATCTACAATACTTTTAAAATATTCCATAAATTTTATTCTTACACAAAGTTAAAACAACTATTCAAATCTTATGGATTTAGCAGGCGATATTTTTGCAATTAAAACTGTTGGAATAATTAAAACTATATAGCAAATAATAATAGTTCCTAAATTAATTATAAACATTGAAAAAATATCAAACTTAATAGGAACAGAATTCATAAAATATATTGTCTCATCAAGAGATATAAGATGGAACCTTTTTTGAAAAAAAGTAAAAAGAATAACAACTAAATTTGCCCAAAATAATCCATTAAGCAGAATATATATTGAATTGTAAATAAATATTTTTCTAATATTCCAATTAGATAGACCTATTGCCTTTAAAACTCCAATGAATTTACTTTTTTCTAAAATAATAATAAGTAATGAAGTAACCATATTAACACAACCAACTAACAACATTAGTATTAAAATTATTATAACATTAAAATCTTGTAGTCTAAGCCAATCAAAGATTTGAGGATTTAGTTCTTTAGAACTTTGTGCTTTTAAATCGAAATCTATTAATTCATCTATTTCTAATGTATAACTACTTACATTTTCAAAGTCTAAAGTTTTAATTTCGTAACCACCAATTTGGTTATTATTCCAGTTATTAAGCTTTATTAAATGCTTTAAGTCAGCAAAAACTGTAATGTCATCAAACTCAGAAAGAGCTGTTTTGTAAATTCCAGAGACAGTAAATTTCCTCACTCTTGCAGGATTTTGTATAAAATATATTACTAATTCTTCGCCTAGTTTTATGTTCAACTTCTTAGAAATACTTTCAGAAATTAAAATATCATCAGTAATATTTTTTGTAGAATCCTTAATATTAGGGACCTCCCCAGAAATCAAATTATTTTTAAAAAATTCCCAATTATAATCATCACTAACACCTTTTAAGACAACACCATGTATTTCATCATCGTTTTTAATAATACCTGCTTTTGTAGCATATTTATTTATATGACTAACAAAATCTAAGCTCTTAATTTCATCATATATCTTTACATTAAAATCTATTGGATCATTTTCAAAAGATTGATTATTATTAAATTTTGTAATTTTAATGTGTGATCCAAAACCAATTACTTTACTACTAATATTATCTTTAAATCCAGAGAGAATGAAAACAGATAGTATCATTACAGCAACAGAGATAGCAATTGCTAAAATTGCAATGCGTATAATAGGGCGAGTATAATTATTATTGTTTTCTTTTGCAGTAAATAATCTTTTTGCAATAAAGATAGACGAATTCATGATGGCTAAAATAAAACAAAATATCTTCATTTTAATATTCTTATCTTCATTTGGACTTAATGCTCAAGAGCTTATTTTAGGAGCTAATAGAATTGAGCATATAATTAGCCTTACTAATGAAAAAAGTATTGCAATAGTTGGAAACCAAACATCTATGGTAAATAACATCCACCTTGTAGATACCTTAATTTCTTTAAATCAAAATATCATAGCAGTATTCTCTCCAGAACATGGCTTTAGAGGCACAGGTGATGCTGGAACAAAAATTGAAAATGAAGTAGATATAAAAACAGGTATTCCAATAATCTCTCTTTACGGGGAAAACAAAAAACCAAAGAAGAAAGACTTAGAAGATGTTGATATAATGGTTTTTGACATTCAAGATGTGGGGGCAAGATTCTACACATATATTTCTACTCTACATTACGTTCTTGAAGCTTGTAGTGAAGAAAATATTACAGTTATTGTTTTGGATAGACCAAACCCTAACGGACACTATGTAGATGGACCTGTTTTAGAAGAAAAATATAAATCATTTGTAGGAATGCATCCGATTCCAACAGTGCATGGAATGACAATTGGTGAATATGCAAAAATGATTAATGGAGAAAAATGGATTGACAAAAAATCTAATTTAACAATTATAGAAATGTTAAATTATGATAGAAATAGAATTTATGAATTACCTGTAAAACCATCTCCGAATTTACCAAACAAAAAATCTATAAACCTATACCCTTCTCTTTGTTTATTTGAGGGAACAAACGTAAGTATTGGCAGAGGAACTGAAAAACCTTTTCAGCATTTTGGATCTCCTTTTTTAAAACATTACAGTTATGCTTTTCAACCAAAAAGTGGTCCTGGAAGTAAATATCCAAAACATGAAAATAAAATTTGCTACGGTAAAGATCTAATAAATACACCTATTTTAAATTCTATTAATTTAGAATGGCTAATAGAAACCTATAATCAAAGTCAAAATAAAGAAGATTTTTTCATAGGTTTTTTTGACAAACTTGCTGGAACAGACAAACTCAGAAAACAGATTATATCTGGCAAAAGCAGTAAAGAAATTAAAAAAAGTTGGAAAGCTGATCTGAAAGAATTTAAGAATGTTAGAAAGAAATATCTTTTATATAATTAGCTTACTTAAGCTCTTTCTTTAAATTTTCGATAATATTAAAAACTGCAGGACAAACTTCTGTGTTTTTTTGTGTTAGACTAAGCAGTTGTTTTTGTTTTATTCTATCTGTGTGTGGAAACTCTCTACAAGCTTTAGGCCTAACCTCGTAAATAGAACATCTATTATCTTCCAAAAGAAAAGAACAAGGTAATTTCTTTAGAACATAATCATGATCTTCATCAACTCTTAAAAATTTATTGGTAAATAAAGATGGTTTTATTTTTAAAAATCTTGAGATTCTTGAGATATCTTTATCAGTAAATAATGGCCCTGTAGTTGTACAGCAATTTGCACATTTCAAACAATCAGTGCATTTAAATTCATCGTAATGAAGAGAATGGATAGTCTGATCTAATTTTTTGGAATTTATCTTCTGTAAGTTTCTGAAAAATTTTTTATTTTCCTTTCTTTTTAATTTTGAGATAGAATGAAAAGAGTCAAGATTCATTATCTAGTTAGTCCAGGATATTGAATTAATGCTTCTTCTAAGCACTTTATTGCTCTTTTAAGAGAATCCTGATTTAAAACATAAGCAATCCTAACTTGATTATTTCCTTCACCCTCAGTAGAGTAAAATCCCGCAGCTGGAGCAACCATTAAAGTTTCATTTTGATAATCAAATTCTTCTAACAACCATTGAGCAAATTTCTCAGCGTTGTCTACAGGTAATTGTGCAATAGCATAAAATGCTCCTTTTGGGTTAGGACAAATAACACCATCTATTTTATTTAAACCATCAACAAGTAAATCCCGACGAGCAACATATTCATTAATTACATCTTCAAAATATGATTTAGGGGTTGATAATGCTGCTTCTCCTGCAACTTGACCAAATGTAGGAGGTGAAAGTCTAGCTTGAGCGAACTTTAAGGCGGTATTAATTACCTCCGGATTTTTAGAAACTATACAACCAACTCTTATTCCGCACATACTATATCTTTTTGAAGTAGAATCAATTACCACAGCATGTTTTTCTAAACCGTCAAGACTTAAAACAGAGCAATGAGAATTACCATCATAACAAAACTCTCTGTAAACTTCATCAGCAAAAAGAAATAAATTATGTTTTTTAACCACATCTCTCAACAACTCTAATTCTTCTTGAGAATATAAATAACCTGTGGGATTACCAGGATTACATATTAAGATAGCTTTTGTTTTTGATGTAATTAGTTTAACAAAATCTTCAATTGGAGGTAATGCAAAGCCATTATCAATGGAGGTAGAAATTGGTTTTACGGTAATGCCTGCAGAAATTGAAAATCCATTATAGTTAGCATAAAAAGGTTCAGGAATAATAATCTCATCACCTGCATCTAAACAACTATTTAGAGCAAATAATAATGCTTCAGAGCCTCCTGTGGTTACCATTAAGTCATTGTAAGAAACATCAATATCGAGAGATTGATAATATGATGCTAATCCCTTTCTATAACTTTCAAATCCAGCAGAATGACTATATTCCACAACATTATCATCAAAGTTTTTTATTGCTTCTAAAGCCACACTAGGTGTTTGAATATCAGGTTGACCTATATTTAAATGATATACTTTCTTTCCTTTTCTCTTAGCATTTTCAGCAAAAGGAACCAATTTTCTAATTGGTGATTCTGGCATGTTAAAACCCTTATTTGAAATATTTGGCATAATTATTTTTTAAAAAAAACACCTCCAAAAATAGGAGGTGAAATAATAGACTTTATTTGTTTAATTTTTACTTTCTTTCTAAAGGAGAACCGTCATTCTTTTTTACTGGCATGGCACCTTCATCCTTAGCCGGAGCTTTTACTTCACCTTTAATTGTTAAAATAACAGGTCTCTTATCAGCGTTCGTTGATAAAGTTATTGTTTTAGTGAACTTTCCAATTCTATTTGTAGCATATTTTACGCCTATTGAACCATCTTCTCCTGGCTCCCATGTAGCAGAACCATCAGCTTTTCTCCAAGTTGGCACTGTACATCCACAACTACCTTTAGCGCTTTTAATAATTAAAGGATCACTTCCTGAGCTTTTAAATTTAAACTCTCTCTGACCATCTGAATTATGTTCAATAACACCATAATCTACAACTTTAGACTCGAACTCAATTCCAGCATTAACTGTGTTTTCTTGTGCTTTTTCAACACTTACAGGTTTGACATTATTCACTGCATTTTGTGCGTTTAGAACAAAGCAAAAGATTAAAAGAATGAGAGATAAAATATTTTTTTTCATTACGTAGTATATTTTGATTTAATATTAAAATATTAACGTCAAAACTACTAAATTATTTCCTATTAACAAATTATTTTTTTAGAACAATAATTTTGTAAATTCGCCTCTTTTACTAAAGAAAATAATTAATGATTATCCCAAAATTATATCAGGCAAATCAAGTCGAAGACAAATGGTATAGTCATTGGTTAAAAAAAGGATATTTTCATTCTGAACCCGACAACAGAAAGCCATATACTATCGTAATACCTCCACCAAATGTTACTGGAGTTTTACATATGGGACATATGCTAAACAATACTCTGCAAGATGTAATGATTAGAAAAGCAAGAATGCAAGGCTTTAATGCTTGCTGGGTTCCTGGCACTGATCATGCTTCAATTGCAACAGAAGCCAAGGTATTGAACAAACTTTCTGAAAAAGGAATAAAAAAAGAAGATATTACTCGATCAGAATTTATGAAACATGCATATCAATGGAAAGATGAACATGGTGGAATAATTCTAGAGCAATTAAAAAAACTTGGGGCTTCATGTGATTGGAATAGAACAAAATTTACCATGGATGAAGATATGAATGAATCCGTGATCGATGTATTCATTGACCTATTCAACAAAGGATTGATTTATAGAGGTGTTAGGATGGTAAACTGGGATCCAACTGCCCAAACTGCCGTTTCTGATGAAGAGGTAATTCATAAAGAAATTGAATCAAAACTTTATTATATTTCCTATGAAATTGAAAATAGTGATGAAAAAATAACTATCGCAACTACAAGACCCGAAACAATTTTAGGAGATACCGCAATATGTGTAAATCCAAATGATTCAAGATTTAAACATTTAAAAAACAAAAAAGCTATTGTTCCATTAATTAACAGAATTATACCTATAATTTTTGATGAATACGTAGATATGGACTTTGGGACTGGGGCTTTAAAAATTACACCTGCCCATGATATTAATGATTACGAAATTGGCGACAAACATAATCTTGAGACAATTGATATTTTAAACAATGATGGAACTTTATCTGAAAATGCTACTTTATATACAGGAAAAGATAGATTTGTAGTAAGAAAAGAAATAGCCAAAGATTTAAAAGTAAAAGGATATTTAATAAAATCTGAAGATTACACTAATAAAGTTGGTTTTTCTGAGAGAACTGATGCTATCATTGAACCAAAATTATCTATGCAATGGTTTTGTAAAATGACTGAACTTTCAAAACCTGCTCTAGAGCATGTATTAAATGATAATATAAAACTTCATCCTCCTAAATTTAAAAACACTTATCGTCATTGGATGGAAAATGTAAAAGATTGGTGTGTATCTCGTCAATTATGGTGGGGGCAAAGAATACCTGCTTTCTTTTATGATGGAAATAAATTTGTTGTGGCAAAAAACAAAGAGCTTGCCCTTGAGCTAGCTAAGAAAGAAAATCCTAATATTACTATTTCTGATTTACATCAGGATGAAGATGTACTAGATACTTGGTTCTCATCTTGGTTATGGCCAATATCTGTATTTGATGGAATAAGAAATCCTGAAAATAAAGAAATAAACTACTACTATCCTACTAATGATTTAATTACAGGTCCAGATATTTTATTTTTTTGGGTTGCAAGAATGATAATTTCCGGTTATGAATATAGAAACAAACCACCTTTTAAGGATGTATATCTAACTGGACTTGTAAGAGATAAACTTGGTAGAAAAATGAGTAAATCATTAGGAAACTCACCAGACCCTATAGAATTAATGAATAAATATGGTGCTGATGGAGTAAGGGTAGGCATGCTCTTATGTGCCCCAGCAGGAAATGATCTTCCATTTGACGAATCATTATGTGAACAAGGTCGTAACTTTTCAAATAAAATATGGAATGCATTTAGACTTATTAGAGGATGGGAGATTAATGATATTGTGCAGCAACAGGCTTCTATTGATGGAATTAAGTGGTTTGAAAATAAATTATATTCTACAATTAAAGAAATAGACACATCATTTTCAAAATATAGAATCTCTGAAGCTTTAATGTTAACCTATAAATTAGTTTGGGATGATTTTTGCTCTCAATATCTAGAAATTATTAAGCCGGAATATCAACAACCAATAGATAAACAAACATACAAGAAGACGATTCTTTTTCTAGAAAATATACTTAAACTTCTACATCCTTTCATGCCATTTCTTTCTGAAGAAATATGGCACTTAATTGATGATAGAAAATCTGATATAATAGTTTCTCAATGGCCAGAAGCAAAAAGTATTGACAAGCAATTAATTAATGAGTTTAACAATACAATGGAAGTTGTAAGTGGTATTAGAAATATTAGAAAAGAAAAAAATATCGCTAAAAAAGAAGAATTAGATTTATTTGTAATTTCGGATAAAAAAACTAAAAATAACTTTGATGCAACCATAAAAAAACTTGGAAATCTATCTTCTATTAGCTATGCATCAAAAAAAGTTGAAAATTCTTTTTCATTTATGGTAAAAGCAAATCAATATTTTGTTCCTCTTTCGGAGAATTTTGACAAAGGTGCTGAGATAGAAAAACTAAATAAAGATTTAAATTATACAACAGGATTTTTAAAGATTGTTGAAACTAAATTGTCCAACAAAAAGTTTGTAGAAAATGCACCTAAACAGTTAGTAAATAATGAAAAAAACAAACTCCAAGATGCTAAAGAAAAAATTAGGATCTTAACAGAGAAAATTAATTCTTTAAGCTAAGACCCTAATAGTTTTACTCAATTATTAATTTTCTATTAATCTCACCAACATCAGTCTTAATCTTAATTAAATAAACACCCTTGGCGTAAGTTGCAAAATCTAATATTTTGAAATTTTCCGTATTTGATATTTCATTTAAAATAAATATCTCTTCACCTAAAACATTAATAATACTGATCTGATTAAAATTGTTATCTGAATTATTAAATTCTATGTTAACAATACCAGATGATGGATTAGGATATACAGAAAATCTTGACGATAATTCAGAAATATCAGTGTTACATGAATCAACATATATCATTGCACTATTAACCGCACTACATCCGTTCGCATCTATAGTCGTTAAAGTATAAAGTTGATCTGTAGTTGGACTAACAGTAATTATCTGTCCACTCATACCATTATCCCAAGAATAGCTAGAAAATCCTGCCTGAGCAGTAAGTATAGCATTGTCACCAATACAAATTTTACCATCAAAAGGATTTGTATTAATAATAGAAACAAATGGTTGATTTACAAGTAAACTAGTGTAAACAATACTATCACAGAAATTTGAGGCATTTAATGTGTCATAGTAAATACCAGAAGTTGAATAAGTGTTAGAGCCAACAGTTACAGAATTTCCATCACATAATGAAACTATATTTGGAGTTACATTGGCAGATAATTCAATATCATAATAAAAATAATAATATCCTGCAGCATTTGCTGTAGATCCGGTAATTGAAGCTAAAGAACCAAAATTATAAGGATAATTAACATTATTATTACTTCTAAATATTCCAATTTGATTTGGATTATCTAATCCTAATTCATACGCAAATCCAACAGGCATAGAAAAGTTAAGAGTTACTCTTTGAGGACCTGGAACTACATTTTGAGTAGAACTTTCAATAATGATTCCATTATTGTCTCTTAACTCAAAAGTTACTGATCCGGAGTCTTCAACAAATATTAGTGCAGAAACAATTGTAGATGGAATATAACAATCAAAAACTAATCTTCTTTCAAAATTAAAATAACCTCCTGGAGATACTATACTATCCGGAATCCCACCAAATATTGTTGGGTAATTTGCTGAAAGTACGGTTAAGTTTGTGGTAACAGTACTATCGCATCCGTTGCTTGCTGTTAGAACATCAATATATGTTCCAGAGTTTGTATAACTATTGGATCCAACTACAAAAAAGTCTCCAGAGCATATTGTTGTATTATTAGTACTTGACCCTCCAGATATTTGATTAACGATAAGGTTGGTGTAAACCAGACTATCGCATCCAAAGGATGTTTGGAATGAATCAATATATGTTCCTGTAACGCTGTAAGTGTTATTTCCTAAAGTATATGTTTCACCTAAACAAACCGTTTGATTATTTTGATAAACTACTATTGGGTTTACTGTTAAGTTTGTTAACACTAAACTATCACATCCTGAAACTGATAACATTGTGTCAACATACGATCCTGATGTTGTATAAATACTTGATCCAATCACTACACTATCTCCTTGACAAATTGAGTATTCTGCTGGAGCATTAGATGCTTTCATTTCTATATTGTAGAAGAAATAATAGTAATCACCAAATTGCTGTGCGCTTGATTGAGTTATTGAAGCCAGGTTTCCAAAATCATATGGGAAACTTACTCCAGAATTATTTCTCCATAGCCCTTCGAATCCTGAAGCCGCAGAGACACCTAATTCAAAATCTGTTCCAACAGGCATCTCAAAATTTAATATAACAAAGTTAGCTCCATCATTTAATGCATATATTGTATCTGCTAAAGTGTTTCCATTATTATCTCTTAACTCAAATTCATAAATTGAATTACCATCTGAATATACTGTCGCTGAGACAATATTAGTTGGTGAATAAGCATCCAGTATAAGATGTTGATCTCCTGTATAATAACCACCTCCACCTACTGTGTTATCAGCTATTCCACCAAAGACAGAATTAAACTGAGTATAAACTGTAACTTCAGTAATAACTAAACTATCACATCCAATTGATGATACTAAAGAATCAACATACACACCCGCAGAACTATAAATATTAGCACCAACAACTACACTATCTCCAGCGCATAAATCATAGTATAAATAAGTTGGCGTTTGAACAGTAAGGTCCGTAGTAATTATACTATCACAGCCAACTGAATTTGTTAACACATCTGTATAAATTCCCGTTTCAAAGTATATACTTGATCCAACATAAACACTATCTCCATCACAAATAGTTGCAGAAATATTTAAGAAAGATGCAGAAACAGGCAATACATAAAGATTTGTAGTAACAATACTATCACATCCAAATAAGCTAACTAAAGTATCTGTATATGATCCTGTTGCATTATATATGTTACCATTTACAGTTATAGACAAACCATTACAAATAGTATCGAAATAACTACTATAAACTGGAGAATTTGAATGTGAGCCTAGATAGTCCCAAGTATTAACATTTAAAACGACCCATTGAGAATTTAAAGAATCAGTTCCGGCAGCGTTTGTCCAACTAGTATCACCAGTCATAATATCACATTTTCTTACCAATGTATGGTCTCTTGTTGCAGCAACTTCACCTGCTACATCCCATCCTTGACCAGGATCACCATTCCAATCGCCAATCCAATCTAAAACTTGGTATAATCCACTATCAGGGTGAGTAGGAGTTAAAGGTTCTACACCATAAATTAAGGCCATTCCATCATCACCATTACTAAGAGCAGTTGATATCATATCTGCTTCATTTTGAATAAAGGCATTTGCATTTGTATGTGCAACTACATAAACATCATTTGGAAGAATAACTGCTCCTGGATTAAAATCATGCCAAGTTTCATAAACTCCTACTGTTGTTGGGTTTCCATTAACACGAGCCCATGCATAATCAAATAAATCAATAGTATCAGATGTAGGATTAAAAATTTCAAAATATCTATTTGTAGTTCCAGTACTTCCTTCGGCATATTCGGAAATAAATAAATTAGCATTACCATAATTACAAGATCCATCATTTATAATTGCCGTTGAATCATAATTTAAGGCTGAAGGGTCTGTACATCCTGAACAACTAGAATTCCATAGAGTTAATGAGTTGGATAAATCGTTAGGCATTACTAAAATTTCTGTAGAGCCTAAAACTAATCCTGTTGTATCTAATACGTACTGTACTAAATTTTGAGTAAAAAGATTAAAAACATAAGCTTGTTGACACACACCACAACTATCTAGCAATGAAGTTCCATATGCTATT
>JAOHSR010000016.1 GCA_028122735.1 Flavobacteriales bacterium
AAACTGCGATTTTTTTCATTATACAAAGAAAGATAAATTTTTATAAATGAGAAATACTGAAGTATACCTTACCATATTTTCTAAGATCAATAGTATCATCTTCAAAAATTGTATTTCTATCGTGTTCTATTATCAAACATCCATCTTCATTAATTATATTTTTTTCAATGATTAGCTCTCTTAATTTATCATATTCTGCATAATCGTATGGAGGATCCATAAATACTATATCAAATTTTTTATTTGTGTTATTAATGAAGTCTATACAATCAGATTGAACACTAGTAATATTATAATTTAGTTCCTTATTTGTTTTTCTAATAAATTCTATGCAATTTATATTATTATCAACTGCAGTTATTTCGACATTTGCCCTAGATGAGAATTCAAAACTTATATTTCCACTGCCACTAAATAAATCTAAGATCTTCTTATTTTTAAATATATATCTGTTCTCTAAAATATTAAATAGACTTTCTTTTGCTCGATCTGTTGTTGGCCTAATTGGAAGATTTTTTGGAGCTTGTATCTTTTTACCTTTATGAAATCCTGAAATTATACGCATAAGTGTTGACGATAAAGAATACTAAAGCAATGTGTTTTAATATTATAGAATTCACTACTACATTCAATATCTTTAAGCATATTTCCATAATCAATGTTTCTAATGTATTCATATAAAATATTAAATTCTTCTTTACTAATATCACCGTATACATCGGTTTTTATCTCTTCATTAGACAAGTTTAATTCTTGAATACAAAAAAGTATATAAAAAAGTAAATCCTCTTTTGTTTGATATGAAAATTTGTTTTGAAAAGTCAGTGTATCATTTTTTGTTAGAATAATGTTCACAAAATTATCTTTAACATATAAATACAGATATTCCTTATTGTTTTGAAAATTTAAGAAATTGTTGATTAATATTGAACTTTGAGATCTAATCTTAGCGTTTGGAAATAAGTTGTTTAAAGTGTTGTTTAATGATTCCGAGATTGCGTATAAATTTTTAATATCATTTTTTATAATATCGTCTAAAATTACATCATCAAGTTCATGATTCAAAGAGAATAATTTTTTTTTATCATTTTCATTATATAAGCTTATTGGAACTAAGGTATTAGGAAAATTAACAATCGATATTGAAGATGTTTTAAATTCTTGCGTTAGATATTTATCGCTATTTATAAACTGTACAAGATTATTTCCATCATATTTGGAAGAAAATAATAATTTACACCTCCTTTTTTGTGTGTCAATTATGCAATAAGAAATTGTTTGGTGACTTATTTCAATCGAAAGATGATAATTTTCGAAGCTATTATCATTAAAATCTTTTTCTTTAATGAATAGCTTGGAATTACTCTCCCCAGTTTCCATTTAATGATGCTTCAGTCATTGAACCAACTTTTAATAAGCTATTCAAATCGTATTTTTTATTTTCAGCATCTAAAGCTGCGAAAACATCTCTGTATGCTGCAGATATTTCAAAAACTTGAACACTAACTTTTCCTTTTTCAATTACATCTGCATTAATATTGTATTCAGTATTTGTATTTGGTATTAATGATAATTGGTTAATATCAAATGGATAAGTATTATCCCTACTGTTAAGGTAATCTTCATTAAAAACGGATTCTTTTGCAGATACATAAAAAGTATCTCTACTTATTAATCCCATTTCTAATGCCTGAGCATCAGTTATTTGAAGTCCATTTATTAATGAATCTGGAGTTTCTCCTACAGATTTAATTATAGTTGTTGAGTCATTTTGAATAAAATCAAGTAATGAGGTAAAATTATCAGCAAAAACATCATTTTCTCTTTTAAATGCAATTTGTAATGTTCTTAAATCTTTAAGCTTTTGAACATTTTCTGCAATTCTTTCTTTAGCTTGTTTGTTAAATTCAATCTCGCTGTCTATACTATTATATACTAAAAAAGCAAGTACAATATTTATAGGTATTAGAATTAGTGTGATCTTTTTAGCATTCATTTAAATAAATTTTATACCTGCAAATTTACAATTTTTGATTAAAGTATTTTAAATTGTTGTTTCTTTGTAAAAAGTTTAATTATGCTTAGAATAATCTCCATTCTAATTTTTAAGATTAATGGTTGGAAAGTAGTGGATTTAATCAATTACCCAAAAAAATGTATAGTTATTGCTGCTCCTCATACTTCTAACTGGGATTTTTTAATTGGAAGATGCTATGTATATATTCAGAAAATAAGTCCTAAATATCTGATTAAAAGTGAAGTTTTTTACCCAGTTCTTGGATATTTATTAAAGTTAAATGGCGGAATACCTGTTTATAGAAAAGAAAAAAATAATAATGTTGTTCAACAAATTGTGGAGCTATTTAATAGTTCGAAAGAATTAATTTTAGGTATTGCACCAGAAGGAACTAGATCGAAAGTTTACAAATGGAAAACAGGATTTTATCACATAGCCTCAAGAGCAAATGTTCCTATACTTCTATGTAAACTTGACTATAAGAAAAAGCAAGTAGGTATATTTAATAAAATAAATCCATCTGGTGATTTTGAAAAAGACATGCAGTTTATTGAAGATGCTTATAGAGGGGTAGAAGGCAAAATTCCTGAATATTATAATCCAGATATTTTTTAATAAATTGTTTAAAACATCTTTTGAAAAGGTAATTGTTTAACTAAATACTATAGCGTAAACTATATATTTGTTGTTATTAAAAATAAAATTTTCTTATGAATAATAATCAGAATATTTCTACTGTTGAACAGGCTCAAGAAATGGGTCTATTATCTGATGAGTTTGACAGAATTAAAGAAATTTTAGGGCGTACACCTAATTTTTGTGAATTAAGTATTTTCGGAGTTATGTGGTCTGAACACTGTTCGTATAAAAATTCTATTATTTGGTTGAAAAAATTACCTAAGGATGGTCCTCACATGCTAGTAGAAGCTGGTGAGGAAAACGCAGGGCTGGTTGATATTGGTGATGGTCTAGCATGTTGTTTTAAGATTGAATCTCACAATCATCCATCTGCTCTTGAACCTTATCAAGGTGCGGCTACTGGAGTTGGAGGGATTAATAGAGATATTTTTACCATGGGGGCAAGACCTATAGCACAACTTAACTCTTTGCGTTTTGGAAATATTGAATTAGATAGAACAAAATGGTTACTTAAAGGTGTGTCTAAAGGAATTGGTGATTATGGAAATGCATTTGGAATTCCTATTGTTGGAGGTGAAGTCTTTTTTGATGATTGCTATAATACTAATCCACTTGTAAATGCTTTCTCTGCAGGCATTATGAAAAAGGGTGATATGATATCCGCAACATCATCAGGAGTAGGTAATCCAATTTTTATTGTTGGTTCACGTACTGGTAAAGATGGTATACATGGTGCTTCTTTTGCTTCTAAAGATATTACAGAAGACTCTGCTGACGATTTACCAGCTGTTCAAGTAGGAGATCCGTTTCAAGAAAAATTATTATTAGAAGCTACTTTAGAATTATCTAAAACAGATGCTATAGTTGGAATGCAGGATATGGGAGCCGCAGGAATTACCTGCTCAACAAATGAAATGAGTGCTGCTGGAAATCACGGTATGCTTATTAATTTAGATAAGGTTCCAACTAGACAAAATAATATGAAAGATTGGGAAATTCTTCTTTCAGAATCTCAGGAGAGAATGTTAGTAGTTGTTGAAAAGGGCAAAGAACAGATTGTAAATGATATTTTTGATAAGTGGGATCTTTCTTGTGAAGAGATAGGTGTTGTTACAGAAGGGGAGAGGGTTCAATATTTCATGCATGATGAATTAGTAGCTGATGTTCCTTGCTCTGACTTAGTTCTCGGTGGTGGAGCACCTGTTTACGAAAGAGAGTATAAGGAACCAGAGTATTTCAAACGCTTTCAAGAATTTAAAATTGATAATGTAAAAGAACCAGAAGATTTAATAGCTGTTGCTAATTTTCTAACTGAAAATTATAACATAGCCTCAAAAAAATGGGTTTATGAGCAATACGATTCAATGGTTGGGACTGCAAATATGTCTACAAATTTCCCAACTGATGCTGGCATTGTGAATTTAAGAGAATCTTCAAAAGCTTTAGCAATGACGGTGGATTGCAATTCTAGAATGGTTAATGCAAATCCTGAAGAGGGTTGTGCTATGGCTGTTGCAGAAGCAGCAAGAAATATTGTTTGTTCTGGAGGAAACCCCTCTGCTATTACTAATTGTTTAAATTTTGGGAATCCTTATAATCCAGAAGTTTATTGGCAGTTTGTGGGTTCAATTAAAGGAATGTCAAAGGCGTGTCGTAAATTTAGCACTCCAGTAACTGGAGGGAATGTAAGTTTCTATAATCAATCTTCAATTGATGGAAGAGAAGTTCCTGTTTTTCCCACTCCAACTATTGGGATGCTTGGAGTTGTCGAAGATAAGAAGCACATAACAACCTTAGCGTTCCAGAATTCTGATTCACTTATATATATGTTAGGTGATTCATTAAATGATATTAACTGCTCAGAGTATCTAGTTGCTTATCATAAAATTAATGAATCCTCAACTCCATTTTTTGATTTAGATGTTGAATTTGAATTGCAGCAATCTGTTTCTTCTTTAATTAAAGAAAATTTAATTATTTCTGCCCATGATGTTTCTGATGGTGGTTTATTTATTACTTTACTTGAGAGTTGTATGACTAATAATTTAGGTTTTTCAATTAAATCTCCTAATAATATTAGAAAAGATGCTTTTCTTTTTGGAGAATCACCCTCTAGAGTAATTGTATCGATTGATAATTCTAACAAGAAAGCATTTGAAACTTTACTTTCCAAAAGCAAAACATCCTTTCACCTGCTAGGAACTGTTACAAAAGGTGATTTACTAGTAGATGGAAAATTGTTTGGTGATGTTTCTGATTACAAGCAAAAATTTAATACTTCTCTATCAAAAAAGATGAGCTAATCTATTTACTAGATACGAAGAATTAATTTTAGATTTACTTGTCTTCTTGTTAAGTAGTTAGGTACAGCATACTGTCTTCCTCCAATATCTGACACCCATAAATAAGAGATAGTATTATTAATATCCAGTAGATTAAATACTTCAACACTTAACCAAGCAGAATTAAAGATATTCATAAAATTTACTCTAGAGCGTTTGTTTTCAGATTTTAAAATTGCTGAGAAACCAATATCAACTCTTCTATAGTCTGGAATTCTTAATATATCTTCATATTTTTCAGATTTTGGAGGGCCAAAAGGTAGACCAGATCCATAAATCATATTTAAATGCATTTTATAATTTAGATTTCCAGGGATGTAATCTTGAAAAAATAGACTAAAATTTACCCTTTGATCAGTAGGTCTTGGAATATACCCAGGCTCAACTATATTTCCATTCTCATCAATATAGGAATCATCAATAATATCTTCTTCAGTTTGCATAATTGACAGACTTGCCCAGCTTTCTACACCAGAAACAAATTCCCCATTAATTTTAAAATCTACACCAGCAGCATAGCCCTTAGAGTTATTCTCTGCTAAATATTGTATTCTTACATTATCTACTTTATAAGGAATTAGATTATCTAATTTTTTATAATATAGTTCTGTTATCCATTTAAATGGTCGTCCCCATTTATAAAATAGATAGTCTGAGCCAATAACATAATGGGTTGACTTCTGAGATTCAATACTATTATTTAGTCGTCCATCAGGATATCTTAACTCTTTATAAAATGGAGACTGATAATATATACCTGATGCTAATCTAAATACTACATCTTTTTCCCAATTGGGAGCGTATGCTAAGGAAACTCTTGGAGAAACAAGTAATTCTTCATTGTAGCTCCAATAGCTAGATCTTGTTCCTGCGTTTAAAGAAAAATTATTCAAATCCTGAGAGTATTCCAAATACCCTGATTGTCTAGTAGAAGAGATATTTATATCGGTTTTTAGAATTTCATTCATTAACACTTGTTGATTTGAATTTGATGTTGATCCAATAGAATCATAGGGGTGAGGTAGTGTAAAGCCCGCAGAATCAATTAAAGTCCACTCACTTATCCTATCATTGATATCTTCGTTCTGAAATTTAAGTCCCCAGACTAGAGATATGTCCTTATCGTTATAATTTCCTTTATGTGAAAAATTTATTACTCGGGCATCAAGTGAATTTCTTGCGTGCTTAATATATTTTCCTACACCTCTGTCAAAAGCGACATCTCCAAAATTATCAGATCCTAGATTATTATCTAATTGATACAACCAATACTCACCTAGTATATCAAAATTCTCTTGCTCAAATGTTTGAAATGCCGATCCAGTCAATTCGAGTTGAACCTTAGTGTTGGGATTAAATCTAGTAGATAACGCCCCAAAGTAGGTCTCATATTTATCTAGCTCTTGACCTTCAAAGAAAACAGTTAGCCGTAATGCTTCATTAAATGTACCAAAATCTGTATTCCTATCTTGAGGAATCATTTGATATTGGTTTTTTGAAATGTTTGTTAATAAGCTAATATCCCAATTTGTGTTGATTTTATAGTTAAGATAAGTTTGTAAATCAGAAAATCTAGGTACATATTCCGCTTCTGTATCTAAACTGCTTAACAGATATTGATTTGACTTGTGTCGAATGCCTATAAGGTAGCTTAATCTTCTATTTTTACTTATTCCTTCTAAATGGGCCGAACCACCCAATAAACTTAAGCTTAATGAACTAGCTATTTTTTTTGGTTGTTTGTATTTTATATCTAAGACTGATGACATTTTATCACCGTATTTAGCAGAAAAACCACCAGCAGAGAATAATATACTACCTACTAAATCCGTATTTACAAAACTTAAACCCTCCTGCTGACCTGAATGAATTAGAAAAGGTCTGTAGACTTCTATTCCGTTTACATAAACAAGATTTTCATCAAAATTACCTCCTCTTACAGAATATTGTGAACTTAACTCATTGGCTGAACTCACACCAGGTAATGTCTTTAAAACTGATTCTATTCCTCCTCCAGATCCAGGAATAACTTCAACATGTTTAGTTTTTATTCTACTTAAATTATTTTTTCTACTTTTTTGATCTTTTACAATAATATCATCAAGTAATGTATTTGATTCCTCTAGAGAAATGTCTAATGTGTATTTCTGACCCTTTTTTAACATTGGAACTCGAATTTTTTCAGTTTTATAGCCAATAAAACTAAATGCTATTACATGAGATCTATTTGCCTTAATATTAACTTTATAAAACCCATCTTTATCAGAAATTAGTCCGCCGCTTTGATCTACAATAGAAATATTAACTGCAGCTAATGGATTTAGTTTAAAATCAGTTATTTTTCCTTCTATAGTTTGAGCAATAGAACTAATTTGTGTTAGTAGAAAAAGTACAATAAAAAGGATTCTTTTCATATAAAGACAAAAATATGATATTAATGCAATATTATAACTCTAGTTTCTGTAGTTTAGTATATGAAAATAATTTATGAAAAATAGAATACCCATTTCTGGAATAATCATCCCACTTATGTATTTTATAAGTGGTTTGGTTTTAATTTTTTTTAATGTTTCAATACATGAGAGTTTTTTTAATAGTGTATCAATTTTTAAATATAGTTACAATTTCATTTCATTAGGAATATTTTGTCTTATAGTTTCAATTATATATAGAAGATTGTTTACAAAACATAGAGATATATATATTGATTTCTTAGGTGTATTTGCTTTATTTCAATTTATTTGGACCTTATATTGTTGTTTTTTATTTTATGAGTTTAGAACACCATATTTTTTATATGGATCTGTAATTTCTTTTTCATTTTTTTATCTTTTAATGTATGAAAGAAGAATTTTTAGAAAATAAGCGTCTATACTCTCCATATATTCTATGTGTTTATTTGCTTTTAGTAGGGTTAATTACTTATTTTTATCCATCAGATTTTCTTTTTTTTAAAGATCTCCCATTAGCAAAAGATCCTGCTAGATCTGCCTTTTTAATAAGTGGTGCTTTCTTTATTTTTCAGATTTATAATGTTTCTACAGTTCTATATCAAAGATTAATTGATACTATAGTTGTTATTGCTTTAATTTTAACTTTGCTTTACCCCCTTATGTGTTTTGTTGGTGGTTATATTTTTTCTCCAATTTATTTTTATTTTGTCTTTATAAATCTTTTAATTATTTATTTCATACTCAATGATAAAAATAAATAAAATTAAATCTGCATATATTGTCAGCATTTTTTTTCTAATACAAGGATTGTTTTTACTTTTTCATGATTTTATTGGCTTTAAATTAGACAGTTCTACAGTCTCTGTTTATATTATTAAAGAACGTGCAACTTACTATCTTATGAGTGCTCTTTTAATTTTTCAGCTTTATATGGCCTCTGCTAAATATTATATCAAATTAGTAAACACATTAAGTCTTGTTTTCTTTATATTTATGTTTATGCAACCCATTAGTGATATCATGACTCACCCTTTACAAACATGGTTTCTTTCAGCAGGTAACTTGTTTTTAATAACATTAATGCAAATAGAAAAGTATTATTACGAATGAAAAAGATTTTAATATTATGTACTGGTAATTCATGTAGATCTCAAATGACTCATGGTTTTTTAGAAAACATTTTAAATAATTTTATGGTTTATAGCGCAGGAACAAAACCTGAACCAGTAAACAAATATGCTGTTAAAGTTATGTCAGAAATTGGAATTGATATTTCTAATAATTCTTCTAATCATATTGATGAATATTTAGAGCATAATATTGATTTAGTTGTTACAGTCTGTGATAATGCCAAGCAAATTTGTCCTGTTTTTCCAAAAAAAACTAAGTTTATTCATCACAGCTTTAATGACCCTGCATCGGCAAAAGGTAAGGATGAAGAAGTCTTAAAAATATATAGGAAGGTTAGAGATCAATTAGAACATTATATTAAAAGGGATCTTCTTAAATTACTTTGCTAATAGTTGAATTTTGCGTTATAATTTTTTAGGTTACCAACCATATCTTCAACTTCTAGCAGAAAAACATTTTCACCTTTAACTATTAAATCATTAAAATCATACTTGATTAGTTTTCTTTTATGATCGTATTCCATTAATATCCATTTTCCATTTAAACTAGCAGTAAATTTCTTTATACCACTTTCCTTATCATCAATGATGTATTTAATGGTTCTTTGTTTTTTAATAGTCTTTCCTGGATATAAATTAACTCCTTTAATAGTTGGGGTAATTGTATCTGCTACAACTGCAAAATCCCCAAATTCCCCAATTTTTGCAGTTAAGAAATTATTTTCCCATTTGCCTCCAAAGTAATAGTACTTATCGTTTTTGAGTTTTGCTATGTAAACTTTATCTTTTAAATAAGAAGGAACATTAGCTCTAATTGAAATTTTAGCTGATTTATGAAGAGGTATTATATCATAATGACATTGATGTATATTACTAAATGAACCTACCACAGAGTCTTTCTCTAAATATTTAAAATCTATAGTTTCATATAAATAGTTTTTATTAATTGAAATTCTAAAATTTTTATCTGAGAATTCATTCTTTTTATACCAATAAAATTTGGCTTTTTTCTTTGATAATACTATCAACTTTTATTGCTGATATATTTTTTTCATACTTTAATTTGAAATTTAAGTTTGAAAGATTATTGTATGAGTCACTTACCTCTAACAAAACATCATATATTTTGTTTTCTTCTATATTTATATGTCCATTATTAATTAATGTTTTATAGTTTTTTAATGTATTATTTGGTAATCTGTAGCATCTATGAAATTTTCTTTTACTATTTACTTTTTCTTCGTAATCTATATGAGAGTTAATATACTTGTTTGTGCTAAAATCTAATCTATCTAATTCAAAATTATAGATTAGATTACTGTCAACATATAGCCTTATTTTATTAACACCATTTTTATTATATGCATCATTAGATTTATCATAAGTATATATTCCAATTCCTATTTTGTTATTAGCATTAATAGTATCCTTAACCATATACTTATTATTTATTTTTTTAATATCATAAATTGCTGATTTTCCATCTTCTAAATCAAATATTTTAATTTGTTTTAGTAGGGGAGGTATTTCATCAATAACTTGAAATCCATAGTCTAATGGATTTAATGGATGTTCAGTTTCAGTATCTCTTATTTCAAAATGAAGATGAGCACCGCCACTACTTCCACTATTTCCAGAGAGAGCAATAACTTCTCCTTGTTTCACTTTTATGGAGTCTTTTTTTAGAAAAACATTTATATCAAACTTTTCTCTTTTATATTGTTGCTTTTTAATGATTGAATCAATCTTTATAGAAAATTTTTGTAGATGTGCATATACTGATGTTTTACCATCATAATGAGTAATGTATATTGCTTTTCCATATCCATAGGAGGAAGATTTAATTCGTGAGACATAGCCATCCGCAATAGCATATACTTTTTGACCTTCAACTCCTTTAGTTTTTAAATCTATCCCAGCATGAAAATGATTGCTTCTAAGCTCCCCAAATGTTCCTGAAAGTTGTAGGCGAAAGTCTAATGGGTTGATGTAGTCTTGAGCTTTTACAGATTGAGTAATTGAAAAAAGTAATATTGATAAAAAAAGAATTTTCTTCATTAAAAGTTTAGTAATTATAATATTAACCTCTATAGAAATATTAAGAAAATAATTCCATATTTTAATGACTCAAAAATATTAAATTTGTGTTAAATATGTCATTAAATAACTTAATATCTAAAATTGAAAAGAAGCTGTCAAATCTGCTTTCTTCCTATGAAAATTTAAAAAATAAAAATTTAAAATTAGAGGATGAAAACAAAAACCTCATTTCAAAAATTGAAGACAATAGTTTGATAATAAATTCTTTAAATGATAAGATAAAAATCATTAGTATCTCAAAATCTGTTGATGTTTCAAAGAATGATATTAAACAAACTAAACTTAAGATTAATGAATACATTAGAGAGATTGACAAATGTATCGCTCAATTAAATAATTAATTATGGATAAACTTTCAATTAAATTAAATATAGCTAACAGATTCTATCCTATGAAAATAGAGAGAAGCTCTGAGGAGAATATTAGAAATGCTGTGAAGAAAATTGATGATCGTCTTAAGTTTTATGAAGATAATTATGAAATTAAAGATAAGCAAGATTTACTTGCAATGTGCTTAATTGAGTATGCTTCTAAACTTGAAAAAATCAATAAAAATAAATTTATCAATGATGATGGTATTTCTGAGAAATTAAGTAATTTAGACAAGTTGTTATCTGATTTCTAACAACTAAAGAGTTCTTTATATATCCCTGCATTATTTGTTACTATTAAACTCAACACTAGTACTAATTGGAGTTTTTCTTAGTGTGTTAAAAACAGGCCTCAATAAAATATTTTATTTTATTTCTTGATTTTTCAAGAATCAGTGGAAGTTTGCAATACATTAGCTACTCTATCCGTTTTAATATGGAGTTTAATTTGTACTTGATGCAGGTATATTATAAAAAAAGGGAAGCATTTGCTTCCCTTTTTTAGTTATATGTAGATTATTATTTATTCAATAATAACTTTCTTTTTAACAGAAGAAACTTTTGATTTAATATCGACTATATAAACTCCTTTTGATAGGCTATTAGTATTAATTCTAGTAGTTGTTGCATTTACTTTTTTACTTAATACTTTTTGACCTGAAAGGTTATATACTTCAACACTATTAATTAATTCTGCGTAACTAACAATATTTAAATTGTCTTTTGCAGGATTTGGATAAACCTGTGTAGTCTTTTCGATAATTTCATTCATATCAGTAGTTGAACCTCCTAAACCAAGTACCTCATACATTCTTGGGTTTAAGTATCCATGAACAGTATCTAAATACATCATTGGAATTGAATCTGATCCACTATTAGGTGACCCTAGTAATGAATTAGCAGCACCATATCCAGCAGGAGCACCATTTACTGCAGCAAACATAGCATCATATGTAGCTAAATCCCACCAGTCCCAAGGAGATGATTCATGATAAGGCATTTCACCAAAAGCATTTGGTGTAGTTGATGGAGCAGGCGTATCAAATACGTATAATCCATCGTAAACTAAACCGTGTTGAGCATCCCATGCACTATTATATGAGTTTGCCATTTGTGTTAATGTATCCGTTAATCCTGCTTGATTAAATCCTGCATTATTACCCCATAGAGTATTATAATGAGCAGCTGTTCGTGAACCTACAACAGAAGGAATAACAATATCTCCTGTAGTTGGTACAATAATTACTCCAGAGTCGATAGAAGCAAATGGATCATTTTCACAGTGAAATGATACCAAAGGAATACCTGTATAGTCTAACCAAGATAGATCTGCTAGAGTTCCACCTAAGTTGAAAGCCATATTCACATCATTACTATATGATGGGTTGTTACCGATATTCCAAAGTACATCTACAGGAAAGTTAAATGGAGGAAAATTAGCTGGGTAATAAGCAGTATCAGTTCCATCTATATTTCCATACCCATATACTGTATCCATAGATAGTCCAAAATTAGGAGCTATTAACGGAACATGATTTGAAGGATCTGGATCAGAAGTATCCCAAAATTTTGGGTAAATAAGTAATTCAGAAACAGTATCTAATGTAATGTATCCCATAGATAAATAAGCACCAGTTCCTTGACCACCTATTACAATTTTACTTTCATCAATTCCATAAGGATTTCCATCTACATCAGCTGTTTTTCTTAGGTGTCTTACCATTGCTTTTGAATCATGGATTCCTCTGTAGGCTGCTTGTAAAATTGTTGCAGTACGTACAGTCTGACTTGGAGACGTTGGGTTCCATCCTTGTCTATATGACATCGCTACAGCAACATATCCTTTCTTTGCCCATCTCATACAGTTTTCAACAACTGAATTATCGTTCTTACTTCCTGTTGCTTGACCGTTTAATACTGCAGGAAGGAAACTTCCAGTATGCATTAAAATAATAACAGGTCTGTCTGTAAGTGTGTCATTTTTTGGCTCATAGATATCGCATAATAGTGGAGCTACAGCTGGAGGTTGTTGTTGTAGCATAGGTAAAATAGTAACATTTTGACCATAAACAACATCACTTGTAACTGTAACACTATCAAAAATATTATCAATATATCTTGTTTGAGCAGTTGCATTTAATCCAATAAAAACTAGAGTAAAAGCAAACATTTTAAATAAATGTGTTTTCATATTAATTTTAAAATTAGTTAGAAAACGAAAATAAGTGTTTTTGAGTAAAAAGACTAATTAATGTTAAATAGTATTGAACAATAGCTCATCCTACCTATGTATGGTCCACCATAAACCTGATAATGTAAATTATTTAGAAGATTAGTAGAGCCTAATTTTATGGTTGCATTTAACCTGATTATTTCTTTGCTAATTTGAAAGTCAACAATGTCATAAGTAGGAACATAGCCTGTGAACTGTGGTGATCCTTCATATTGAAATCCTTCTACCCATTTATAATTAATACTGCAGCTAAAGTCTCTGAGAAATGATTCTTGTTTACTAAAGTGGATATTTTTAATAAGACAACCTAAATTAAATTTATGTTCTGGAGTATTATAGGCAGGAATAATTGGGTCGTTAGTTCCCTTTTCATTTAATGAATTCCATGAATAGTTTCCATTAATACTAATATCACTATTTGGGTAATAATTTACACCTATTGATGCCCCTTTTGTTGTTACTTTGTTTTCAGCATTAGCAGCCATTCTATATGCTTGTATTGATGGGAGTGTAATTGAATAACCTCCATTACTTGTGTCTGCTAAGAATTTCGCCCCAACTTTATATCCTATAAAATCAGTATATTCAGAATAATAAACATTTGCATCTACATAAAGTTTATTTGAAATTGTAGAACGATATCCTAATTCAATTGATTTTGCTTTTTCAGGTTTAATTGGGTCAACACTAAAGAATTTTAAACTATCAAAGACTGGAAAGCTTGGAGTAAAATATTCATATAGTGATTCTATGGTAACAAGATTTTCACCATATTTAATACCGTGACCATTCAGGTTTCCAATTAAAATTGCACGACCAACATTATAATATAGATATTGATCGCTTAATGTAGGGTTTCTAAGGGCAGACCCAAATGATAAGCGGAAAATATCGTCTTTATTAGGTTTATAAACAATAGATGCTGCTGGTGATAGATTAACATTAAAGTTCTCATTTTTATCAGCTCTTAAAGTAGTATTAACTTTTAAAACTTCTCCTAAAAAATTAATTTCTGCTCCAGTATATATTCCAAATTCATTGTTTATGATACTACTTGCAGTATCCATAAAAATACTTCCTTTAGAATCAGGTGTGTATTGTCTGAAATTGGCACCTATTTTAATATTTGAGTTATCTGTCTTAAATTGATATTCACTGTGAATATGATTTAGCGCAGATTTATCATAAAAACCAGTTCCACCTTCTAAGTAAGAAATTTTAGATGTTATATCATTAAATACTTCTTCAAACTCTTCAGTACCTGGTAATAACACATTAGATTGAGAGTCAGCCCAATCTCTAGCATTTGAATGAGCAGCTATAATAAGGTCTGTATTTGCATCTAGAACGGAGTCTGACATAGTATACCACTCAGTCATCCAATTTATATCAAAGGTGTCTTGCTGAAATATCCAGCCAGTATTTTGTAATCCATTTATTGGGTCAAAAATAACTAATGGGGTAGGACTAGACCATCCAAGCATATCAAAATTAAAGTTTTGAATAAACTCACTAGAGTAATCTGAGAACCATTCATTAGGGCTTATTGTATTATAGTCTTGTAATCTCACAGCAGTTGATACTGCATCATAAGATTCGCCGGCATCCTCTTGAGATCTGTAAGCTCGAATAAAAAATTTATCTTTTTTATTAAGTTCAATTTTATTTTGTAAAAACTCAATTCCTTTTAGACTAAATCGGTTATCTCCTTGGTATACTGTAGTTCCAGTCCCATAATTTAACGAGTATATTAATTCTAAATCTTCTTCGATTAAATAATGAAAAGCTGTAGCAAATTTTGTGTTATTAGTATTGTAATCAACAATGTCTTTTTCAAGATATCCTGTCTTATGAAAAATCCCCAAGCCTTCACCTATATAATATCTATTGCTAGTTTCAGTTTCATAATCATTAATGCTTCCTGTGAGATCTTCATCACCGTATATGTTTACAGCATCATATCCTCCTGGATTTGTAGTCATTGGGCTTCCGTCTACAGCAGATAGATTGTCAGCTTCCCAGTCATAGGCTTGCATGAAAGAAAAATTAATTTTATATCCAAACTTATTATTACCATTTTTATCTTTGATAACATCTGCAAATCGGAATGAATTTTCAAATAATTGTCTTGATCCAAATTTATATTGTACAGTTAATCCGGGCTGTAAAAAAGGACTTCTGGTAGCCATACTGATAACTCCATTAAATGCACTAGGTCCATAGTAAGCTGAACTTGCTCCTTGAATAATTTCTACTTTCATTATATCTAACTCTGAAGCTCCTAAAAAATTACCTAATGAAAAATTAAGTCCTGGAGCTTGATTATCAACGCCATCAATAATTTGTAAGGATCTTACAGGTGAAGTGCTATTAAATCCTCTTGTATTAATTACTTTGAATCCTAAGCTAGCAGATGATATGTCAACTCCTTTTAATGCACCTAGAGCATCATAGAAATTTGCAGAAGGAGTAGATTTTATTGCTATTATATCTAAAGCCTCAACAGTTAAGGCAGCTTCTTTTTGTTTTTGGGTAATTCTGTTATCAACAACTTTTACCTCATTAAGCTTTTTGGTATTTGGAAAAAGTTTGATCTTTAAACTTTTATTATCATTGATGGTTATAATTTTATTTTCATAACCTAGATAAGAAATTACAATATTTAAGGGGAGTTTTTTATTTGTAGTTAGAGAAAATTTTCCATTTATATTTGTTGATGTTCCATTATTTTCATCTTCAATTATAATATTTGCTCCAATTAATGTTTCATTTGTTTGGCCATCAGATACTTCTCCATTAATTCTATTTTGGCTAAAACCAAATTTTGTAATAAAAAGTAATATTAAAATTCTATACATTAGAATTATTTAAATAAGTTCGCAAGTTACTATTTTTAATTATATGAATTTTGCACTTTTAAATAATCAACTTACAGAAGAAAAAGAGATTAGGTTGACAAATAAAAACAGAGGTTTTTTATATGGTGATGGATTTTTTGAAACGATTAAAATTTTTAATAAAAAACCCTTTAATATTGAAAATCATTTTGATAGAATTATTTATTCGTCAGATTTGTTAGATATAAAACTTACTCTTACAGTTTTAGATTTAAATAAGAGTATTTCAATTTTAATAGAAAAAAATAATATTAAATCTGGATCTGTTAGAGTATCAGTATACAGAAATTCAAAAGGAAAATATTTTCCTGAAGAGAATGCTTCTTCAATATTAATAAACTCAAGAAATGATATAAATGATGTATTTGTTGAAAGAAGTTTTATAAATATTGGGTGCTATAAAGAAAACCTTAAATCACCATCTCCACTATCAAATTTGAAATCTCTAAATTCATTATTATACGTAATGGCATCTAAATATGCTAAAGAATATAATTTTGATGATGTTATACTATTTAATACTAATAATAATATAATTGAAACTACTAACTCTAACTTATTTATTTTAAATTATAATAAGGTCACCACTCCTCCTCTAAAAGATGGATGTGTAGATGGATCAATGAGAAAACTATTGATTTCAATAATTAAAAATAAATATGAATTTGAAGAAGAATCTATTTCTGAAAATGATTTGGATACTTGTAGTGAAGTAATTTTATCAAACTCAACATGTGGAGTACGTGGTATTAAAAAAATCAATGAAATAACTTACAATAATTCTAATTTATATAAGTATCTAATTAACTCTCTTAATAATTTAATTTAAGCTTGGGTCTTTAGGAAAGTTTGCCCATAGAGCATATTTTTTGTCCATTTTTCTTATTATTTCACTCCAATAATCCTTATTAGAATACCTCATACTTAATTTTAGATTCTTTTCTTTAAGAATCCAGCTGTTTTCTTTTAATTCATCATCTAATTGATTTGCTTCCCATCCAGAATATCCAGCAAAAAACCTCATATTTTCTTTACTAATCTTTCCTTTCCAAAGTAAATCTTTTACAATATCAAAATCTCCACCAAAATATAATCCATTATAAATTTTAATTGAATTAGGAATTAATCTTCCAAGAGAATGTATGAAGTGTATTGAGTTTTTTGATACAGGTCCACCAATATAAACTGGGAAATCAGAATTTGGAATATCATCTATAATTTCGTGTAGCTTGATTTTTGATGGGTGATTAATTACTAGACCTATTGTTTCTTCAAAATTATGATGTGTTACAAGTACTATTGCTTTAAAAAACGATTCTTCTAGTAGGGTTGGGTGAGAAATTAAGAATGATCCGTTTTCAATATTTTGCATAAATAAGAATATATTTGCTTTTCTAATTGCTAATTTAAAGTTTGTATATGTCTAATCCAAAAAAGAATATTAAAAATGTTAGGGTTGATTATAAGAAATCTAATATAAATTTTTTGTCGGCGGATTCTTCTCCTTATGACTTATTTAATATTTGGATTAAACAAGCTTTTGAAGTTGATAAAGATAATGCAAATGCATTTGTTCTTTCTACCGTTTCTAAAGACTTAATTCCTTCATCAAGAGTTGTTCTTCTAAGAGAATTTACAGAAGATGGACTAGTTTTTTTTACAAATTATAATAGTCAAAAGTCTAATGATATTTCAGTAAATAATAATGTTACTGCTAACTTTTTTTGGCCTCAGCTTGAGAAACAAATTAGAATTTCAGGAACTGCTTCCAAACTACAAAAGGAAAAGTCTGATGAGTATTTTAATAATAGGCCTTTGGAAAGTAAATTAGGTGCTATAATTAGTAATCAATCTAGTATAATTCCACTAGATTATGATTTTTTAGCTAAGATTGAAGAATATAAGTCCAATAATTCTTCCACTTCAATTATTCGTCCTGAAAACTGGGGAGGGTTCATTATAAAAATTAATCTTTTTGAGTTTTGGCAAGGAAGACCATCAAGATTACATGACCGCCTTTGCTATAATTTAGAAAATGGAAAGTGGAAAGTATATAGGAAATCTCCTTAGTTCTAACTAATTATATCTGTAACATTAATACTGTTTCCCTGTAGAAAACTCTTTATATCCATAGGTTTTTTGCCTTCTGGCTGAATCATTTCTAATGATAAGGCTTTATCTCTGAAATTAATATGTAAATAACTTTTATTATCAGTATCTATTTTAGACTTTGAGTTTTTTATTTCGGTAATTAAAGTTTTTTGAACTTTAATTCTTTTGCTGTTTAAATAAAACCATGCAGAGGGGCAAATTTCAACTCCAGATAATAGTTGTCTATTCTCTAAGAAAGGAGATAGTCCTCTAATAAGATTATGTACAGAATAAATATCTTTATCAAAATCAATTTTTAGTAATTCTTTCTTAATTTTTGGGGCTTTTTTTAAATCATTGTTATCATTTTGTGTGATTTTCTCAACTAATCCGTCTTTAGTTTTTGATAAAGTATTATTTATGAGTATTATACTCTCTAAAATCATTTTTTGATGTAGTTGGGCTGCCGTTGTGTTTGTATCAAGAGATATACTTTTTTGGAGAATAATATCTCCCTGGTCTATCTCCTCATTTATGTAAAATGTTGAAATACCAGTTGATTTATCTCCATTTATTAGTGTCCAATTAATTGGTGCTGCACCTCTGTAATCAGGAAGTAATGATGTATGAAGGTTAATAGTTCCTTTTTTTGGAATAGACCAGACCTCTTTTGGAAGTTTTCTAAATGCAATTACTAAAAAAAGATCTGCATTAATTTTTTTTAGATTTTTAATAAATGATTCTTCTTTTAGATTCTCTGGTTGTATAATTGGAATATTAAGCTCAATACCAATTTTCTTTACATCTGTATGTTGAATTTTCTTTCCTCTACCTTTTTTACTGTCAATGGATGTAACAATTGCAACTACATTATTTTTTTTTGAAATTTCTTTTAGTATTTCACTTGCAAATTTAGGTGTTCCAAAGAAGACAATATTCATTCTGTAAAATTACAATTTAGTATTATTTGAGATCCTTTAAATTTTTCTTTTTTTTCGCAATACAATTATCACAGATATTACATCTTTCATGTATTTCTTCATCAAAATATTTTAAAATATTTTGACTTCTACATTTCTTTTTATTATTGATGTATTTTATGATAATATCAAGTTTTTCTTTGGCTAGTTTTTTTTGGATTAGTATCTTTTCTTTAGAGAT
>JAOHSR010000017.1 GCA_028122735.1 Flavobacteriales bacterium
TATGCAGTAACTTTTCTTCCTTTTTCTGTAGATGATTTATCAATATTATGAAAGAAAACATCATTTCTTAAGTTGAATTTATAATTTAATAAGTCCTCAGAAATTGACCATTTGTGTGAAATGGATGGAATTACAGTTAGATTACTATCTAATTGAACCAAACCATTAAATAGCTGTGATGTTGCCCATACTGATGCTTGATCCTTTGAAAATGCAGGGTCTAAAGAATTAATTCCTGAAGATTCATTGTACTTAAAAATAGATAAGTGATCTATATTTTTTTTCTCCGAGCAAGAGAAAAATAATAAGGCTACAAAAAACATAATTCTTATCATATAACAAAATTACAACATTCTATTAATTAATAATCTATTTTATAAATTTGCAAAATGTTAAATGGTAAAAAAGTTGCTTATTATACTCTAGGATGTAAGCTTAATTTTTCTGAAACATCAACAATTTCTAGGCAACTAGACGATATTGGTTATATTAAAACAAACTTTGATAATAAAGCAGACCTTTATGTTATTAATACTTGTTCAGTAACTGAAAATGCAAATAAAGAATGTAGAAGAATTATCAGAAAAGTTAAAAGAACTGCTCCAGAATCTATGGTTGTAATAACAGGTTGTTATGCACAATTAAAACCAGAATCTATTTCAGCTATTGATGGTGTAGATATGGTCGTTGGTGCTAATGACAAATTTAAAATACCAGATCTTTTAAAAAATTATAAATCTAAAACAACAGAGATCCATGGATGTTCGATTAATAATTTAGATTATCACTCATCCTTTTCACTAAATGATAGAACAAGATCGTTTTTAAAGATTCAGGATGGTTGTGATTATACCTGTAGCTATTGCACAATTCCTTTTGCAAGAGGAAAAAGCAGATGTGATTCTATTGAAAATATTGTTTCTAATGCTAATAAAATCGCAAAAAATGGAATAAAAGAAATAGTAATTACTGGAGTGAATATTGGAGATTATAAATATGAAGATAAAAAATTTATAGATGTTATTAAAGCACTTGAAAAAGTAAAAGGCATTACTAGATTTAGAATTTCATCTATAGAGCCAAACTTAATAACTGATGAAATAATAGAATTTGTAAAAAAATCTAGTAAATTCATGCCTCATTTTCATATCCCTCTTCAATCAGGATCTGATGTTATTCTAGCCAAAATGAGAAGAAGATACAATAGTGAGCTTTACAGAAATAAGATTTTGAAAATATATAACGAAATACCTAATGTTTCTATTGGCGTTGATGTGATTGTCGGATTTCCTGACGAATCTGATATCGAGTTTAAAAAGTCTATGAATTTCATTAAAGATTTGCCTGTTTCCTATCTTCATGTTTTTTCATATTCTGAAAGAGAAAATACTAAAGCACTACTATTAAAAAATCCAGTAGATAAACATAAAAGATCAGAGAGAAGTAAAATTTTAAGAATGCTATCATCTAAACTTCAAAGAAATTTTTATTTAAAATCGTTAGGAACAACAAAGAATGTTTTATTTGAGCAAGAGGATAAAAATGGTTTTTTATTCGGCTTTACCGAAAACTATATTAAAATCAAAGTACCATTTAACAAAACATTATCAAAAACACAACAAGAGGTCTTTATTACTGATTATAATGATGATTTAACAATGAATGTAAAATTATTAGAAAAATGTATCCAACAATAAGCCATTTAATAGAAGATCTATTTGGAATATATATTCCATTACCAATTCAAACTTTTGGGTTTTGGGTTGCAATTGCATTCTTAGCTGCAGCATATATCATACAAATTGAATTAAAAAGAAAGGAAGAAGAAGGAAAATTATCAGTCTACATAAATGAAAAAATAGTTGGTAAAAAATTAAGTTTAATTGAAATTATTATAAGCATTGCTAGCGGCTTTTTAATTGGATTTAAATTAGTTGAAGGAGTTCTGAATTATGGAGATTTAGTTGATAATCCTCAAGCATTCGTTTTATCTACAAGAGGTAGCTTTTTTGGAGGATTAATATTTGCTTTTATTTCTTATTATAATAAGAATAAGGAAAATAAAAAGCAAGAATTAGTAAAACCAAAAATGATAAAAGAGGAAATTCATCCTTATGATTTAGTTGGGAATATTACTATTATAGCAGCTATCTCTGGTATAATAGGAGCAAAAATTTTCCATAATTTAGAAAACTATCAAGATTTCCTTGCTGATCCAATTGGACAATTAATTGCATTTAGTGGTCTAACATTTTATGGTGGTTTAATTTTTGGTGCTATATCAGTTGTGTTTTATTGTAAAAAGTATAAAATCAATGTTTTACATTTAATGGATAGTGCTGCTCCTGCCCTTATGCTTGCTTACGGGATTGGAAGGATTGGATGTCAAATGTCTGGAGATGGAGATTGGGGAATTGTAAATTTAGCACCAAAACCTGATTGGCTTAGCTTCTTTCCAGATTGGGTATGGAGTTATAATTTTCCCAATAACGTTATTAATGCTGGAGTATACATTGAAGGATGTACAGGAAAGTTCTGTTCTGTTTTACCACAAGCTGTTTGGCCTACTGCACTATATGAAGTTGTAATGTGTATTGCTTTATTTTTTGTTTTGTGGATAATCAGAAAAAAAATCAAATTAGCTGGTATGCTTTTTGCTATTTACTTAATTATGAATGGAATTGAAAGGTTCTTTATTGAAAAAATACGAGTTAATACAGAATACAATATTTTAGGAGGTATTACTCAAGCTGAAATAATTTCATTTTGTTTAATTATTACAGGCTTAATTTTATCTTACTTATTATCAAAAAAAATAATTAAGTAATCCTTCTCTATTTATTAATGATTAAAATTTTACAGAACTTTACCTATATTTTACTACAAATAATTTTATTGCCAATCAGTTTAATTGGCATGAGCTATGCTAACTACAAACAGCAAAAAAACAGTAAAAAAGCAAAAATATCATATACAGCTGGCCAGGTTATTCAAGGAAAATGGATATTACATTATTTTAATATTAGAAAGGATTATAATATCATAAAATTTATTAAAAATTTCCCCGCTGAATCACATATTGGATTTTATATGATGTTTTCTGCAGCAATCCTTGCAAATAATCTAGTAAATTTTATTCCAAAAGCATTAATTAAAAATAATCTTGATGATATATCATCCTATTCATTTTTATTTTTTAGAACAAAAAAAATTGATCAATTAGTTAAATGCAACATAGAAAAAGTTGAACAATTTGTTGTGTTGGGAGCAGGATTTGATCTTAGATCAATAAGATATAATAATGATAAATTAAAAGTATTTGAACTAGACAAAAAAAATACTCAGAAGTTAAAACTTGATACTCTAAAAAAAGCTAAAATAATAACTAATAACATCACATATATTGAATGTGATTTAAATAATAATGAGTGGAGTATTGATTTAATAAAACAAGGATTTAATAAAAATAAAAAAACCTTATTTCTGTTTGAAAGCGTTGGTTGTTATTTAGAAGAAGATATTGTAAATAACATATTAAGTACAATAAAAAGTATTAGTGCAAAAGGAAGTATGGTGATACAGGATATATACTCCACAAGATTTTTACACCAAGATGAATTTCAAAGAGTTAAAAGAGGTAAAAAACTTATCCAAAATTTTGGTGAAAATTGGAATTTTACAATGAACATGGATAATAATGTAGAAGCTGAAATATCTAAATTGTTAGAAAAAAACAATCTTATACCATTAGAAAACTACATATGTGGTAAAAACAGTACAAAATCTAAAAATCCATTTTACGCTATATCACTTTCTAAAGTTTAAATACTTAAACAACCTACTGTAAAATCAGCTTTTTATTTACAATTCCTTGCGAAGTTTGTATTTCTAAGAAATATATTCCTTTGCCATAATTATCTAAACTTATCTGCTTAATATATTCTCCAACAAACTGCTGTTTGTCTTCTCTATACACCTCACCTCCTACTACATTCAAGATTCTAATAGTTAGATCTTGTCGCTTATCTGAGTTAAAAGATATATTAAATACATCTCTTGATGGATTTGGATAAACATCTAAGTTATTGATTGCTGTTCCACCATCAAGCTTTATAGATCCAGGTTGTGTCCAGAATATTGGTGCTGTCCAAGTTGGCGATCTATAAGCAGTTATATTGGAATCACAGAAAGTCCTACCCTGTGCTCTATAATTCTCTCCAGCATTTAATCCAAACTTATTTACAAAGAAGGTTGGGTAGTATACTCCAAAGCCTCCTGCTGTTTGCCAATTAGAGCCCGGTACATCTACTCTTAAGAGAATTCTAGCAAATGTGTACGTTCCTGTAGTATCCCAATTAAATCTAACTTTAGATTGATTACTATTAAATGTAGTTGCTGTTAAATTAGTCATATCTGGACATGGATCTGCAGTTGTAAACTGAACTGGTGTAGAGTAATTAGATGATGTGCCTCCACAATAGAAAGCCTTCATTCTAAACTCATAGGTAGTTGATGGAGTAAGATTCAATAACTGTTTTGTTACTGTATTCAAACCAAAGTTACATAGGCCATTTCCTACCCCTGCTGATTTTGTTGTCCATCCACTTGTCCCTACTTCTCTGTATCTTACAAAGTACTTCCAAACCATACAGTTAGGATCATTCATATTATCCCAACTAACCTTTGCTCTAGTATCAATTACATCAAAGGCAAATAAGCCTGTTGGTTTTGGAGAGGTGCAATTAGAGCTATATGTACAACTACCATCATCAACTGTTGCTAATGGATCATAGTTTAAAGCAGTTGGATCTGTGCAGCCTAAAACTAAGCCCAAATAAACTGTATCTTCAATAGTACAATTAGCAGCATCATTTATAGTGACTGTATAGGTTCCAGCACATAGATTTATAATGTTATTTTGAGTAGATCCAGTATTCCACAGATAAGAGATAGGACCATTAGATGTTGAAGAATTTGCTAATATAAATCCATCACAATTACTAGGGGTATTATTATTAACAACAAAAGTATTCGTTAAATCACAATAAATACATGAACCATCATCATTATTTGCAAATGGATCAAAATTTAAAGCTAATGAATCGGTACATCCATAGATAGTACCAATAACAATTGTGTCTTCTATAGTACATCCCAACTGATCAGTAATAATAATAGTATAAATACCGTCACATAAAGCAAGTATATTATTTTGCGTGGAGCCAGTACTCCATAAGTATGATATAGGACCATATGAACTTGTTGAATTCGCTATTATAAAACCATCACAATTACCAGAAGTATTTTGTGAGATAATCATAGTATTAGTTAAATCACAATATATACAAGATCCATCATTAGTATTTGCTAAAGGATCAAAATTAATTGCAGTAGAATCAGTACAACCATAGATAGTAGGATAAGTACAAGTTCCATCATCAACTACAGCAAAAGGATTAAAATTCAACGCAATAGAATCCATACATCCGTAAACAATTCCTAAAACAATTGTATCTAATGCCTGACAACCGGCATTATCTGTAACCGTCAGGAAATATAGACCATTACATAAATTTAAACCAAAATTATTTGTACTAATGACAACTCCATTTTGATCTGTTAAAGAATATGAAGAAATTGGATTAGAAGAAGAAGAGTTAACAATAATAGTACCATCACAAGAAATAGAATCTGAAGGATTAATAGTAGAAATACTATTTACAATATTACAGTTATTTATCTCTCCTAAATTCATTCTAATTGCCATTTTATCTGTAGCAGTATACCATGTCCCTGCTGGATTTGCTGAATTTAAATTACACCCATTATCTTGAATATAACTTGCTGCATATGGATTTTCAGCAACAGTAATTAGAAAAGTATCGGTAGGATGTGCTTGACCTCTTACAGCAGCCATATAAGAAGTACCAGCAAATAATTGAATTGGACTTTGTAATGGAATAGTAACCCAATTACCAATATCAGCTGCAGTTAATGAATAAGGATCTGATTCCGCTAAAAATATACTATTTGTTCCCAAACCTTCATAAATTTCAGTAGTCATTTGAGCTCCAACTACTGATTGTGATCCAACATGAAAAGATATAGAAGTTATAGTATCTGTATTATAAATATCGAAAGCAGTAGCACCAACTTGACCACCGCAAGTTCTACCAATTCTCCAAGCATTGGTTCCTAAATTTGCGCCATCAGAATTCCAATCATAATCAATTGCATATATAGAATCAGTTACAATAGTTGAGAAAATTGCAGTATCTGTAGTTGGAAAATAATCAGATGTTGCCCAAATACTTATATTGTGAAGTCCTGTTCCTGTTGGAGTATAAAAGCTATTCAATGCTAAAGTAGCAGAAGATGACACTCCAAGAGTAACTCCGTTTGAAACATCTGAAAATAATACGTTTCCAGCATCATCAGCAATATCTCCGTGTAGAGTTGTATTATCTTGAGAGTTGGATCCTAAATTTCTAACAATACCTTCTAATCTATACGGGTTACCTGATACTTGAGCCATTGGATTAAATGTGTAATTACATCCTATATCTCCAGTTGTTTGATAACCTAGCCACCATCCTCCAAAAACTTCATTTTCACATTCTATTAAATTTGGAGGTGTTTCTATTAATTGAATATCATCAATCATCCAAAAATAATAACCATAAAAACCATTATATTGAACAGTTGCATCATATATAAATTGAATTCTAACATCAGATTGATATCCGATATTTGATGGTAAATTTATATTTACTTGCTCATCAGTATTTGTTGCTTCGTTAACATTAATATTTGGATGAACTTCTATTGTATCAGTAAATGTTAATCCTCCATCTGTACTAAATGCAACTCTAGCAATTCCAGTATATTCTCGATAGTAACTATTAAATTTTAAAGTTAAATTTGGATATATTGAACAATCAATAGATGGTGATGTTATTGTCCCCATATATGTTCCATTAGCTGGATATAAACCGGTTCCAAATGACCCGGCAATTCCTCCATTATCATAGTAATCAGAATCAAAAATAACAAAACCATTAGATGCTGTTGGTGAAGCAATAGGTGTTAGGTTTGTTGCATACGCTCCAATACTTCCTATACTATTATTAGGTGATGTATTTGGTCCTCTATATTCCCATGGAACAGAAGAATTTGTCCAAAAAGATAAACCATTTGAAAAATCTTCTGACCAAATAGTTGTTGAAACAAATGAGCATGAATTTGAAACATCATTTATACATTCTAGTTCAGTATTGTAAGTTCCAAGTCCTGCTGTTCCAACATCTATACAACCTTGAAAAGGGTCACAATTCCAAGTTGGACCTACGTAACATCCAGTTGTGGGATCAGATTCACACTGAGATTCAGTCATATAAATACCTAGGCCTGGTGTTCCTTCAACACAACCAAAAGGAGTGCATTCCCATGCTGGCCCTGTTCCTACTACAGTTGAAAAAGGAGAAGAGATTTCACTGAAGTTTTGAAGATTTACAGGATCACCTTGAAAAATTATTGCACCCATGGCATCTTGAACAAGAACTGAACCAACACCATTTGCACAGCACATCCCATCACCGTATGAATCGTATAAGATAAATTCAAAACATTGGTTACCAGTAACAGGAACACTTATAGTTGGTATTGTAGTTGAACTTGGGTAAGGTCCACCAGAACCTAATATTGAACCATCCTCAGCAACAACTTCCCAAGTAGTTTCAGATCCATAACCATCTGTTGTAATGTCTATGCTTATGTTTCCAGCTGTAATACCTTGAATTACATCTCCTGAAATTTCTTTATGAGTAAAATTACTAGTAGAAGAATTATTAGTACTATTTTGATCTACTTGACCATTTGGATTTGAAGCAACCCAATTAACAACATTTCCAGGGTTACCAAAACTATCAGCAATTGGAGAAAAAGAAACATTTTGTACAGTTACAGTAGCTTGGTCTCCAGGGTTTAGATTTCCAGTCCAGTTATAAGTTGCCGGAGTTCCACCATTAATATCGTATGTTAAATCTAGAGAAGTTAAAGGTTGGTTTCCATAATTTCTAAATGTAACAGAGATATCATTATCAGTAGCACATAAAACATCTGGAGAAGTAGAGCCCGTTAAATTTGCATCAAATGCATTTGGAAAAATAGTTATAACAGGAGTTTCACTAGCATTAATAACTTCTCCATTAGTACCAGCACCTTCAGTAATAAATGCAATAACAGAAAATTCTAAGGGATTCAAGAGTGGAAAATAACCATTTGTAGATTGACCAGCAGAAAGATCGATTGGAACATTCCAATTATGAGTATATGAATGAAAATCACCTGCATTGGTTGATGTTAGCTCTATACCATTTGATCCATCCATGAGATGTCTAAACATATGTTGATGGTTGTATGTTGGACTCCAAGGTCCAGAAATAATAGCTCCAGGATTATAGTTCTGCGCTCCAGATTGAGGTCCTGGAACATTATTTTCAATTACAGCAACTTGAAGATAATTATCGTTTGATGTAGATGATGTATAATATGTTTCTGTGTTGACACTAAGGATTCCAGTTGAAATATCATATGTCGCTTGTACTCCAGAATTAACATAAGCAGGTTGAGTCATAATAAGTGCAGATGCAGCAGCCCAGTCACCTCTGCTTAATGCAGTTGTTCCAGGACTTCCTTGTGGAGGTATTCCAGAAAAAGTTGCTCTGTTAACTGTTCCTGCTGGATAACCTGCTAAGCCAGAAGCACTATTAATTGCAGCACCATATAAGCAATTAAAGTCAGGATCACTAGGAACATTTGGATTTGCATATCCACCTGAATGTATTCTTGATAAAAAAACACTATTTGGATTTGCATCTTTTAATCCTTGACCAAGAAGATGACCATCAGGACAGAAAGAACAATAAATTCCAGTGAACTGCTCTAAAAAAACTTTTTTATTTTCTGGTGTTGTGCTTACAAAAGTTTGTGAAAATAATAGAGTTGGTACTAAAGCAAAAATTAATATTATTTTTTTCATTTTATTTATTTATTTTAATGAAATACATGCCAATAAAAGTAATTAAACCATTTAATATAAGTAACTCAAAACCAAAAGGAATATAAAGATTTAAAACATAACAAATTATCGGAGAAAGTATACAAATTATTGGAACAAGCTTGTCCTTTACTTGATGTTTTGTAAAAAGTCCAAAAGAAAACATTCCAAGTAATGGTCCGTAAGTATAGCCAGCAACTGTAAATAATGATTTAATAACACTCTGGTCATTTATAGCATTAAATACCAGTATAACCCCCAATAAAACTAATGACATAAATAGGTGAACAATTTTTCTAGTTTTAATTTGTTGATTTGCATCTTGTTTTTCAAATTCAATAATGTCAACGCAAAATGCAGTTGTAAGAGAGGTTAAAGCTGAATCAGCACTAGAGTAAGCAGCAGCAATTATTCCAATAATAAATAATATTCCAACATATATAGGAAGTCCAGAATTAAGTGCAATATTTGGAAATAACATATCTGCATTTTCAGGCGGAATAATATTATAAGTATCTGAGTATATGTAAAGAAGAGCTCCTAATGATAAAAATATGAGATCAACAAAAATCAATATTGTACTAAATACTGTCATATTCTTTTGAGCATCTTTTAAATTTCTACAACTTAGGTTCTTTTGCATTTGATCTTGATCTAATCCAGTCATAACAATTGCCATAAACATGCCAGAGAAAAACTGCTTAAAAAAGTATTTTTTGTCAGTCCAATCATCAAAAAAGAAAGTTTTAGAATAATCAGAATCTCCAATTAATGAAATAACAGATGAGAAATCTAAATCCATCTTTTGCATTAACGTATATGCTATTATAATAACAGTAGATAACATGAAAGTGGTTTGAAGGGTATCAGTCCAAATAATTGTTTTCATACCACTTCTGTAGGTGTAGAGCCATATCAGAGATATTGTAATGATCACTGTTATATAAAAAGGAATATTCCAAGATTCAAATACAGCAAATTGCAATACAGTTGCAATCAAGAAAAGTCTAAATGAAGCACCAATAGTTCTTGAAAGCAAAAAGAATGAAGAACCAGTTTTATAACTACTGTTTCCAAATCTATCTCTTAGATAGGTATATATAGAGGTTAATTCTAATCTGTAATATAGTGGTAATAAGATTCTTGATATTATAAAATAACCACAAAAGAACCCAAATACCATTTGCATATATGAAAATTGGCTAGAGGCTACCCAGCCAGGAACAGAAATAAATGTAATACCTGACAAGGTTGTTCCTATCATTCCATATGCTATAACAAACCATGGGGAATCTCTATTTCCTAAAAAGAAAGTATCATTACTATCATTCTTACCAGTTATGTAAGAAATGAAAAAAAGCAATAAAAAATATGCTGCAATACAACTTAAAATTATTGTTGGATTCATTTTATAATTAATTAATACAAATGTAAAATTTTTAAATATTTATTTAATTTTACGTGCATGGAATTTCCCTCACAACTTGTTAAAAATGCCGTTGATCAATTATCCACACTTCCTGGAGTAGGAAAGCGTTCTGCACTTAGATTAGCACTTCATTTACTTAAAAAAGATAAAGAAAAGGTGGAGAAGTTTGGACAGTCTTTCATCGATTTAATAAATAACATTAATTATTGTAAGGAATGTTTTACCATCTCAGACTATGATCAATGTCAAGTATGTACAAATCCTAATAGAGATAAAGGAATTATATGTGTTGTTGAGGATATTAGAACAATGATGGCTATTGAGAATACTTTACAATATAAGGGAGTATATCATGTACTTGGCGGCTTAATTTCTCCTTTAGATGGAATAGCTCCTGATGATTTAAAAATTGAAGAACTAATATCAAAAATTGATAAAGGAAATATTAGTGAAGTTATTTTTGCCTTAAGCACAACAATGGAGGGAGACACAACAAATTTCTATCTTTTCAAAAGACTTAAAGAAAAATCAATAAAAATTTCATCTATTGCTAGAGGAATTGCAATAGGAGATGAATTAGAATATACCGATGAAGTAACATTAGGTACTGCAATTTCTAGTAGGCTACCATATTCTGACAACATTAAAACTCACTAATTAAAAAACATTTAATTAATCAAGATTTACTAATTTTGCATAAAATTTTAAAAAATGGCTAGAGTAGAATTGATAATGCCCAAAATGGGTGAAAGTGTTTCTGAAGCAACAATAATTACATGGTCTAAAGAAGTGGGTGAACATGTAGAACTTGATGAAACTATTGTTGAAATTGCAACTGACAAAGTGGATTCAGAAGTTCCCTCTACTCATGAAGGAAAACTTGTAGAAAAATTATTTGAAGCTGATGATTTAGTTCAAGTTGGTGAAGCATTTGCAATTCTTGAAACTGAAGGTGGAGAAGAATCTCAACCAAATACTCCTACCCCTGCTGCAACTATTGAAAAAACTGAAACAAGCAGTTCAAATCAAACACAAACTACATCTGATAAAGCTATTGAATCCGTAGTTGTTAAAACTAGTGGAGATAGATTCTATTCTCCACTAGTTAGAAGTATGGCTGCTAAAGAAGCTGTTGGTATTGATGAATTAAATCAAATTCCAGGATCTGGAAAAGATGGTAGAGTTTCTAAATCTGATATGATCAGCTATCTTAAAAACAGAAATAGTTCAACAACTCCAATTTCAACTGTAGCTGAAACTTCTTCTGTAAAATTTGATGAAGCTCCAAAAATGGAGAATAAAATAGAAACACCCAAAGAAACTACACAGCCAAAATCTACTACAAAAATCCCAAATACTGGTGATGTTGAGATAGTTGAAATGGATAGAATGAGAAAATTAATTTCTGCTCACATGACTATGTCAAAATCTACTTCTGCACACATTACTTCATTTGTTGAAGCAGATATGACAAACATTGTAAATTGGAGAAATTCAGTAAAAGAAGATTTCAAAGCTAGAGAAGGTCAAAATATAACATTCACTCCTATTATTATTGAGGCTATGGCAAAAGCTGTCAAAGACTTTCCAATGATAAATGTTTCCGTTGATGGAACAAACATCCATATTCATAAAAATGTAAATGTTGGTATGGCAGCTGCTTTACCAGATGGAAACTTAATTGTTCCGGTTATAAAAGAATGTCAAAATAAAAATTTAGTTGGAATAACTAAATCAGTTAATGATTTAGCAACTAGAGCTAGAGGTGGAAAGCTTAATCCGGATGATATACAAGGTGGAACTATTACAATGACAAATGTTGGGACATTTGGCAATCTAATGGGAACACCTATTATAAATCAACCACAAGTAGCTATAATGGCATGTGGAGTAATTAAAAAGAAACCTGTCGTATTAGAAACTGAGCATGGAGATGTTATAGCAATAAGACACATGATGTTCCTATCTCTTTCTTATGACCACAGAGTTGTTGATGGTGCTTTGGGAGGACAGTTTGTAAGAAAAGTTGCTGATTACTTAGAACAGTTTGATACTACAACAATAGTTTAAAAAAATAAAACTCCTTTATTGGAGTTTTTTTTATCCAAATATGAAATTAAGCCTAAACAAACCAATTGTTTTCTTCGATTTAGAAACTACAGGAGTTAATATAGTAAATGATAGAATTGTTGAAATATCATTATTAAAAATACATCCTAATGGAAATAAAGAATCAAAAACTTGGTTAGTAAATCCTACGGTTAAAATACCTCAAGAAACAATTGATATTCATGGAATAACTAACGAAAAAGTTATCAATGAGCCTACATTTGCTGATCTTCATAATGAGATTTTAAGTATCATAGAAAATTGTGACTTAGCAGGATATAATTCAAATAAATTTGACATCCCATTACTAGCTGAAGAATTTATAAGGTGTGGTACTGATTTTTCACTTAATAATATTAAGACTGTTGATATTCAAAATATCTTTCACAAACTTGAGAAAAGAACTCTATCCGCAGCATATAAATTCTATTGTCAAAAGGATTTAGAAAATGCACATTCTGCTCAAGCTGACACAGAAGCAACGTATGAGATATTACTTGCTCAAATTAACAAATACGATGAATTGGAAAATGATGTTGATTTTCTTTCTGAATATTCAAGAAGGGGAAATAATAATGTAGATATAGCAGGATTTATAAGATTAAATAAAAACAATGATCCAGTAATCAGTTTTGGGAAATATAGGGATAAAACAATTAGCGAAATTTATGATACTAACCCTGGCTACTTTTCATGGATTAATAATGCGGAATTTCCTAGATACACTAAAAAAGTTTTAAAAGAGTTAGTGAATTCTTATAAACTAAAGAAAAAATTTGAAAACTAATTATGAAAATTATTTGTATAGGCAGAAACTATCTTGATCATGCAAAGGAATTGGGAAATAAAATTCCAACATCTCCCCTTTTCTTTTTAAAACCCGATACAGCTATTCAACCAAAAGGTCATCCTTTTTTCATTCCTGATTTTTCAAACAATATACATTTTGAAGTTGAATTGGTTATTAAAATCTCAAAAAACGGTAAAAATATTGATGAAAAATTTGCTCATAAATATTATAATGAAATAGGAATTGGAATTGATTTTACTGCTAGAGATATTCAAGAAGAATGTAAAAAAAATGGATTACCATGGGAAAGGGCTAAGGGATTTGATGGTTCTGCACAAATAAGTAATGAATTTATAAATAAAGAATTATTGATATTAAATGATATTAATTTTAGCTTGAGTTTAAACAATTCCATAATGCAAACAGGAAATTCTAAAAACATGATTTTTCCTTTTGATCAAATAATCTCATATATTTCAAAATATTATACTTTAAGAGCAGGAGATTTAATTTATACTGGAACACCCTCAGGAGTTGGGAAAGTAGAAAGAGGCGACAGTCTTAGTTGCTTTATCAATAGTAATGAAATGTTAAAGGTAAATATTAAATAATTTATCTGCTTGCCCTCATACTATACTGAGGAGAAAAATCACCGTTTTTAATATTCTTTAATTTTCCTTTAATCATTCTTTTTCTTAATGGAGTTATCTTATCAATAAATAAGACACCATCAATATGATCATATTCATGTAAAATCACTCTTGCATTTAAGCCTGAAAAACTCTCCGTATTCTTTATAAATTTCTCATCATAATATTCTAATGTAACTTCAGAAACTCTTTTAACATCTTCACGAACATCAGGGATGCTTAAACACCCTTCATTAAAAGACCAAATATCTCCAGATTTTAATAAAATTTTAGGATTAATAAATACTTTCTTAATTCCAACATGATCAGCATTCTCTTCATCCTCAAAAGGCTCAGTATCTATTATAAACAAACGCAATGATTTATTTATTTGAGGGGCTGCCAAACCTACACCGCTAGCGGCATACATAGTTTCAAACATATTTTCTATTAAGGACTCTAAATTTTTATAAGATTTATCAATATTTACACATTCTTTTCTAAGAACATCAGAACCAAATGGTACAATAGGTAAAATCATTATAATATTTTATGAATTATATCATCAACACTCATACCCTTAGACTCGGCTTTATAATTTTTTACAATCCTATGTCTCAAAACAGGAATTGCAATAGATTTTACATCTTCAATGTCAGGAGTGTATTTACCATTTAAAAGAGCATGACATTTAGAGGCTAATACAATATATTGGGATGCCCTTGGACCTGCACCCCATTCAATGAATTCATTTACAGTTTCGTCCTTATTTTCGATACTAGGACGTGTTTTATTAACTAAAGAAACAGCATAATGCAGAACATTATCATTAATAGGTACAGAACGAATTAAATTTTGATATTTGATAATATCTGTGGCATCCATGATTTTGTTTAAAGATATCTTATTTTCAGATGTTGTTCTTTTAACAATTTCAATTTCCTCTTCATATTTAGGATAATCAAGCTTTATATTAAACATAAATCTATCAAGTTGTGCCTCAGGAAGTGGATATGTACCTTCTTGTTCAATTGGATTCTGGGTTGCCAAAACAAAAAAAGGCTTATCTAATTGATAAGTATTTCCAGAATTTGTAATAGATTTTTCCTGCATAGCTTCTAATAATGCAGCCTGAGTTTTTGGAGGTGTTCTATTAATTTCATCTGCTAAAATAATATTTGAAAAGATAGGGCCTTTTAAAAATTTAAATGCTCTATTATTATCTAATATTTCTGAGCCAACAATATCTGATGGCATTAAATCTGGAGTAAATTGAATTCTATTAAACTTTAAACCTAAACAATCAGAAATAGTCTGTATGAGCAAGGTTTTTGCAAGACCTGGAACTCCAACTAATAAAGAATGACCATCACAAAAAATGGACATTAATACTTGATCGACAACACTATTCTGACCAATAATAACTTTACCAATTTCTTCTTTAAATCTTTTGTATGAAGAGATAAATTCTTTAACTAATTCAATATTATTATTTGTATCCATATATTATTTTATCCATTTATTATAACAAGGGCAAGATGAAAAATTTTCATTAATTTGAATATAAGTATCATTAATATTATTAATAATCCATTTATCAATATATTTTTGTTTTTTATCTGATAAAGCATACCCCTTTATAACATCAAAATCATTTGTAATATTTGCCTTATGCTCCTCAACTAAGTTATTTAACCTTATTAATCTATAGGCTGCTTGAGAGCCATCATTTGATTTAGTTAAAGAGGGGGAAGAAATATCACCAATATTCATGTTTTGTACAATGTATTTAATAGAAGGGTCAAGATCATCGAATGTAAAATCAGTTGAACCTGAATTGGGATTAATAATTAAACCTCCATTATTTTTACTATTGTCTTCTGAATATTTAACTACGGCATCCTCAAAAGAAATTAAACCACTATCAATTTCATTTTTAATTAATGAAATTTCATCATTAGCAATTTTAATAGATGAAGAAGTAAACTTTGGCTTTATTAGAATATGTCTAGCATTTATTTGCTCTCCTCTTCTTTCTATCATTTGAATTAAATGGAATCCAAATTTAGTTTCAACAACTTCAGATATTTCATTATCCTTCAACTTAAATGCTGCTCTTTCAAATTCAGGAAGCAGTTCACCTCTACCCATAAAACCTAATTCACCACCATTATTTGCTGAAACAACATCATCAGAATATAATGTAGCCAAAACTTTAAAGTCTTCACCTGAATATATTCTTTTTCTAAAACCATCAAGCTTATCCTTTATAGACTTTTTCTTTTCAGAAGATAATTTTGGTAAAATTACTAACTGAGATAATTCTAATTGAGTTGGTATCATTGGAATGTCTGGATTTTCAAGACTAGTCAAAAAATCTTTAACTTCATTAGGAGTGATTTTAACATTATTAATAATAATATTTTGTTTTTTTTGAGTGTATAATTGATCTGTAACAACAATTGAAAGTTCATCCTTCATATTATTAATACTTCTTTTAAAATATTCCTCTACTTTATTTAAAGATCCTAATTGAGATTCAAAGAATGTAATTCGTTTATTTACTTCTTGATTAACTTCATCTTCGCTAATTTCAATAGTACTATCAATTTTGGCATGATGAATAAGTAAATTCTGATACAACAATTCATCCAAAATATCACACTTAATATTATTAGTTTGAATTACACCTTGACTTAAAAT
>JAOHSR010000018.1 GCA_028122735.1 Flavobacteriales bacterium
TACAGTATTTCCATCTGATGATATCGATACTGAATAGCCACTATAATCATCAGCTGCTTCTCCATCTATATCTAGGCCTATTTGCCCCTGCGAAAAAGTATTAGTAGTTCCTATAAAAAAACATAGGACTACAAAAAGTAATCTTAACTTCATATATTATCTAATTTTTTTAATCCAAGAATCTTTGGTGTAAGAAAGTTTAACTTTCTTAAGTTCATCCTTTGAAGAGTTACTATCTTCATAAATATAGTATCTCCCCTCTGAAAACTCGTAATTTGCAGATGGATTTTTCTTTATGTAGCTATCTGCATTTTGTTTACTACTTAGTACTGCAATTACAAGAATATATTTCTCAGAGCTATTTGAAGCTTCTATTACCTTTTCTTCAACAACTTCCTCTTCAACAGGTAAATCAAAATTGTTTAAAGCATCAATAACGTCAGCAATATCTTCAACAGTTTCTTCAACAGTTTCTTCAACATTTGGAATAGTCTCAACTACTTCACTTTTTTTATCTAAAATATTTGTTTTTGATTCTTTTTTCTTTTCAAAATAATATTCCTTCTTTTTTATTACTGGTTTTTTTGTGTCTAGGAAAGAGTAGTCTAAACCATTCTCTTTTAAAAGGTTTTTATAATCAAGCCTTAAACTGTAAGATTCATCAATATCAAAAATGTGATATTCAAGAGAAAACTCAACTCTTCTGTTTTCTGCTTTCTCATCTTCATTTTGATTATTATTTAATGGAGATTCTTCTCCAAAATAGTCTAAGATTAATCTACTTTTCTTAATTCCTCTTCCTTTAAAAAAGTTTTGAACGGCCTTTGCTCTTCTTGCCGATAATCCTAAATTATATTCTTCACTTCCTTCAGATGATGAGTACCCAGTAATATGTAAAAACATCTTTTGATTCTTTAATAATAACATAGTAATGTCCGTTAAAGTTGGATATGATGAATAATTAATTTCTGCTTTATCAAAATCAAATTTCAAATCATTTAAAGCCTTGTAGATTATATTCTTTTCAAATTGAGTAATCTCAGGACATCCTTGCATTTCAATTTCACCGTAAAGATTTGGACATAAATCAAAATCATTTGGAATACCATCTCCATCAGTATCAGGACAGCCATGAGCATTAACAGAGCCAAATGTTACTGGACATAAATCCATACTATCTTTAACTCCATCTTTATCTTTGTCAAATAAGAATTCTTCTACTTTAACTGCTGATTTTTCCCATGTAGAATCTAATGCCGGATTTAGGTCATATCCAATAGTAAACTCATGTGAACCATTAGCATAAGAAGAAACCTCATTTGTAGAAATATCATGAGAGTAGATAGAGAATAATTTTCCAAAATCAATACCCAAATAAACAGATGGACCAAAGTCTTGTCTGTAAGATGCTCCAACCCATAATTTGTCTTTAATCTTTAAATTAAGATTTGCATCTACCTGATTATTAGACTTAGTTGTTTTTACTAAAAGGGCTGGATGTAATGATAAAAAATCATTAACAGAATAATCATACGATAACATGGTATATAAATGACTATTTACAATATTATCTTTTGAATTTGTAAGTTCCATATTGGCGTTAAGAAGACCCGGAACAGACATTCCAATTCTAAAATCATCAATTTTATAAAATGCTCCAAATGTAACCTCAGGAATAAAATCCTCTGAATTAATTACAGAAGGATCTCCAATATTAGAAAGGTTAACCTTAGCAGCCCCACCAGAAACTCCAAGATATAATTCTGATGTTGAAAATCTAACTTTGTGAGCATAGCTTAACGATATTCCAGATTTACTAAATGCTCCTCCAGTTTCATCATTAAAAATTGTAGCTCCTAAACCATTTTTCCCAAAACCTCTATTTATTGTAAATAATTGAGTAGCAATTGGATTATCAGAAAAACCAACCCATTGTTGTCTAAATGATGCTCTCATGCTAGTGTAATCATTCTCTACTACAACAGCAGGATTAATTACAGAGTAGTTATACTGATACTGGGATTGTAAAGGAAATTGCTGAGAATATCCTGTTAAAGCAAATAGTATCGTAAATATTAATGTAGTTATCTTTCTCATAATATTATCTTATTAAAGTAATTACTCCAGTTTTTGCAGGATAATTATCGTTATTAAATTTAATTATATAGTAGTAATCCGAAGATGGCAATTCTCTCTCTCCTCCCCAGTTGGCTAAACCATTCCATCTAAAGGCTAAGCTATTACCACTGTAGTAAAATTCTTTTTGACCCCATCTATTTAAGATTTCAACTTCTATATTAATATCTAAGTCAAGAATTGGAATCCACTCATCATTGTAATTATCATAATTTGGAGTAATTACAACAGGCTCATCAATACAACCATATCCACCATCAAAACCAACATCAACAGTTGTACTATATTCACAATTATAATTATCAGAAACAATTAAATTGTAAGGGCTAATTTCGTCAGTAGTAACAAGTGATTCTATTGCATATGAATTTAAAACTTCAGAGGCAACAAGTACAGAATTATTATATATATTATATGGACCAACTCCACCAAAAATATTATCAACTACAATTTGCCCATCTGCATTTAATTTACAGCTAGAGTTGATAACTGATAGATCAATTTCAATTTGGTCGTTTTCTTCAATAAAGAACGAATCAACTTTTGTACATCCAAGCTCATCAATAACAACAGCCTCATACTTTCCAGCTACTAAATCACTTATGAGTTCCGTATTAGAATTGAATTGACTAGGAATCCAAGCAATCTGATATAGTCCGGAATTATTACTAATAGAAACTTCAAGATTTCCTGTATTTTCACCAAAGCAATTTACATTAGTAACTGTAGTTGGAGTTATTGAAATCTCATCAGGATTATTTATAGTAAATGCTAATGTGTCATCACAACCATTAACATCTGTTACTAAATACTCATAAGATCCAGAGGATAAGTTATTTGTATTTGAAGATCCTGTTAATAAATTATTATTATCGAATAGCTGATATACATATGGCAATGTACCGCCAACAACTTCTATAGAAGCACTACCATCAGAATAATTATAACAAGAAGGATCATTAGTTAGGATATTACCAATTACTAGTTCAAGCGGATTGATTAATGTAATTGTATATGTATTTTCACAGTTATTTGCATCAAATACACTTAAGGTATTTGATCCTGAAGCAAGGTTTTGATAAATTATTGAATCAGTTAAAATACTTGTCGGATTTAATAATCCATAAGTTGATGTATATGGAGAAATACCTCCTTCAACATATATGTGAACTGATCCATCAAGACTATTATAACATAGAGGATCGGTATAGCTTACAACTGTTGTTAATGGGCTTGGTTCTCCAACAAAAGTAGAGTCAGAAACAAAACAACCATGTGCATCAGTTACAATTAGATTATACATTCCTTCACCAAGGAAATTAATCGTAGAATCAATTGAGGAATAATTTCCAGGTCCTGACCAGCTATAATTATATGGTGATGTACCACCATTAACAATTAAATCGACGTTACCATCACTTAATCCAAAACATGAAACATCATTAGATGATAATGTATAAGTTAATTCCAAAGGTTCTGTAACTACAAATGTATCAGTCACAATACATCCAACTAAATCAGTTACACTTAATATGTAAGTACCAGCATCTAAGTTAGAAATTGAAGATGTTGTATTTCCATTTGACCAGTTATAGGTGTATCCACCTGCACCTCCAGAAACTAATGTTGAAATAGATCCACTATTGTCACCATTACAAACCAAGTTTGATATATTCGAAGTAAAAGCGAGCGCTGTACTACTTTCCGTAATTTCAACAGAGTCCGTTAAAATACATCCACTAGAGTCAGTTACTGTTAAATTGTAATTTCCAGCTGAAAGACCAGTAATATTAGAAGTATTTAATCCATTGCTCCATAGATAAGTATATGGATTTGAACCACCTAACATTATAATATTTGCACTACCGTCTGAACCTCCTGTACAAGAAACCTGAGTTGTAGTAATATTTGAGTTTAAAACAAATACAGGAAGCAATTCAATTGAATCAGAAATAGAACATCCGTTATTATCAGAAATTACTACACTGTATATTCCAGTTGATAATGAATTGATAATATTAGTTGTACTACCACTATTAGACCAGTCATATGAATAAATACCCGTTCCTCCTGTAGTTAATGAAGTTAACACTCCATCGTTAATTCCATTACAAGTAGGATCAACTATAATATCAAAGTTTGCTAATAATTCATCTGGAGAATTTATAGTAATACTATTATTTATTACACAATTATTATTATCTCTAGTGATAAGACTAAATACACCTATACCTAAATTATTGTAGTTAGAAGTACTAGAAAAATAAATTGAATCTAATGAATATAAATATGGACTAACTCCTCCATTTGTAGCTATATTAACAGAAGCATCTAGAGAACCATAACAACTTAAATCATATCCATTGTATGAAGATGTAATAGATAAATTAGAAATTAATGAATCAGGCTGAAATATATTTACAGTAGATGAATCTGAACAATTATTATCATCTGTGATAATTAATGAATATGTTCCACTACTTAAATTTGTTGCGTTAGAAGTGATTTGACCATTATTCCAAATATAACTAAATGGAGAAATACCATTTATTAATGTATCAATAAAAGCAGTAGCATCAGCATCTCCATAGCATAGTAAACTATCAGCAGATAAAGATAATTGCATTATTGGTGGTGAAGATAAGGTAACAATAGCATCAGCATTACAACCGTTGTTATCTTGAATAGTATAAGAATATGTTCCAATTGCAAGGTTGTTTAGTATTACTATTGTATCACCAGTGCTCCACAACAATGTATTGTAATCAATACCATTTCCACCACTTATGACTGCTGATGCAGATCCATCACTTAATCCGTCACAGGAAATAGCATATCCATTATAATCGGAAAATTGAATAGATGCCAAAATTGAATCTGGATTATTAATCGTTACAGTGCTGTGGTCATGACATCCATTTGCATCAGTTACAACTACTGTATATACTCCAGCTCCTAAATTGTAAACTGTGTCAGTAATTTGTCCACTTGTCCAGTTAAAAGTATAAGGAAGAGTACCACCTGTTGCAGATCCTAAAATTATTGCATTAGTATCACCATAACATTCAACATCTGTTCCGTTGTAATCTGAGAGAATAGATGTTGATGCAACAACAGAAAACACTGTATCTACCAAGAATAATACATCTTCTTTACATCCTAAAGCGTCAGTTATTGTACAAATATATTCTCCAGAATTTAAATTTGGTAAAATTGTTCCTGTTGAAGCTAATGAATCATTCCATAAATATGTGTAAGGACCAGTTGCTCCACTTACGCTAGTAATTATAATTTGACCATCATTAATTCCATAGCATGTAGGTAAAGTGATAACCTCAGTAGTTTGAATTTGATTTGGTTGAGGAATATTTATTGTATCAAGTACCATTGGACAATTATTTGTATCGGAAACCTGAACAATATAATTAGTAGTACCATCTAATCCAAAAATTGAATCATTTACAGAGCCTGTTGACCATGATATTAAATAAGGTGAAGTACCACCTGATGGGTTTACAAATGCAGCTCCATCACTTCCTCCAAAACAACTTACAGAATCAACACTGAAAGAAAGTGATATAGGATTAGGTTGCGTCAAGATAATTGTCAAAGAATCTACACACCCATTAATATCTGAAACAGTTAAATGATATACTCCAGCACTTAAGTTGTTTATTGATGGTATTGTTTGTCCTGTGTTCCATAAAATTGAAGTTGTATCGATACCATTACCACCAGAAATTATAGTATTAATAAATCCATCTAGAGAGTCTGAACAAGAAATATTACTTCCATTGTAGTTAGAGACAGTATGTGAAATTGTAATTGGATTTGGATTGAAAATTTCAACATTCTCAATATCCGAACATCCATTTGTATCAATTATACTTACTACATATGTTCCAGCTCCTAAGTTATTTAATGATGATCCTGTTCCAATACTTTGACCTTGTGTAAACCACTCATAAGTATACGTTCCAATTCCAGAACCTCCAGTAGCACTAGCAAGAACCGATGCATTTGTATCTCCAAAGCATTGTAAACTAGTTCCATTATAATTTGTTGTTATATTGATATCAGCAACTAAAATTCCAGGCTGAGAAAGAGGGACAAAATATGAGGAATCTTGACAACCAATTGCATCAGTTACAATACATGAGTATGTTGAATCTCCATATAAGTTATTAATGATTGTTCCGGTTTGACCATCAGACCATAGATAAGTGTATCCTGGAGTAGCTCCACTAACACTATCAATTAATATTTCACCATCATTTAACCCATAACAAGAAGGTAATATTGAAATAGTACTTAAAAATATTGGATCTGGCTGATAAATTTCAACAGTATCAAATAATATTGGACATCCATTAACATCTTGAACAGATAACTGGTATAGGGTATTAGCTAGTAATCCGTGAGCACTAGAACTATCTGAAGTATTGATTGTCCATGAATAAGAATAAGGTGCTGTTCCACCTGAAACATTTGAGTATGCAACACCATCATTTCCACCATTACAACTAATACTATCAGTTGTAAAATAATTATCTAAAATATTTGGTTCTGTGAGTGTAATACTAGAAGAAGATGAACATCCATTAAAATCAGAAACTGTAACACTATATGTTCCAGCAAATAGATTTATAAGAGTTGTATCATTAATTACGTTAGAAGAATTATTAAATGAAGAATTACTACTTGTCCAAATAATGGAAGAGAAATTTATACCACTTCCTCCAGTTATATTTACATCAAGAGTACCATCATTTTCATTATTACAAGAAATATTATTTCCATTGTAATCTGAAACAGAATAATTAAAATGAATTGTATCTGGATTTACCAAAGTAATTTGAGAAACATCACTACACCCATAAATATCTGAAACAGTAACAATATATGTTCCTGCATTCAAACTATCTATAGTAGAAGTGGTATCTCCAGTTGACCATAGGTAACTATATGACCCTGTTCCGCCTGTAGCAGATGCAGTTAATTCACCTGTTGAGTCATTAAAGCATGTGATATTTGATCCATTATAATTCGTTGTAATAGTAATATTTGATACAATTTGAGCTGGATCAAAAACAGTATATGAGTAAGAACTATCAACACATCCTAAATTATCTGTTACAACAACAGAATAGTTTCCTGCAACTAAATTGTTTGCAAATGAATTTGTTTGACCGTTAGACCATAAGTATGTATATGGACCAACAGCACCATTTATTGAATCAATAGTGATAATACCATCCGTTCCCATAAAGCAAGAAACACTATCAATAATTACCGACATAAAAATACTATCGGGTTGAGGAACTGTAAAGAACGAAGTTAAAGTAGGACATGAATTAAAGTCAGTAATTTGAACAGAATATGTAGTATTTGCACTTAAACCAGAACTACTAGAGTTTGTAGATCCTGTAAATGACCAATTGTAAGAATATGGACCAGTTCCACCTGTTGGATTTGCGTATGCAATTCCATCACTCCCTCCGTAACAGCTTACATTATCAAATGAAATATTAGGAATTAATTGTGAATTAGAGCCTAAAAATATACTATCAGTAATACTACATCCATTTGAATCAACTACCTCTACATAATACATTTGAGAAGACAAATTTGAAGCTATTCTTGTTGTAGCAATACTATTATTTGAAGTTGAAGACCAAGTATAAGAATAAGGAGCAGTTCCTCCAATCGTATTTACACTTAATGATCCATCAGAGCCTTGGAAGCAACTAACAATTTGTTCAACATTTGGAGTTATTTGTAAGATATCTGGTTGAGTAATAATTACATCTTGAATAACATCACAACCAGGTAATGAAAAGTCTGTAATAGTAACTGTATATGCTCCGGGACTTATATTTGGTACACTTAAACTTGTATATGGAATCGGAGGAAATGATAACGGAATATTTATATTCCATAAAACACTAAAACCAGTTCCTGATCCTCCAGTAGGATTAACTACTGCAAATCCGTCATTTAAACCAAAACAACTTACATTAATTGTCGAAAGATTTACATCAATAGAATTTGGCTCACCAACAACAGCTATAGCAGAATTTGTACATCCATTTGCATCAGTTACAATACATGTATATGATCCCGAAGATAGTCCTGTTGCTATTTGAGAGGTTTGACCATCACTCCACTCATAGGAATATGGAGATGTTCCACCCGTTGAAAAAGCTTGAGCTTGTCCATTAGACAAACCAAAGCACGAAGCATCGACAACGTTTATATTTATATTTAAATTATTTTGAGGTCCTGGAACATTAATTGTGGTAATATTTGGATCTGTACTACAACCATTAACATCTGAAACCTCAACAAAATAAATATTTGAAGTTAAGCCACTTACAATAGGTGTTGAAGTAATAGCTGGAGAACCACTTGGTGGTGTCCAATTATAAAAATAAGGACTTGTCCCACCATTTACTGTTAAACTAATTCCTCCATCAATACCTCCATAACAAGTAACAGGAGTTGTTGTATATGAAACTGATAATTGCGCAGGCTCAAATATTTGTACTGTGAAGTTTGTTGGAAAACTAGAACAACCATTGTCATCAGTAAGAGAAACAATGTATGTTCCCTGAGTTAATTGATTTTGATTAATAGGAGTTCCAGTTATAGGAGAAGTACCATAGTCATATGAATACGGTGGAGTACCTCCAATTGCTTGAATTAACATTGAACCATCATTTCCACCAAAACAGCTCACAGAATCAGTAACTACATTTGCAGTTATTGGATTTGGTGAAGAAATGATAAAATTTAAAATATCAGAACAACCATATTCATCGATTATTTGAAGGTTATAACTTCCATCTAATAGTGTATGAGAATAAATTTGATTAGGAGAAGTTGATAAACTATAATAAACAGTTCCAGTAATATTATCAGTTATAGTAGTACTTAAACTACTTCCTCCTCCATTTGCCATCCACGTAATAGAACCTGATTGTTGATAACACAAAGGTTGAGTTACATTTGTAATTGTAGTATCAAAGTTGAGATTACATGCTGGCTCATTAATTTCTTGAGCAAAAGTAGTTGCACAACCATTACCATCTACAACTACAAGAGTATAAATACCTGCATATAAATTAGAAATATTTGATAATGTAGACGTGAATCCATTAGGACCATACCATAAGTATGAATAAGTACCAGAGCCTGTTCCACCTGATATTATCGAGCTTATCGACCCATCATTAGCTCCATTTAGAGAAACATTTATAGGAGATAAAGAAATATTTAAAGTAGATGGATTAATAATTTGTTGAGAAAATTGCTCAATACATCCATAATTATCTTCAACTACTACTGAATAGATTGCTGGACCTAAATTTGCAATAAAATCATTTGAACTGTAAGAACCTGGTTGTCCATTTACTGACCAGTTATAAGTGTAAGGTGAAGTTCCTCCGCTAGCAAGAGCATAAATCATTCCATTTGTATCGTTATAACAAAGTGGTTGAATTACAGAATCTGTTAAAATTAAACTTGGAGCATTATTAACATTTATATTGTCAACAACAACACATCCATTACTATCAGTTACTTGAACTGCATAATTTCCAGCAATTGATAAATTGTTTGCAGTTTGTGTTGTTTGAGGAATTCCACTATTTGGAATTGTCCATAGATAATTAAAAGGCTGATTTCCTCCACTTACATATACCGTAGCTTGACCGTCAACACCTGGGTTACAAGAAATAACACTTGATGTCATACTATCAACAATTAGTTGATTAGGTTGAGTAATAGTGTATGAATCTTGTTTTTGACAATTGTTATCGTCAGTAACAATTACAGAATAGGTACCTGCAGAAAGGTTATTTATATTAAATGATGTTTGATTATTTGGAGACCATAAGTAAGTGTATGAAGTGCCAAAACTTGGTGTACCTCCGCTAGCAATTGCTGATAAACTTCCAGAACTATTACCAAAACATGAAAGATTGGTAGCATTAAAATCAATACTTATTGAATCTGGTGAAACAATTGTAAGATTCATTGTTTGTAAACATCCAGCTTGATCACTAACATTTAAAGTATAAATTCCAGGAGGTAGACTATTATTAAATGAAATTGGATTAGATCCACTATTAGGACCATACCAAAAAGTACCATTATTATCAATAAGTTCACTTACATATGGAGCAACTCCTCCAGTTACGTTCCATTGAAATAATTCTGCATTGTCATCATGACATAATGGAGGTAAGTATGTAGAGCTTATTATAAGACTACAATTTGGCTCATTAAACAAGAATGTGTCTAATTGTAAACATCCATTATCATCAGCAACCTGAAGATAATAGTATCCAGGAGATAAGTTATTAATGGATGAGTTTGTATTAATAAATGAACTTGATCCTGAATATGTCCAGGTGTATGAATAAGGTGCTAATCCACCCGATGGAGATACACTAACTGATCCATCATTTGCACCAGTAACTGATATTGGAAAAATAGTTGGATTTATTGAAAGTGCATTTGGTTCTAAAATATCAAAACTAGTAATAGTATTTGAACCTCCATTTAAAAAGAATTCATTTTGTTGACAACCTTCATTATTTGTTACTATTAGATCATAAGTTCCAGCTGATAAAGTAGCAATATTTGGTGTCGTTTCTCCAGTTGACCATAGATAAGTAAAAGGTGCATTACCTGGGTCACTAACTTGTGAATTTGCAGAACCTGTTGAGTATCCATTACATAAATTATCAATTGTTGTTACTGAAACTACTATTGGACTTGGCTCTCCAATTTGAAAGAAAACAGAGGCATTACATTGTCCAGAATTATCAGTTACAGTCACGCTAATTGGTCCTGGCGATAATCCATTAACACTAGAACCAGTATGTCCTGTACTCCATAAATATGTATATGGAGAGTTTGCACCACTTGCTACAACATTTGCAGTTCCATCATTGTAACCATAACATTGTGGATCATTATAAGATTCTACTAAAGTCAAAGGAGTTGGTTCATCAATATTAAATGTCACAGTGTGTTGGCATAAATATGCATCTTCAACTAAAACAGTATATTGCCCAATAGACAAATTAGCTAGTGAAGAAACTGTTTCCCCTGTGTTCCATAGATAAGTATAAGGAGCTGTTCCTCCAGAAGGAGTTAATGTAGCAGATCCATTAGCATCTCCATTACAAATTACATCTGTTATTACAGCAGAAACACTAATAGGAGCGCTAGCTAATTCATTTACAGAAAAGGAAACAGTTGCATTTCCTAGCGGTCCGTAACATCCATTAGCATCTTGAACAGTAACAATATAAGTACCAGAATTTAATGATGAAATTAAAGATGATGTTTGTCCATTGTTCCATACGTATGTAAACGGAGGGGTTGCTCCAATTACATTTAAGTCGATTGATCCAGAATTATCACCATAACATTCAACATCAGTTACATTTGCAGAAATATTAATTTGATCAGGAGATCCTAAAAGATATGTATGAGTAGAAGAGCATAAATTAGCGTCATCAATTACAACAGTATATGATCCTAGATGAAGTTGAGAAATTGTAGAATCATTTAACAAATTAGAATTTTGACCTAACAATGTAAAGTTAGGATCTGAAGAAGACCATGTATAATTAAATGGAGAAGTACCACCAGATGCATTTGAAATTAAAATACCATCATTTCCAAAAGGACAACTTATACTATCACCACTAAAAAAGTTTGAAATTTGAGTAGGCTCTAAAACAGAAACTGTATCAGAAATGTTACATCCAAGATCATCAGTAATTGAAACAGTATAGGTTCCAGCAAAAACATTATTATATGAAGAAGTAGTAGCTCCGTTAGACCAAACATATAAATATGGAGAAATACCTCCAATTACATTAACACTCATTGAACCAGTTTGAGTACCAATACAAAGTACTGAATCAAAACTTGTTACACTTGAAAGTATAGTTAAAGGTTGAAAAATCTCTACAGTATCTGAATAGCTACATCCTTTTGCATCAGAAACAGAGTAATTATATATTCCAGCAGTTAAATTATTAATTGATTGTGTAGTTTGTCCATTATTCCATAAGTAACTGTATGCACCTGAAGGAGCTGTTCCACCACTTGGATTTAAAACTATACTTCCTGTTGAACCACCTCTACAAATAACATCAACTGTAGTTTCTAAAGCAGAAACTGGAGCTGAAGGTTCTGTAATAGTATAGTTTGATGTATCATTTAACAATGGATTTGAAGAAGATTCAGTACATCCGTTTGCATCTGTGACAACAACCTGGTATACTCCTGCTGGAACATTTGTAATTTGATTAAGAAAATTAGGGATATTTGGTGGTAAACCAAACCACTCATAAGTGTATGGCTGAGCACCGCCTTGAGTATTTAAAAACACACTACCAGTTGAATCTCCATAACAATCTACATTAAACTGAGTGAAAGGAGCTGTAGAATTATTAAGACCTGAAGAAGGTTGTGTAATTGCAATAATAATAGGATTAGAAGTTGAAGAACAAGAATTCATATCCGATATAGTACAGGTATATATACCTGCTGATAAATTTGAAGCAGTATCAGTTGTTTGACCATCACTCCATAAATATGTGTAAGGCATGGTTCCTCCCTGTAAAACTAATGATGCCGCACCATCACTACCATTAAAACATGTTACAGGTGTTGAACTAGAATTTGTTACTGATAAAGGTTGTGGTTGATCTAATAGGTGAGTGATAGAATCAGCAATATTTCCTAAGCTAGTATAAGTCCTAACTTTATAATTTCCTGAGAATAGGTTATTTAAAATAATATTAGGAGTTTGAGAAAAAGTTTGTCCCGTTCCAAATGGCTGCCAAATTCCCAGAAAAGAATTAAAAGTAAAAACATCATATACAACAAATGCAGGAGCATCTGTTGTTACCGTAATGTCACCTTGACCCCCGTTACACGTAATTGGAGAAGTAGTTGAAACACCGGTAATAGTCTGTGCATTTATAGCAAAGCTAGAAATCGCAATCGTAAACAATAATAAAAGTTTCTTCATAATCAGATAATTTTTCAAAAAGTCAACAAATATAATACTTTATTAACAACTTGTTAACAATTTAATATTTTTTTAGAATTCATTTAATTTTAGAGGATTTTACATCTAGAAAGGAATATGTAAACACTCATGCTATTCCATCAAGAAAAGTTGACCATTATATTTAAATATTTCTCCATAAATATTTTCAGCTTCTATAAAATATAAATAAGCACCAAGAGGAACTCTTTCTCCGTTTTTAGTGCCATCCCAACCAACTTCCAATTTATCACTAAAAAACAATTTACCTCCCCACCTATCAAAAATATCCATTTTAAAAGATTTAATACCTACTCCATAAGCTTTAAAAGTATTGTTTAAATCATCGTTAGTAGAAAATGGAGTAAAAGCACTTGGAACAAATAAATTATAATCAGAAATAGATACAATTTTTGATAGTGTATCAATGCAATTATACTCGGAAACCGTAGTTAATATCACAACAAAACTTCCGGTATCTGAATATGAATGATATGAAATAGAATCACTTCCAAAACTTCCATCAGCATAATCCCAATTCCATTGAACTATATTTTGCCAAATCCCATTTGTAAAATCTACAAATATTATAGGGTCATCTAATTGATCAAAAAGACGTTGATTATCAGGATAAATTGCAAAATCAATTAATGGACTTGGTAAATTATAAATTTCTATAGTATCAAAAATTTGACATTCATTTGCATCAACCACATTTATTGAATAATTTCCTTCTGTAAAGTCTGAAATAATAGGAATAGTACTTCCATCAGACCATGTGTATAAATATGGAGTTACTCCTCCAAAAATATTTGCTTCTGCCCTACCAACTCCCTTTGAACAAGTATCGGTGTAAGTTATTAAATCCATAAACAATGAATCTGGCTGAGTAAGAGTAATAAAAGAATTTACAATACAATTATTTTGATCATATATTGTTAACTCATAATTACCAGCAACTAATCCTGTAATACTATCATTAGACTGAATTGAGTTCCAGAAATAAGTATAATTTGGAACACCTCCATTTGCAACCCCAAGTAATGCTCCATCGTTATAACCGAAACAACTTATATTATAACCATTATAATCTGTAGTTTCAACAATAGTTGAAGATAAGAACTCAGCAGGTTCAATAAGTGGAAAATCAAAAACAATAACACATCCAAGGCTATCAGTAACTTCCAAGGTATATATACCAGCACTTAAATTAAATATAGAATCAGATGTAGAAAAATTTGACCAAAGATAAGTATATGGCTCATATCCACCGGTCACCTGAACCGAAACCCATCCGCTATTATCACCTTTACACCCAATATTAAAACCTGAATAATTTGATGTTTGGATATTTGTATTCTGAGTTAGATTAATAGGTTGAGTTAAAGTAATTATAGTATCAAACTCACAAGAATTAGCATCAGTAATTACCAAATTATAATCTCCAGCAAACAAATTATAAATATTATTATTTGTGGATGAAAATAATATTGGTCCTGTCCAGTCATAAGAATATGCTGGCACTCCAGAACCTGGAAGCACATTGATTTCAATAAATCCTGTGGATTGACCAAAACATTGTATGTTTTGTAGATTCACACCAATACTAATAGGACTAGGTTGAGAAACTAAAGAAGAATCAAATACTATACATCCATTGTCATCGATAACTGTATAATTGTAATAACCATAATTTAAATTATTTGTATCGGTTGATCCCCAATCAATTGAGTAAGGGACTGTACCTCCAAAAATATTCAAAGTTATACTTCCATCATTACCATCAAAACAACTGATATTCACCACATTTGGAAGTACGTTTAAAATTGGTGGTTGAGATACAAATAAAATAGTATCAAGAGTACACCCAGCACTATCTGTAATTGAACAAGAATATGTTGAATCTCCAAATAGGTTATTAATTTGTGAGGTATTTGCTCCATTTGACCACAAGTAAATAAATGGAGAAGATCCAGAAATCACATTAATATCTATTTGACCAGTTGAATTTGAATAACAATCAACATTAGTAATTAAAGGTAAAATTGAAATCCTGGGGGTAATAATAAGATCAAGTATTACAATACTATCGCAACTATTCACGCTAGTTAATGTATCATAATAAATTCCTGAACTATCTAAATTATTTCCAGCAAAGAAATAATTGCCACATGCATGCTCATATATATAATTATAAATAGTAGGCACTATAGTTAAATAAATCTCTACTAAACTATCACATCCAGAACTATTAGTTAATGTAGTATCATAAATACCGCTTGTATAATATGTTACTCCGTTCCATAATAGACTATCACAAGCTGTTACTGAACTTGTACTTGAATTACTATAATTTACAGTTAAATATACAGTCACAATACTATCACAGCCTGCAGAACTTAAGAAAGTATCGGTAAATATCCCTGTAGAATCATATAAAACTCCATTCCAAAGTAAGCTATCACAAACAGTTATTGTATCGAAAACAATAGAGCTATAATTAATTGTCAAGTCTAAATATGCTATGCTATCACAACCAACAGCATTGACTAGTGTGTCAGAATAATATCCAGTTGTATCATAAGTTATACCATTCCAAGACAAGCTATCACAACTTACAATTGTATCAATACTCGTTGATAAATACCGAACTGTTAAATCCAATGTTATAACACTATCACAACCAAGATAATTTAATATTGTATCATTATAAACTCCAGAGGAATCATATAAAACACCATTCCAGGTAATACTATCGCATATATCTAAAATATTATATGAATTACTATTATTAACACTCAATTCAAGAAACATTACACTATCACAACCCACACTATTTAAAATAGTATCAATATATGAACCAGAAGTATCGTAAACAATACTATTCCATAGATAACTATCACAAACAACAACTGTATCAAAACTAGTTGAGCTATTATAAATTGTTAAATTAAGAGTAACAATACTATCACAACCAATAATACTTGACATTGTGTCAACATATGTTCCACTAGTGTCAAACAAATTACCGTTCCAAATATATTCATCACATCTGAAAATTGTAAAATATGATGAAAGTGTACCAATTGCAAATCCAGATGTTTGAATATCTACATCTCCAAGTTCAGATATAATTGTTGATGTAAATGTTAATAAACCTGAAGAGGAAGTAAGAAAAACATTTTCAAAAGTTACATAAGAAATATTACCATTCGTAAAGTAATTCCCATCATCTGGACTTATTGTAAAAATTTCAATACCTCCTAAGGGAAGATTGGTAATTGTAAACGTTCCAAGAACAGCTCCTGTTAATTGATCAATTGCCTCAACCAATATC
>JAOHSR010000019.1 GCA_028122735.1 Flavobacteriales bacterium
GATTGATTTGAATAAGATGAAATCTTTCCATCGAACAATATTTGTCCAACTAGATTACTTATTGTAAAATCATATTCACTATTATTCTCATTTCCTAAATTAACAATTCCAGAAGAAGGATTTGGATAAACTAAAAATCCTGATTTTAATTCTTCATTATCAACTGATGAAACATAACCAAAATTCATTCTTATCAATCTAGCATCACTAGTATACCAATCTCCAATATTACCACCATTTCCAATATCACAACCATTATCTTGAATGTATCCAGAAGTATGTGGATTTCCAGTAGAACTAACACCAACAGTATCTGTAGGATGTTGAGTACCAAGTACGCCTGCTAAATATGAAGTTCCAGCAAAAAGTGGTGTTGGATTTAATAGTGGTAAAGTTACCCATTGACCTATATCAGATTGCTGTAAAGTATATACATCAGATTCAGCAATAAAAATTTGACCATCCGACTCATACAGTTGAGCAGTAACATCTCCACCAGCAACAGACTGGTCACTAATATGAAATGAGATTGATGTTAAAACATCATTAGCATAAATATCATAAACATTTGCCAGTACTTGCCCACATCCTGGACGAGACAAATAAGCATATCCCGATGCGTTAGCACCATCAGAGTTCCAATCGTAGTCAACACCATAGACAGAGTCAGTTACAATAGTAGAAAATGTAGTTGTATCAGTAGTTGGGAAGGAATCCGAAGTTGCCCAATAACTCATATTATATAAGCCCATATTTGAAGGAGCAAAATTTGTTGTAGCAACAGTATCGTTTTGCAACATAGATAAAGATATCGGAGTCGAAGATAATGATGTAATATTAGAAGTATTATCTTCCTCAATATCAACATGAAGAATAATATTATTTTGAGTTTGAATACCTGAATTCCTAACAACACCCTCAATTCTATACGGCATTGCTGTTGCTTGAGACATTGGATATAAAGTATAATCACAACCTAAATCACCAGTAAGCTGATATCCTAACCACCATCCACCGAAAGTTTGATTGGAAAGAATTAATTCATTATCAGGGGTTTCTGAGAATGTTACATCGTCTATCATTGTCGCATAATCCCACTCTCCTTCATAATGAAATCTTAAATATACACTAGGCTGGTTTCCAGCTGATGATGAAATATTTAAAGAAACTAATTCTGGATTTGGAGAAGATTCATTAGAAGCAAGAGCTGGTTGAATTCTATATCTTCCAGCAACTGTAGCAAAATTATCTGTACTAATTTCTACAAAAACTGAATCACGAAATACTCTGTGAAAACATTCGAAGTTTATATTTATATATTGATATGCAGAACAATCAATTGATCCATTATATGTAAGTGTTGCTTCTTGAGGAGTATATTGAGTATTTAAAGCATCTGAATCAAATAGGGCAAATCCATTAGCAGCAGTAGTTGAATTTATTACCCCCATAGCTGCAGAGTACGATCCAACAGGACCATTTGTAGTAATTACCCAGTTTTGTAATCCCCCATTTAATAAATCTACCATTGTCCAATCAGATTGTGTAGAAAAATCATTAGACCAAAAAGGAGCAGGCATAAATGAAGAAGCGCTAGATGACTGAGGAACATTGCTTTCAATATGTTTAATATTATGTATTGTATTTTCTTGAGGTGCTTTTTGTTGTGCTATAGAAGCATTCACAAAAAGAATAGTAAGTAAAGAAAGTAAAGTTTTTTTCATGTTTTGTTTTTTTACAAATTTACAAAATATAATCTCTCACTTTACAGTTATCAAAGCAAAAAAGGCACTGAAATACTGTGCCTTTTTAATAAAATATTTAACTTATCTATTTAATAATTAATTTTTGATTAAATAGTTGATATTCGCTATCAAATTCAATCGTATATATTCCTGAATTTAGATGAGACAAATCAACTTTTGAATTTGAAGCAATATTAATTTCTCCTTTTAAAGTAATCTGACCTAAAACATTTCTAATTGAATAAGTAATATCTTTTTGATTATTATTTTCAATTGTAAATATCCCGTTAGAAGGATTAGGATAAATATTTAATCTAGAACTTAGCTCTTGGTTTACAGAACTCACATTTCCAAAATTCATTCTTATAGCTAATGCATCTGAAGCAGTATACCAATATCCGAATCCTTGAGTTCCAATATCACATCCATTATCTTGAATATAGCTCGAGGTATTTACATTACTTGTAGCACTAATTAATGATGTATCTGTAGGGTGTTGAGTACCACGAACTGCCGCCATATATCCTGTTCCAGCAAATAATGGATATGGGCTTAAAAGTGGAACTGTTACCCAAGAGTCTATATCTTGAGCTTGTAGTGTATATTCATCAGATTCTTCTAGGTAAATTTGACCATCTGCTTCATATACTTCTACAGCAACTTTTGCTCCAATAACAGATGAAGCACTTACATGAAATGATATTGATGTAAGCTGCGTATTTTCATAAATATCAAAAACATTAGCAAGCACTTGACCCCCACATGTCCTACCAAGATAATACCCTCCACCAAGGTTTGCTCCACTACCGTCCCAATCATAATCAACTCCATATACTGTATCAGTAACAAGAGAACTCATAAACATTGTATCAGTGGTTGGGAAAGAGTCAGAGGTTGCCCAAAAAGTAAAATTATACACACCCATACTCGAAGGTGAAAAATTAGCAGTGGTTGCTGTGGTGTCGTTCATTGGATTTGGAGCTCCTACTAAATTTGATGGAGATGACATATATGAATTAATATTTCCTAATGGTTCCTCAACGTCAACATGAAGCATAACATTATTTTGTGTGTTAACTCCAGTATTAGATATAACTGCTTCCATTCTGTATGGGTTTGCAGTTGCTTGTGCTATTGGATAAAGCGTATAATCAATACCAACATCTCCTAAATTCTGGTATCCAACCCACCATCCACCAAAAGTTTCATCCGTACATTCCAAACCATTATCTGGAACTTCTTCAATTACTACATCATCAACAGTCCAATACCATCCCCAGTAATCATTATCATCGTAATAAAACTGAACTAAAACTTGAGATTGATTTCCTGCAATTGAAGAAATATTATATGTACTAATATGAGGATTATCAGAATCTTGATTTGGAGTATTGTATGTTGTTGCATTTGAAATTTCAAAATCAGTCCATGTAAGACCGTTATCGCCAGAAACTCTAACCCCTCTTGTATCATTCCACCATCTAAAACTATGTTGGAATGTGAGCTGAACGTTCTGATAACCTGTTAAATCAATTGGCTGTGTATTTGTAAACTCAGCAATAATAGGGGTCCCATTTTGATCTAGATTTCCAGGAGCAGCATCTGAATTAATAATCATAAAACCATTACTTGCCGTTGTACTATTGAAGGTTTGAAGAGAAGCTGTTAAGTTTGTTACCATTTGAGATTGTACATCTATATTAGTAGTCCAGTTCCAATCAAGAGGAGGAAGACTAGAATTAGTAAAAGTCCAAGTAGCAGGGTCTGAACAATCATCAGACCATAAGGGTGCAGGTTGAGTTAAAGACGATGAGTTATATTGAGTTGCAAAACTAGAATTTGATTTAGCTTCCATTTTATAATTAACCAATGGCGCTTTTTGCAGTTGTGCAGAAACTACACTAAAAGTGAATACTGCGATAAATAATGGTATAAGTCTTTTCATATTTTTGTGTTTATAATAAATTAGTCACACAAATATAATTTTTTGAAGAAACTATCAGAAACTTTATGATATGTATTTAATAATCAGACATAGGAGGGCATGAGCATATTAAATTTCTATCTCCCAAAGCACCATTTATTCTTCTAACAGTTGGCCAGAACTTTTTAACTCTTAAATATGGAAGAGGGAATACCGCTTTTTCTCTTGAATATGGAAATTCCCAACTATCATTCAAAGCCAAATTCATAGTATGTGGAGCATTCTTTAATACATTATTAACTGGATCAACCTTTTTATTAATTACCTCTTCTATTTCTTTCTTAATGCCAATTAATGCATCACAAAATTTATCTAGTTCTTGCTTAGACTCACTCTCCGTTGGCTCAATCATTACAGTATTTGCAACTGGAAATGATACTGTAGGAGCATGGAACCCATAATCCATTAGTCTTTTAGCGATGTCTAACACTTCAATATTGTATTCCTTAAAAGACCTAAAATCAATAATCATTTCATGGCCAACTCTATCATTTTCGCCAGTATATAGAACATCATAATAACCATGTAATCTTTCCTTAATATAATTAGCATTAAGAATTGCAATATCTGTTGATTTTTTTAAACCTTCGGCGCCTAACATTTTTATATATGCATATGAAATTGTAGATGCTAAAGCACTTCCCCATGGAGCAGATGATATTGACATTCCTGACTTTCCTCCCATAGAAATTAAAGAACTGTTCGGAAGAAAATCTTTTAAATGCTCAACAACTCCAATTGGACCAACACCAGGACCTCCACCACCATGTGGAATTGCAAAGGTTTTGTGAAGATTTAAATGACATACATCAGCACCAATAATTCGTGGGTTTGTTAATCCTACTTGCGCATTCATATTAGCACCATCCATATATACCTGCCCACCATTTTCATGAATAATTGAATTTATAACAGTGATTTTTTCTTCAAATACACCATGTGTAGATGGGTAAGTAATCATTAGAGCAGCAAGATTATCCTTATGTTCAATTGCTTTCTCTTCTAAAACATCGACATCAATATTACCATTTTCATCACATGGAGTAACAACAACTTTCATTCCAGCCATTACAGCTGATGCTGGATTAGTTCCATGAGCAGAGGAAGGTATTAGACAAATATTTCTATGACTATCACCTCTACTTCTATGATAAGCTCGAATAACCATTAATCCTGCATACTCTCCCTGAGCTCCAGAATTTGGTTGTAGACTCATTGCATCAAACCCTGTGACTTCACACAACATTTTTTCTAATTCTTGAAAAATAATCTGATATCCTTCAACTTGATCCAAGGGAACAAATGGATGAATATTATTAAACTCTGGCCAACTTAAAGGAAAAAGTTCAGAAGCAGCATTTAGTTTCATAGTACAAGAACCTAATGCAATCATGCTAGTTGTTAATGAAAAATCTTTATTCTCAAGACTTTTTATGTACCGCATCATTTCAGTTTCAGAATGAAATTTATTGAAAATTTCATGTTTCATATAATCAGATTCTCTGAGAAGACCCTGATCAAAAGTTGATGATGTAATCTCAGATTCAAGAACTTCATTAATTAAATTTTTATAATCTGAATGTGAAGAAGCAACTGCAAATACTTCTAAAATTTCTCTTAATGAATCTAAATCATCTTTTTCGTCTAAACTAATTGACAATAAATCATCATTAATTATATTGAAGTTAATATGGTGCTTCTCAGAGCTAGCTATAATATTATTCATACTTACATCACCAATAGATATCAAAATTGTATCAAAATAATTTGTGTTTTTTTGATGATAACCTAGTTTTTTCAATCCTTCAGAGAGCATGTTAGTTAGTAAATGAATCTCAGTAGAAATTGCTCGTAATCCGTAAGAACCATGATAAACACCGTACATACCAGCCATTATAGCCAAAAGGGCCTGGGCAGTACAAATATTTGAAGTTGCCTTTTCCCTTTTAATATGCTGTTCTCTTGTTTGCAATGCCATTCTAAGAGCTTGATTACCATCTGCATCTTCACTAACGCCTATAATTCTTCCAGGAATATTTCTTTTATACTTTTCAGATGTTGCAAAATAAGCGGCATGCGGACCTCCATATCCAAGAGGAATTCCAAATCTTTGAGTTGTACCAACTACAACATCAGCACCCCATTCTCCAGGTGGTTTTAATAAACTTAGACTAAGTAGATCTGCAGCAACTACAACGGTTATATCTTTTTCTTTTAAAATATTAGTTAAAGATGAATAATCATAGATCTCACCGTATTTTCCTGGATATTGAAATAAAGCTGAAAAGAATGAAGAATCAAAATGAAAACTATTATGATCAGCAATAATAATATCAATACCTAAGGGCTCTGACCTTGTTTTTAAAATATCAATAGTTTGAGGCAAACAATCTTCTGAAACAAAAAACTTATTTACACCGTCTTTTTTTTGTTGACGTGTTCGAGCATTATACAACATTATCATTGCTTCTGCTGCTGCTGTTCCTTCATCCAATAATGAGGCATTAGCCAAATCCATTGCTGTTAAATCACTGACCATAGTTTGAAAATTAAGTAAAGCCTCTAATCTTCCTTGTGCAATTTCAGCTTGATACGGCGTATAAGATGTGTACCAGCCTGGATTTTCTAATATATTTCTTTGAATTACACCAGGTAAAACAGTATTATAATACCCCATACCAATGTAAGAACGATATGTTTTATTTTTTGCACCTAATGATTTCATATGCTCAATGAATCTATCTTCAGTTAATGGTTTTGGAAGATTCATTTCAGATTTTAATTGAATATGGGCTGGAATTGTTTGATCAATTAATTCTTTAATTGAAGATGCTCCAATAGTATCAAGTATGGAGTTAATATCAGTGTCTCTAGGCCCAATATGACGATCACAAAAGTTATACTTTTTCATCTAAAATAATTTATTTGCAAATTTACTAAATGATATATATATTTTAATATACTTCTTATTCAAAAAAACTTCTTTTTTTAATAAAAAGTCAATCTAAATCTTCACAAGTAAAAAAGTGTACTTTTGCAAAAAAAAAATTAATGATTTTTTCAGATATAGGGCTAAATAAAAACATTCAAAAAGCCATAAAAGATTTAGGCTTTACGGAACCAACACCCATTCAACAAGAAGCAATTCCGTATTTAATCAGTGAAGAAAAAGATCTTATTGCTCTGGCGCAAACCGGAACTGGAAAAACTGCAGCATTTGGCCTTCCAATAATTGAAAAAATTGAAATTGATCGTAGATTACCTCAAACCATCATACTTTGTCCTACTAGAGAATTATGCCTACAAATAGCAAAAGATATGGATTCTTATGCTAAATACACAAAGGGTCTTAAAATCACAGCTGTATATGGGGGTGCAAATATTCAAACACAAATAAGAGCTTTAAATTCTGGTTCTCAAATTATTGTTGGAACACCTGGAAGAGTAATTGATTTAATCAAAAGAAAAAAACTAAAATTGAATGATATTCAATCTGTTGTTTTAGATGAAGCAGATGAAATGCTAAATATGGGATTTAAAGATGACTTAGACACAATTTTAGCAGAAACTCCTGAAGAAAAGCAAACGTTACTATTCTCAGCCACTATGCCAAAAGAGGTTATGAGAATTACAAAAAACTATATGTTTAGCCCTAAAACTATAGAAGTTGCAAGCAGAAATGAAGGCGCGAAAAATGTGGAGCATCACTACTATATGGTAAATGCTAGAGATAGATATCAAGCATTAAGAAGAATTTGTGATGTTAATGCTGGAATATATGGAATAGTCTTTTGTAGAACAAGAAGAGAAACAAAAGATGTTGCAGATAAATTAATGCAAGACGGTTACAATGCAGATGCTCTTCATGGTGAATTATCTCAATCTCAAAGAGATTATGTCATGAAAAGATTTAGACAAAAAAGTATCCAAATTCTAGTTGCAACTGATGTTGCAGCAAGAGGTATTGATATTAATGAGCTAACTCATGTAATAAATTATAATCTTCCAGATGATAATGAAATATATATACATCGATCAGGGAGAACTGGAAGAGCAGGAAATAAAGGTGTTTCCATAATTATTGCTCACAGTAGGGAAAGAAGAAAAATTCAATCAATTGAAAAGATGCTCAAAAAAGAACTTTTATTAAAAAAAGTTCCAACTGGTGAAGAAATATGTGAAATTCAATTGTTAAAATTAGTAGACAAGGTTATTAATACAAAAGTTGGTCCACAAATTGAAAAATACATACCAGCCATCAACGAAAAATTATCTCATTTAGACAAAGAAGAGTTAATTAAACATTTTATTTCAACAGAGTTTAATAGGTTTTTAGCTTTCTATAAAAATGCTGGAAACTTAAATGTAGACCCTAATAACAAGTCAAGCAGAGGAAAAGACAACAAAAGAAATGATTCTCGGTCAAGCAGAAAAAGCAGTAGTTCTTCCAAAAGAAATGAAGGAAGTAACCATGCTGAAGAAGGATATTCAAGGTTCTTTATAAATTTAGGAAAACAGAAGGGAATGCAAGCTCAAAATCTAATTGGAATGATTAATGAGTTTACTAAAAAACGTAATATCCCAGTTGGAAAAATAGATATTTTTAAAAACTTTTCATTTTTTGAGATAGATAGTGAATTTGAAAATACCGTTCTTTCAAGTTTCCAAGGAACAGAATGGAATGGAGAAAGAGTTTCTGTAGAAAAATCAAAAGCTCCAGGTACATCATCAAGCAAAGACGATAGAAAACAACCAAAAGAAAGAAAAAGTTTTAGAGATAGAAAAAATTCCAAAACAAAAAATGAAAGCTCTGTAAAAAGAAAAAGATCAACTAAATCAACTGGAAAAGATTCCTTCAAAAGCAGGTTTAGCGATAGTAAAAGAAAAAGACGCTAAGCTTTTTTACCACCAACAAAATCTTTTAGGTAATAGGGCTCAAAATATGCTAAATCAACAAAATCTGATACGATAAATTTCTGATACGATAAATCACCAATATAAGAAGCGCTTGGATGAAAATCAGAAATAAAAGTTGCATTTTCATGTTTTATAATTTCTTTAATCTTTGCTGAGCCATCACCAAAAAAAACGACATCATTATTCAAGAAATTTAAATAGGATGATTCATTAACAATATCTGCTTGAATTTTTCTAACAAGATTATTTTCTAAATCATAAAAAGCAGAATACACCTCCATTCTTCTAGCGTCAATCATTGGGCAGTAAAGTTCAGATTTTAATTTTTTAGCCATTCCAAATGCCATGGCTTTTAGTGTTGAGACAGCAATTAAGGGAATACCTAAAGCATAACATATTCCTTTGGCGGTGGAAACACCAATTCTTAATCCTGTAAATGAACCCGGCCCCATACTTATAGCAACTGCAGAAAGATCAGACATTTTAATCTTTGATTTTTTAATCGTTTGAGATATAAATGGTAATAATTTTTCAGAATGAGAAAAACCAGAACCAACAATATCTTCACAACTTATTAGATTTCCATTTAAATTAAGAGATACAGAGCATGCCTTGGTCGATGTCTCAACATTTAAAATATAAGTATTATCCATTAAAAGTCGTAATAGTGATTAAACAAATCAGATCTTAAGCAAAAAGAATAAAACAATGTCTGAGATTCATTTGTTTCACTCTTAAGAATTCTATTTACCAACGAAAACTCTAACTTTAGATTTGTTGTTGGGTTTAGTATATAGCCTAAATTAAACTGTGTGAATTTCAAATCAGTTTTATTACCGTTAAACATGTCAATACCATAATTTGCAGATCTATCATTATAGTCAGAATATATATTACTTCCATAAGAAATAGTATCACCTACATAATCTGCCCCATAGGAAGCTTGAACATATTTTAGATTAGTTGTAACCCTTTTCTTTCTATAGCTTAATATAAAAATATTTTCAATAAAATTCGCGCCTAGTGGATGAGCTAACTCCTCATTATAATGCCCATAATTTGCACTATTCCAATGAGAGTAAGTAAATGGTCTCGTATAATTTTGTTCCAAATGAATTGATAAGTTCGGAAGACTTAAGAAATCAAAACATTTATATCCAATTTGATAGCCGTATTTATTAGCCCAGTAACCATTATTAGCTTTTAATTCATTAAGTGTAAATTCATCTAAAATCAACTGACTAAAAAAAAATGATCGTGCATTAATCTTATATTTAAGATTTAATCCAAGTAACATATTATCTGGAGAATTAATAGAATATTCGACTGGCCTAAAAAATATAATAGGATTTAAGTAATTAACATCAAATCCGTTAGCGCCAAGAGCATGATTATTTTTCCATATTACAGATTCATAAATACCTACAGTAAATTTGGAATTAACTGAATAAGAAAGAAAATGTGAACTCATATATTTCTTAGCATAACCCATGTAATCATAACCGTTATCATACGACAAATAATTTTTCATATCCTGCAACTCAGCATATAAATTGGTGTATTCAAATTTCCCAAAATGTGTTCTTAATCTAAGAAAAGGATAATTAAAAGAGTTATCAGAAAGCAATAAAGACCTATACCCATCTCCAACAAAATGCTTACCATGTCCAAATTGTATTGTTATATTTTTCGTAGCCTCAATTGAGAGAAAGCCCGAAGATTTAGCATAGTCAAAACCATCATCATAATATGTACGACCCCTTCCTTGTCCAGGAATTACATAATCATGAGTTGGAGTTCTAATTAAAGAATCAATATAGTTAGGAAAAATAGATTGATTTTCCACAAAAGAGGTTTGAAATGAAAGCTTATCCCCAATGTTTCCATCAATTAAAAACCCTCTAGTATTTGTGAAAGTATTTTTTGAATCATAAGATTCATAACCCAAAGCGAGATTAGATATAAGAGAAGCATTTAAAAGATAATCTTGCCCTTTAATACGAATCAAGTGTTTATTAAAAAATGGATGACTCAATATCCTGTTATCAGTGTAAAAATTAGATTCTGTTAAAGAATCAATTTTAATATTAACGGAATTAGTAATTAGAGGTTTAAAAGAAGTATGATTAACATTTTGATGAATTTCAGATCCAAAAAAATTATTAAAATTATATCCTAATGGAATATTTGTATATTGAGAATAAGCTTTAAAACCAAAAGTTAAAAGTAGAAATAGTACTATCCTAAAAAATATACTTTTCATCACTTTGTTATTTTGGTTAACCAATCAAATAATGTGAATTCAGAAGAAACTTTTATTGTAGTTAAACCAAATTTTTTACCAGCAATAATATCCGAATCTGAATCCCCAACTAAAAAAGAATCTTCAATTTTTATTTCTGGAAAATCCAACTTGGCATTTTCCAGCATACCTGTTTTGGGTTTACGACAATTGCAATTATCTCCTTCCAAACATGGACAGAAATAAATCTTTTCTATTAAATCAAAATCAACACTTAATTTTCTTTGCATTTGCCAATGCAATAAATTAAGATCATCTTCAGTCATAATTCCTTTTCCAATACCCTGTTGATTGGTAACAACAAGAATTCTTTTAAAAAGTTTATGAAGTTTACGAATTGCAATATCAGAATTTTTTACAAAAACAAATTCATCAAAATTAGTCACATACCTTAGCTCTAATTTTTTATTAATCACACCATCTCGATCTAAAAAAAGAGTATCGAACATTATAATTAATCGAAAAGTTTCTCTTCAATGATTTGACAAAATATGTGTCCAACTATTATATGCGCTTCTTGTATTCTAGCTGTATTTGAAGATGGAATAATAATATTATGTTGACATAACTCCTTTATTTTACCACCCGTAGTACCACTCATGCCAACACTTAACATGTCAAGACTATTTGCCATCTTAACAGCATTTACTACATTCTCAGAATTCCCAGATGTTGAGAGGGCAATTAGTATGTCTCCTTTTTTACCTATTGCTTCAAGCATTCGTGAGTAGGTAGATTCAAATCCATAGTCATTAGAAACAGCAGTCATATATGATGAGTTAACATGTAATGCTTCAGCATACAACGGCTTTCTTTCTTTATTAAATCTACCACTCAATTCTGCAGCAATATGCTGCGCATCTGAAGCACTTCCCCCATTACCACAAAGAAGTAACTTATTACCATGCTTGAACGCTTGAATAACTTTTTTTGTAACAATCTCAATTTCTGTAATTAACCCTTTGTCATTAATTATCTTTTGAAGATTATTAAAAGATTCATTTAAAATATCAGAAATATGTTTTTGCATAACTTATTTTTTGCTAAAATAGTTGATTTTTAAATAAGCATCTACTGTCTGCTTTCCAATCATCTCCCATTTAAAATCTGAGACAATTAAATCATATCCATTTTCTTTAATTTCTTTTAATAATTTTGGATCATCAAGTGCTTTAATAATTACCCTTGAAAGATCTAAGCTGTTTTCACTTTCAAAGACATAGCCTGTTCTATTATTTTCAATAATCTCTTTAAAAGAGGGTAAGTCCGAAACTATGACAGGCTTTTTGTAAGACAAACTCATCATTAACACGCCACTTTGATATATCTTGCGATAGGGCAAAACAACAATATCAGCAGCAGAATAATAATTAGACACATCATTATGAGATATAAACTTAATATCTAATTTACAATATTTATTTATGGCTAACTCATCAATTAACTTTTGATAATTTGAAAAATCATCTTTCCAAGGCTTACCAGCAATTAATAAAACTACATCTGAGTGCTTCTTTAGAACTTCAGTGAGAGAAGACAACAAAATATCTAACCCCTTAACTTTTTTAATCATTCCAAAAAACAATAAAACTTTCTTACTTTTTTCTATGTCCAATTTTATTCTTGACTCATTTTGGTCTTCTTTTATTTCTATAAATGGCAAGTAGTTACCATGTGGAATAATAGATATTTTATGAGCTAGACTAGTATTTTTTTTAGTTATTTCATCTAAACTATATTTGTTATGAGTAATAATAGTATCAGAAAAAAAATAAATCAATCTGGAGTAGATTGAAATAGAGCTAACAGATGAAAAACTTTTAACATCATGAATAGTTATTGCAACCTTGGCTAAAAGCAGTTTTGCAATAAGTATATTAAACAGTACTAAAACACTAGATCCAAAAAGATGATAATGGAAAATTTTACAAGACTTATATCGTGCATGAAAATGTGATTTAAGTGAACCTAATAAATAAAAAAGTAATGAGAAAATCTTATTTTTTCTGTCAAAAACGTTACGATAAAACTGATAAAAAGAAAGATTCTTAATAAAAGGATTTACGGTGTTTGAATTAGTATAAAGATAAACATCTGTATTATTTGCTAATAATCCTTGTGCCTGTCCAAAAAGATAAAAATGATGGGAGCTACCATGAGCCCCAAGATGATCTATTATTGCAACTTTTAATCTCATGAATTAAAAAGCCATAAATATACTGTCTTTTATTAATTTTAAGTTTCAAATTATGCTTTAAAATTTCAAACTAATACTCATTTTCTAGTATTTGTATATTTGTTTTATAAACAATCCATCTCTGAAAACAAGATATGCTATTTAATTCATTACAATTTATTGTTTTCTTTCCAATTGTTATCGCATTATATTTTCTGATTCCTTATAAAAAGAGATGGATTCTTCTTTTAGCTGCTAGCTATTATTTTTATATGTGCTGGAAAGTTGACTATATCATACTGATTATTGCCTCAACTGTTATTGATTATATCTGCTCAAACAAAATGAGTAAATTAAATAATCAAAAAAGCAAAAAACCATGGCTAATAGCTAGTATTATTAGTAATTTAAGTATTCTATTTGGATTTAAATATTTCAATTTCTTCAGCGAAAATATTCAGCTCATATTTAATAATTATAATATTTTTTATGAAATGCCTTTTTTTAATGTTTTACTTCCAGTTGGAATTTCATTTTATACGTTCCAAACTTTAAGCTATACTATGGATGTTTACAACAATACAACTCCAGCACAAAAACATCTTGGTGTCTTTGCTGTATATGTTTCATTTTTTCCGCAATTAGTAGCTGGACCAATCGAAAGATCTAATCATTTACTTCCCCAATTTTTTAAAGAATATGATTTTTCCTATAAGAGAGTAAAATCTGGATTAGAAAAAATGCTTTGGGGATTTTTCAAAAAAATTGTTATTGCCGATAATCTAGCAATCTTAGTTGATGGTATATATAACAATGTGGATAGTTACTCTGGTATAGCTTTAATAATAGCCACAATATTTTTCACATTTCAGATTTATTGTGATTTTTCTGGATATTCAGATATTGCAATTGGAACAGCAAAAGTTATGGGTTTTGAATTAAGAGAAAATTTCAAAAGACCATATTTTTCCAAATCTATACGTGAATTTTGGCAAAGATGGCACATAACCCTATCAACATGGTTTAGAGACTATGTGTATATTTCTTTAGGTGGGAACAGAGTGATAAAATGGAGATGGCATTATAATATTTTAATTACTTTTTTACTAAGTGGCTTATGGCATGGGGCAAATTGGACTTTTATTATTTGGGGAGCATTGCATGGTTTTTATTTAATCACTGCATTAATACTATCTAAGCCAAAGGAAAAAATATTCAAAATGATTACAAATATTAGCCCTCTAACAAATAAAATACTGGATGTGTCTTTAACATTTATGCTCGTTGCATTTGCCTGGATATTTTTTAGAGCAAATTCGCTAAGTGATGCTATCTATGTGATTACAAATTTATTTAGTGACTTTGACTCTATTACAAATACTAATGCTATTAAAATGCAGTTTAGAGGAATCGGTTTATATACCGATGATATTATCAAAAGTTGTATTTTAATTATTATGCTTATTACGTATAGCTTGTATGAAAGAAACGGGAATGTATGGGAAAAAATGAATAAAAAACCAAGATGGTTTAGATGGATAATATACTATATTTTAATATTTGGCATACTTTTTGTTGCCCCTCATTCTATGGTAAATAACTTTATATATTTCCAGTTTTAACTATGAAAAAAGATATAAGAAAACTTATTACTAATTGCTGTATATTTTCTATTCCAATATTCATTTGGATGTTAACATTGTTGCTTATAGATCCATTTAATTATTTTTCAAATAACAAAATTGTTGATGAACAAACTAAACTTCAATCTGCTAGAAAACTTAATTCATTATTGTATAATACCATTGCTTTTAAAAACAACCCTACGCCTAATGTAATAATTGGAGATTCCAGAATAAAAAGACTACCAATTAAAGAAATAAAGAATATTAATGGTGATGAATATTTTGTTCTACATTCAAATGCTGCAAAACTTAATGAGATAATAGATCTCTTTTGGTTATGTAATGATTTTACTAAACTAGAAAATGTATTACTTGGTATTAATTTCAATTTATATAACGAATATGCATATGCCAACAGAGTGCAAGAAATACAAGAAATAAACACGAATCCTCTTTTGTATATATTTAATGGAAGCGTCTTGGAAATCACTTTCAAAATAATTTTTAATCAAATTACAGGTCTTGGTTTTCCAAATATTTCAAGAAATATTATGTTAAAAAAAGCTATGGATGGAAAAAGTACCCTTGATAAACAGGCTTGGTGGAATTTTAATATTAATACCGTTGCAAAAAATCAATACTCAAAATATAAATATCCAAAAGAGTTAAAAAATCGATTAGAAGAGGTTTCTGATTATTGTCTTAAAAATAATATAAAGCTAACTCTTCTAAATGTTCCTCATCACAAAGATTACAGAAAGAGAATTATTGATTTTAAATTAGAAGAAGAGGAAAAAATCTATAAAAACGACATTACAAAAATCGGGAATGTAATAGACTATGATTATGCAAATTCAATTACAGAATGCAAGAAATGTTTTACCGATCCAATACACACAAATGATTCAATAAATTTAATTATAGTAAAAGAGATTTTTAGAGACTCACTTGTTATAGGAAAAAAACTATAATCTCCAACCTGCTAAATAGGCTTTATTAATCAATATAAATGTTGAAAGATTAAGTTTTATTCTTGAGCTTAATAAAAATCTTAAATTATTTTTAAAGAACAAAATGATGCAAAAAACAAAAGCAAAATAACCTCCAATTTTCCTTAAAAAGTAGATGTGATTTTTAATGTTCTGTGTTAGAAAAAAATCACTTCTATAAATTTTATGTTTTCTTGTTTTCATAAATGATTTAGAAAGACTTCCAACTTTATGATATAATGTAGCACTTGGATTATAAAGCAACTTATGTTTGTTATCTTTTAACACTCTATATAAAAAATCTGTATCATCAAAATAGACGAAAAACTTCTCATCCATTAAACCAACATCTTCAAAAACTTCTTTTTTAATTAACAAACAACAAGTAGAAGCATATTCAGTAGTTGCTTTTTCGTTGAAGTTACCTTCATCTTGATAATTCAAACCTATATGAGTGGGTAAAAATCCATTATACTTATTAAAAACTCCTCCTGCATACCAAATAATATCTTGATTATCAAAAAAGTTAATCTTAGGACTAACCAAACTGTACTTGTCAGAGCGAATTGAATTAATCAAAATCTCAAATAAATTATCTCTAAACTCAACATCATTGTTAAGTAATAAAATATGCGAACAATTATCTTTTAATGCGCTAGCAATGCCTGTATTATTGGCATTTGCCACGCCTTTATTAATACTATTCTTAATTATTTTTACCCTTGATTCTTTTAGCTTATTAATTTTTTCTAGGGAATTATCTGTGGATGCATTATCAATTACATATAAAAAAAAATTTGGAAATTTTT
>JAOHSR010000002.1 GCA_028122735.1 Flavobacteriales bacterium
CCTTGTATTTTCTTACTCCAATAAGAAATGGCATCATTCATGATCTAAGGATGGATCTAAGCAAAAAATTATTATCACTTGATATATCTTTTATTAGCTCAAAAAGAAAAGGCGATCTAACTTCAAGAATGACATCTGATTTGGTAGAAATTGAATGGTCAATTATGGGAACATTAGAAATGTTTTTTAAAGATCCAATAAGCATAATTATTTTTCTATCCACATTAATATTTATAAGCCCCTCTCTTACAATATTTGTTATTGTTTTATTTCCTTTAGCAGGAGTATTGATTGGATATATTGGTAAAAGCTTAAAAAGTTCTTCTAAAAAAGGGCAAAATCAACTGGCCCAAATAATGTCAATAATTGACGAGAATATTTTTGGCTTACGCATAATAAAAGCATTTAATGCTGAAAATTATATTAACTCTAAATTCGAAAAAAACAGCAAAGAATACAGAGCTACGATGACAAATATTTTAAGAAAAAAAGATTTGTCATCTCCAATGAGTGAATTATTAAGCACTGTAGTTATGGTGATTGTTATGTGGTTTGGGGGGCAACTTGTGCTATCGGAGCAATCTACACTATCCCCTCAAGAGTTTATTGGATATATTCTTATTTTTTCTCAAATAATACCGCCTGTAAAATCTCTTACTACGTCTTATTATTATATCCAGAAAGGTAGTGCTGCTGCAGAAAGAGTATATGAGATTTTAGAGACTGAGAATAAAATAAAAAACATAGATAGTCCTAAGAAAATTTCAAGATTAGAAAAAAGTATTTCCTTTAACATTAAATCTTTTAAGTATGAAAATCTAAATGTACTAAGCAATCTCAATTTCAATATTAAAAAAGGCGAAAAAGTTGCACTTGTTGGTCAGTCTGGTGGTGGGAAATCTACAATAGCAGATCTATTGGCAAGGTTTTATGATGTTGTAGATGGAGAGATAAATATTGATAATATAAATATAAAAGATTTACATCTCGATAACTTAAGAAAACTAATCAGTATTGTAAGTCAAGAGTCAATTCTTTTTAACGACAGTATTTATAATAACATAAAACTAGGTAATCTCAGTGCAAGTAAAGAAGAAATTATTCAAGCAGCAAAAGCAGCTAATGCTGAAGAATTTATTCTAAAATGTGAAAATGGATATGATACAAATATTGGAAATGCAGGAGAGAAACTATCTGGAGGACAAAAACAAAGGATAAGTATTGCTAGAGCTATTTTAAAAAATCCTGACATTTTAATTTTAGATGAAGCCACATCATCTTTAGATTCTGAATCAGAAAAACTTATAGAGGACGCATTGTCTAATTTAATGAAATCAAGAACTTCACTTGTAATTGCACACAGGCTATCAACCATAGAGAATGCAGACAAAATCTTAGTGATAAATAACGGAGAAATTATTGAGAAGGGAACACATTTAGAGCTTCTTCAAAATTCTGGTGCGTACAAAAAAACTGTATGATATACAGTATAAAAAATCTTAATAAAGAAAGTTATTATAAGGATACCTTTTTATATGTAACTCTTTAATTCTTTGGTATAATAAATCTTTTAAATCATTAAAGTTTATTTTGTTAAGCGCTGAAATAAAAATACTCTCTTTATCCAATTTACCCATCCATGTTTGTTTTAAATTTTCTAGAGACATATTTTCTTTAGTAAAAGGTGTTAAATCATCTTCCTCTTTTTGAACATAAGTATAGGCATCTATTTTATTAAAAACTATAAGTTGAGGTTTTGTCTCAGCACCAATCTCCATAATAGTTTTGTCAACAATTTCAATTTGTTCCTCAAAATTTTGATTTGATATGTCTACTACATGAACTAACAAATCTGATTCTCTAACCTCGTCTAATGTAGATTTAAAAGATTCTACTAGCTGGTGAGGTAACTTTCTAATAAAACCTACAGTGTCTGAAAGTAAAAATGGTAAATTTTTAATTACTACTTTTCTAACTGTAGTATCTAATGTGGCGAATAATTTATTCTCCGCAAATATTTCAGATTTTGAGAGTTTATTCATCAGAGTTGATTTACCCGCATTTGTATATCCCACCAATGCCACTCTTATCATATCTGCCCTACCCTTTCTTCGAGTTAAACTTTGTTTGTCAATTTTTTCTAGCTTCTTTTTAAGAAGAGCTATTTTATCTTTAATTATTCTTCTGTCTGTTTCTATTTGAGTTTCTCCAGGACCTCGCATACCAATCCCTCCCTTTTGCCTTTCAAGATGAGTCCACATTCTAGTTAATCTTGGTAATAAATATTCATACTGAGCGAGTTCAACTTGTGTTCTTGCCTGAGCGGTCTGAGCACGTGATGCAAAAATATCAAGTATTAAATTACTACGATCAAGTATTTTTCTTTCCGGAAAAATCTTTTGAATATTTCGAATCTGCGAAGGAGTAAGATCATCATCAAAAATGATTATATCAATCTTTTCAGAAATGACAAATTCTTTTACTTCATTTATTTTTCCTTTTCCAAGAAAAGTTGAATTATCAGGATGTTTCAACTTTTGAGTAAAGTTTCTTACTGGAAGAGCACCAGCTGTTTTAGCAAGAAATGCAAGTTCTTCTAGATACTCATATACCTGATCGCGCTGTAGCTTTGGAGTTATAAGCCCAATTAAAATTGCTCTCTCCATAATACTATTTAAATAAAATAATTAAGATTTTTTTCGAGCTGCGATAAAGCTTCTAATAAATGTAACCATCGCAATAATTCCAGTTAAAATCATTGCCCCAACTCTAAAAACAGCCATAAATCTCTCCTCATCAAGAGCTGCCATGAAAGGTTTTGTTAGTCCAAAAACAGCTAATAATGTTACTAATACTGCAACATGAGCAATAATTTTATTTTCTTTTTTAATACCATTATGACATAACAATAAAATAACACCAAATACCAAGGGAATAAATGTTGTCACTGATGGACTCATTTTATCTGGAGTTGGTTCATATGCAAAATAGGCCCATAAAGACATAGCGATTAGTGTTAAAACATTTAGCAAATTAGCTTGATACGTTTTCATATAATTATTTTTTTAATTTATAATTTTCTTCTTGCAAAGAAACAAATAAAACTAATAAAAATTTGGTAATTTCACGACTTTATAATTCATTATGATCAGATATCTTAAGGTTATATTTTTTCTTTTTCTGTTAAACACTTTTTCTTATGCACAGGAAACATTTCCTATTAACGGTGTAAAGGAAAGCTTCAAGCCTGTCTATGCATTTATAAATGCTAATATTATTATTTCAAGTGAAAAAGAAATACAAAATGGGATCTTATTAATTAAAGATAATTTAATAATAGATGTTGATAGTAATCTTACTGTTCCTGAAAATGCAATTATATATGACTTAAAAGGAGACTATATCTATCCGTCTTTTATTGACCTATATAGTAATTATGGGCTACAAAAACCAAATAAAAAATCATCTGGTTTTGGTCCTCAATATGAAAGTAAAAAAAATGGGCCTTACAGTTGGAATGAAGCAATTCATCCAGAGACGCATGCTTCACATGAATTTACACATAATAAAAAAGATAGAAAAAAATATCTTGAAATGGGTTTTGGATCTGTCACTACACATATCCAAGATGGTATCTTTAGAGGTTCAGGATGCTTAGCAATTTTATCTGAAAACATGGAAAATGAAGACGTAGTATTAGATAAAGCAGCAACATTTTATTCCTTTAAAAAAGGAGTTTCTAATCAAAGATACCCCACCTCATTAATGGGAAGTATCGCATTAATCAAACAAACTCTTCTTGATTCGGAATGGTATGAGAATACTCAAAATCAAACTAATATTTCATTACAAGAATATAACCTTAACAAAGAACTACCTAAAATATTTGAAGTAAAAAGTCATTTAGATTACGCTAGACTATTTAAAATATCTGACGAATTTGAAATCGACTTTATTGTTAAGGGAACAGGAAAAGAATTTTTAAGAATAGATGAAATAAAAGCAACAAAATTTCCAATAATTACACCAATTAATTTTCCAGAGGATTATGATGTGTCAATTCCTGAGGAGGCAATGAATATCAACTTACAAGATTTAAAGAATTGGGAAACTGCTCCCTTTAATTTGAGAATCTTAAAAGAAAATGACATTACCTTTACAATTACTGCAACAGATTCAAAGGACAAGAAATCTTTTTTCAAAAATCTATCTTTAGCAATTAAAAGTGGATTATCCGAAAAAGATGCACTTAATGCCTTAACAACAATTCCAGCAAAATTAATTGGAGTAGAAAATATCTTGGGGACACTTGAAAAAGGGAAAATTGCTAACTTTTTTATCTGCTCATCCAATATTTTTTCAAAAGGAACTATTTACGAAAACTGGACTTCTGGCTCTAGAAATATTATTACAAAAAAAATAAATACAGATATAAGGGGTTATTATACTTTTAATTCTACAGATCATAAAAATATTAGTGTAAGCATAACTGGAGAGAAAAATCAACCTAAAATATTAATTGAAGCTATAGATTCTACAAATCTTAAATCTAAATTAGAGGAAAATAAATTAACCTTTTACTCTGAAAAAGGTAATTTTAGAGCTAGTGGAAATATTTTAACTAATGAAATAAATGGTAAATATCAAGATAGTACGGGTGCATTCTTTGACTATAAAATGATTCGTGATTCTTTATTTATTGAAAAGGAAGATGAAATTAAAAAGCTTGTCATAAAAAAAATTCCAACTATCTGGAGCCCGAATAAATCAAATGGTCTACAAAAAGAATTAAAAGCAAAAACAATTCTTTTTAAAAATGCAACACTGTGGACCAATGAGGACCTAGGAATAATAAAATCTGCAGATATTGCAATCAGTAATGGAAAAATAGTGGCAATTGGTGAATCTCTTGATACTAATCAAATTCCAAATTACGAAAATCTAGATTTGCAGATTTTGGATGTAAAGGGTAAGCACCTTACTACTGGTATTATTGATGAACACTCACATATTGCCATAAGTAATGGTGTAAATGAAAGTAGTCAATCCGTTACAGCAGAAGTAAGTATTTCAGATGTTATTAATCCTGAAGATCATAATATCTTCAGACAAATTGCAAGTGGAGTTACCTGCTCTCAACTCTTACATGGATCAGCAAATCCAATTGGTGGTCAATCGGCATTAATTAAGCTCAGGTGGGGGAAATCGGCGGAAGAAATGAAAATTCAAAATACCGATGGCTTCATTAAATTTGCACTTGGAGAAAATGTTAAGCAAAGTAACTGGGGAAGCTTTAATACGACAAGATTTCCACAAACTAGAATGGGGGTTGAACAGGTTTTTTATGATGCCTTTTATAGAGCGAAAGATTATAAAAAAAATTGGGAAAAATATAATAGCCTAAGTACAAGACAAAAAAGAGAAACTGATCCGCCCAGAGAAGATTTAGAGCTAAATACCTTAGTGGAAATACTAGATGGCAAAAGACATATCACTTGTCATTCTTATGTAGAATCAGAAATAAATATGTTAATGCATGTTGCTGATTCAATGGAATTTAAGATTAACACTTTTACTCACATACTGGAAGGTTATAAGGTTACTGAAAAACTAAAAAATCATGGTGCCGGAGCCTCAACATTTGCGGATTGGTGGGCATATAAATTTGAAGTAAATGATGCCATCCCATATAATGCAAGTATTCTAAATAATGCTGGTGTGATTACAGCAATAAATTCGGATGATGCTGAAATGGGAAGGAGATTAAATCAAGAAGCTGCTAAAGCAATTAAATACGGGGGCACATCAGAAGAAGATGCCTGGAAAATGGTTACTTTAAATCCTGCAAAGCTCTTAAGATTAGATAATAAAATGGGCTCGCTAAAAGTTGGAAAAGATGCTGATATTGTCATATGGTCTGGAAATCCGCTTTCTATTTACTCAAAAGTTGAACAAACCTATATTGATGGTATTTGTTACTTTGATAATAAAGATCAACAATTAAATCAAGATAGAGATTTAAAAGAGAAAATGAGAATAATTAACAAATTAAGCAGATCAAAAAGTAAAAGTAAAATTAAACATAAGCCAAAAAAAGACATACTATATCATTGTGATACAATTGAACACGACCATGACCATGACCATTAAAAAGAATTTTCTTATTGCTGTCTTACTAATAAGTAATATTACTTATGCGCAGAAATCTGCCATATTTATGGGTGCAACAGCTCATCTTGGAAATGGAGAAAAAATTAAAAACTCAGTAATAAGTGTTAAAGACGGAAAAATTGATTTGGTAGCAGATCTTTCAAAAATTAGAATTGATCCAAGTGCTTTTGATACAATTCATAAAGTTTATGGAAAGCATATATATCCTGGTTTTATTTTAACTAATACTAAATTAGGACTAACAGAGATTGATCAAGTAAGAGCTACACATGATTACAGAGAAGCAGGCCAAATTAATCCAAATATTAATACACAAATTGCCTATAATGTGCAATCAAAAATTATTGAAACTGTTAGGACAAATGGGGTTTTACTAACACAGGTTACGCCTCAAGGAGGAATAATTTCTGGACAATCATCTGTTATGTATTTAGGTGGATGGAATTGGGAGGATGCAACTTGTAAGTCTAATGACGGGATACATCTTAGATGGCCATCATCATACTATAACACTGGATGGTGGGGAGAGCCCGGCGGGAGAGAAAAAAATAAAAAATATTACGAAAGAATTAACACAATAACTGAATTTTTAGAGAGATCATACGCCTATTATAAATCAGATAATAACATGGATCTTAAAATGGAGAGTATGAGGGGCTTATTTAGTGGAGAAAAAAATCTTTACCTACATGCTAATTATTATAATGACATAATTGACGGTATTCATTTGTGTAAAAAACTAAATATTAAGAAAATTGTACTTGTTGGTGGAGAAGATGCGCATAAAGCAGTAGCTGTTCTAAAAAAGAATAAAATTCCGGTAATAATTAAGCGTGTACATAGATTACCAAAAAATCAGGACAGCCATATTGATGAGCCCTATAAACAGGCAAAAATCCTTAGTGAAAATAAAATAAGTTTTGCATTCAGTTATGCAGGGGATATGGAGGCAATGGGTTCGAGAAATTTACCCTTTACTGCAGGTACTGCAGTTGCATATGGTCTAGATTATGAAGAGGCAATAAAGGCGCTTACATTAAGTACTGCTAAAATATTAGGTATCGATGATAAGTTAGGGAGCCTCGAAAAAGGCAAAGAAGCAACATTCTTCATCTCAGAAGGAGATGCTCTTGATATGACAACAAACAAAATTGAAAGCATTTTCATCAAAGGAAAATCTGTAAGCACCAATAATCATCAAACAGAATTGTACGAAATTTACAAAGATCGTTAAGATTTTTGCCAATTAATTTTATTTCCAAATCCTAAGTTGTTATCTGTCATTTTTACAGAAATAATTTCTAAAAACCATAAATACAAAGGCATGTTTTTTGCAAAAGGAAACTGATTAAAATACATTTCATTATATCTCGTTAATTCTTTTTCAATTAGATGAACAATGCCCTTCAGCTGTATGCCTTGGATTTTCTTATAATCAATATTATCTTTAGAAATGGTAGCAGAGACATTTGGGTTGTCTAAAAAATGATTGGCATGACTAGTTTTAGGGTCAGAAGAAAAAATTAAAACTTGTTGAGTCTGATCATAGACATAATAACAATTACAGGCGTGTGGTATGTTTTCTTTTGAGGTTGCTAATGATAAAAGGTGATTATTAGAAAGAAAATCTACAATTCTATCATCCATTAATATCCAATATTTTTTCTTACTCTTGAAAGTACTCTGTCCGCAATTAATGAAGCTTTCTTAGCTCCTTCTAATAATTCATTTTCAATAATTGAAGTATCCTTCATAAAGAGATTATAATTTTCTCTTTCTATTGAAAATTTTGAGCAAATTAATTCAAGGAGCTCTTGCTTTGCATGTCCATAACCATAATTTCCAGCTCTATATTTCTGAGCTAAGATATCACTATCCTCAGATGAGGACAATAATTTATAGATATTAAAAACATTACATATTTCTGGATTTTTTGATTCTTCTAGTGCTAAACTATCAGTTTGAATTGACATTATTTGTTTTCTTAACTCCTTCTCTGGCAAGAAAATATTTATGATGTTATTATATGATTTACTCATTTTATGCCCATCTGTTCCAGGGACAATCATAACAGATTCATCGACTTTAGAGTTAGGTAATACAAATGAATCTTTGTATTTGTGATTAAATGTTCCTGCAATATCACGAGTTATTTCTAAATGTTGTACTTGATCTTTGCCAACAGGTACAATATCTGCATCGTATAATAAGATATCAGCGGCCATTAAAACAGGGTAAGTAAATAGTCCCGAATTAACATCTGATAAGCGATCTGACTTATCTTTAAAGGAATGAGCATTTGCTAACATTGGAAAAGGAGTAAAACAATTCAAATACCAAGCTAATTCACAAACTTGGGTGACATCAGATTGTCTGTAAAACAAATTTTTTTTTGTGTCAAATCCAAAAGCTAACCAAGCAGCAGCTGTAGCATAGGTGTTTTGTTTTAGAACATCTTTATCCCGAATTGTAGTAAATGAATGAAGGTCTGCAATAAAGAATAGGCTATCGTTCTTAGGGTCCTTAGACATTTTAATTGCAGGAATAATTGCACCAAGAAGATTGCCTAGATGAGGTACACCTGTACTTTGTATTCCTGTTAAAATTCTTGCCATTTGCTATTATAAACTTTGTAAAAATAGGATTTTTATCTTTGCCAAATGAAATGGACTAATTTTTCTATTAAAACCTTTAACTCTTTTTTAAGCTCACTTTGGAGATTATGGTTTTTTATGGTCTTTATTATTGTATTTATAATTTTTATACCTGCACTATACTTCTTTACTAGAGTATATAGAAATCAAAAAATAGTATGTAAAATTACTAGAAAATGGTCTCAATTAACACTTTTTTTCTCTGGTGTTTTTTTAAAAATTAATTATGAAAAAAAACTAAATATAAATGAAACATATATCATCTGTCCAAATCATATTTCAACAATAGATATTCCTGTAATTTTAGCTGCTTTTAAAATCCCAGTTATTTTTATGGCAAAAAAAGAATACTCTAAAATACCTGTTTTTGGGTGGTTCTATAAATACAATACTGTACTAGTTAACAGAGAAAACAGAAAAGATGCATATGAAGCATTTGTGAATGCCAGTGAAAAATTAGATTTAGGACTTAACGTTTGTATTTTTCCTGAGGGAGGTGTGCCACCACCAAATGTAAAATTAAGGAGATTTAAGAATGGACCATTCAAGCTAAGTGCTGAAAAAAACATTAAAATTATTCCTGTTACAATGCCAGACAACAAAAAGCATTTCCCCTGGAGCTATTTTCAAGGAAGGCCTGGAATTTTAAATGTTGAAGTTCATGAGCCTATTGATGTTCAAGAATTAGAAAAATTTGATGTGAAAAATTTGAATACTACAACTTACAATATTATTTTTGATAAACTTACGGAATATGAAAGTTAACAATAAATTAATTTCTGATTTAGCAAAATTAGCTAAACTACACTTTGATGAAAAAAGCTCATTAAGTATGCAAGAAGATTTAAAAAAAATGATCGGATTTGTAGATAAACTTTCTGAAATTGACACAGAAGACACAGAACCTTTAATTTACATGAGTGAAGAAGTCAATGTGCTTAGAGATGATACATTAATCGAAAATATTTCAAAAGAAAAAGCATTAGAAAATGCTCCTCAAAAAGACTCCGATTATTTTCTTGTTCCAAAAGTAATTGACAAATAAATCTATTGAAACAAGCTAACTACTGTATTTTCAATTTTTAATAAAGTATTCTTATTAAAAATTAATGATGTGTTGTTATTAATGTGTCCACATGGAAATTCAAAACAAATAGGGAAATTAAATTCTTTGGTGTGCTCATGAATAATCTCATTTGCTGTTTTACCAAAAGAAATTGTATTATCATGCATACTCTCCATTCTACCTACAATGAGTCCTTTTAATTTTGAAAATTTTTTATTTCTTTTAAGATTTAAAATCATTCTATCAATATGATATAAATATTCATCTAAATCTTCTAAAAAGAGAATTTTATTGTCAGTTTCTAAATCTGATGGAGATCCAATTAAACTATATATAACAGAAAGATTACCTCCAACTATTTCTCCACTGACAACACCTTCTTTATTTAAAAGATGACTAGCACAACTAATAGAATTTGAGTTTTCAAATAAACAAGCGTATAAGGAATCAAGTGACGATTTTGTGTTTAGAGGTATGTTAATTGGCATTGTTGCATGTAAAGTTGAAAATTGCAAATTATTTAAATGAGTATGAAGTGAGGTAACATCACTATATCCAACAATCCATTTAGGATTATTTTTTAGATTTGAAAAATCAATTTTGTCTACAATCCTAGCTGTTCCATAACCACCTCTAGCACAAAAGATTGCTTTAACGTCATTATTATCTATCATCTCTTGAAGATCATTTGCTCTTTCGTCATCATTTCCAGCAAATTGATTTTCAATTTTAAATAAGTTAGCACCAAAAATCACACCCAAACCCCACGATTTAAACAAGTCAACTGCTTGGCTTAATTCTTCTTTAGAAATTGCACGAGCTGTTGCAACTATAGCAACTTTATCTCCTTTATTTAACTTATTGGGAATCATAATATTTGATGCATTATAACTTATATTTGCTAAAATATATTTTTTAACAGATAAATGGATAAGAAACGCTTCACAATAACATCTGCATTATTATATGCAAATGGACCTATCCATCTTGGTCATCTTGCTGGCGCATATCTGCCTGCCGATATTTTTGCAAGATATCAAAAACAAAAAGGCCATGATGTAGCATTTATCTGCGGTTCTGATGAGCATGGGGCTGCAATTACATTACAAGCAAAAAAGAAAAATATCAGTCCAAAAGAGATAGTCGATAAATATCATGATTTAAACAAAAAATCATTTGAAGATTTTGGTATAAATTTTAGTATTTATGATCGAACCTCATCAAAAGAACATCACCAAACAGCACAAGATATTTTTAAAGAACTTGAACAAAAAAACAGCTTTACAAAAAAAACATCTAAACAATTCTATGATGTAAAAAACCAACAATTTTTAGCTGACAGGTATATCATAGGCACTTGTCCAAAATGTAGGCATAACGAAGCTTATGGAGATCAGTGTGAGAAGTGTGGCTCTGCATTAAGCCCAGAAGAATTAATAAATCCAAAGTCTAGTATTAGTGGGGAAGTTCCTGTGCTAAAAGAAACTACACATTGGTATCTACCTATGCAAAAACACGAAGACTGGCTAAAGGAATGGATTAACAAGGGAACGTTAAATAACATAACAAATCATGACCCTAAGTCATGGAGAAGTCAAGTGATAGGTCAATGTAATTCATGGATAGAAAGTGGATTAAAGGAGCGATCTATGACAAGAGATTTGGATTGGGGAGTTAAGGTTCCTATAGAAAATAGTGATGGTAAAGTTCTATACGTTTGGTTAGACGCTCCAATTGGCTATATAACAGCAACTAAAAAATTAGCAGAGAAAAAAGGAGTTGATTGGAAAAAATACTGGATGAATAATGAAAGTGAGTTAATCCACTTTATTGGAAAAGACAATATTGTTTTTCATTGTATCATTTTCCCAATTATATTAAAAGAATTAGGAGGATACAACCTTCCCACAAATGTTCCTGCAAATGAATTTTTGAATCTTGAAGGCAATAAACTATCAACATCTAGAAATTGGGCTATATGGCTTCATGAATATTTAAATGATTTTGAAAATCAACAAGATAGTTTAAGATATGTATTATGCGCGACAGCACCTGAAAGCAAAGATACGGACTTCACATGGAAAGATTTTCAAGCTAGAAACAACAATGAACTTGTAGCAATTTTTGGAAACTTTATAAACAGAGTCATTGTACTTACAAATAAATATTGGGAGGGTGTTGTTCCTAAAAGAAATGATTTATTAGATATTGATAATAATACATTGAAGCAAATGCTGGATTATCCTAAAAAAATTGGTGATTCCGTTGAGAAATATCGACTAAGAGAAGGACTTCAAGAACTTATGAATTTAGCTCGCTTAGGCAATAAATATCTAGCTGAAACGGAACCTTGGAAATTAAAAAAGACTGATGAAAAGCGAACAGAAACTATTATAAATATTGCTATACAAATCTCAGCTACTCTATCATTTTTATGCGAACCTTTTCTTCCGAACACCTCTAAAAAGCTAAAAAATCTTTTAAATATAGATAGTGGAAATTGGGACACAATACATCATGAATTAATAAAAGAAAATCATAAAATCAAACCTCACGAACATCTTTTTAGAAAAATTGAGGACCAAGAAATTGAATATCAATTAAATAAATTAAACAACTAAAATGAAAAATTTACTTACTCTTTTTTTAATATTATTAATTAACATAGACGTCTATTCACAATGTCAAGATAGATATCAAAATGAGATTTTTAGCTCAACAAATAAATTAACAATTAATTATTCTGACGTTTATAATGATAATGCCCATAAGATGGATATTTATACAGGGGACGGTGATACTGCAACAAATAGACCTTTAATTATTTTTCATCATGGCGGATCATATTATCAAGGTAGTAAAGAAAATCCTGGTGCTGTTGATTTCTGCACTGCTTTCGCTAAACGAGGGTATGTTGCTGTATCTGCCAATTATAGATTAGTATCTCTTCTAAATATTGTTAGTTTTTTATCTAGCCATGCAGAACAATACGAAGAAGTGCTAAAAGCTACATCTGATATGAAGGCTAATATTAGGTTTTTCAAAAAAGAATTTGCAAACGGTAATACTTACGGAATAGATACAAATGCAATTTACGTTGGTGGTATATCTTCGGGAGGAATAACAGCCGTGCATACTGCATATATTGATCAAGTATCAGATCTTCCAACTAGTCCTATTGATGTTCAGGCTATTGCTAATTCTTTAGGTGGCCTAGAGGGAGATGCAGGAAATTACGGCTTTTCATCTTCAGTGAATGGAGTGATCAATTTTGCTGGGGGTATTCAGCAATTAAGCTGGATAGATAGTAGTGACGAGCCAATTTTTAGTGCCCAAGGTGATAATGATGTGATTGTGAATTATAATTGTGGTCCTGGCTTGGATAATCCCTCTGTATTAGATTTATGTGGTTTAGGTGAAATTCACCCCATTTGTGATAATTTAGGAATCTTAAATGAAGGACTAACCTTTAATAATGTTGATCATAATTGGGTAATTGGAAATAGTCAGGCCGAATTTAATCAGGCTGTAAATGCAGCAAGTAATTTTTTATATCCAATTCTACCTTGCAATCAATCTACTCAGATAGAAGATTCCCATATATTAAATAAAGAACTTGTGAGTATTGTAGATGTTTTAGGAAGAAAATCTAGCACAAAAATTGGGGCAATCTTATTTTATATTTATAATGATGGGACTATTGAAAAAAAATATTTCATAAAATAATAAATGTAAAAAAGAATGAGGAAATATTCTAAAAAAAATAATTCAGTAAAAAATTCAAATCAATTGAGAAAAGAGGATTCATCTTTGATTAGATTGAATAAGTACATAGCAAACGCAGGCATATGTTCAAGAAGAGAGGCGGATAAATTTATTGAAGCTGGAGTAGTAAGTGTAAATGGTAAGGCTATTACACAAATGGGCTATAAAGTTAAAATAGATGATATTGTTAAATTCAATGACTCTACTATCAAGAACCAAAAATTACAATACATTCTGTTAAATAAGCCCAAAAATTATGTATCCTCTTATAATGATCCAAAAAAAAGAAATTCTATCATGAGGTTGATAGAAGGGAAATGTAAAGAGCTAGTACTACCAATTGGAAAGCTAGATAAGATTACAACTGGACTAATATTGTTTACCAATGATAATGATTTGGTAAAAAAACTTAGTAAGAAATCTCAAAAAACAAAAATAATTTTACAAATAGGCTTAGATAAAAACATAAACCCTAATGATCTAAAAAGAATAAAAGAAATACCTTATCCAAATGATTATAAGCTGAAAGTAAATGATATTTCGTATTCCAATATGAATGATAAAAAAGAAGTTGGGATAGAAATTCAAGGGCCAACTAATAATTCTATTCAAAGATTATTTGAGAAATTTGGTTATAAAGTAATAAAAGCTGACAGAGTATTTTACGGGGGATTGACTAAAAAAAACCTTTCAAGAAAAGAAAGTCGTTTTTTAACCGAAGAAGAGGTTTCAATTCTAAAGAGACAATAGTTTAGACGAATAAATAACTTTTTTCGTTATTACAATATAGAATGAAAAAAACAATCAAACATATTTGTTATGCTACCGTAATAGTATTTGGATGTTTTTTAATTCTAGGAGTTTCTGTAAGCGTTCTTTTTAGTGAAAAAATTGAAGATGCTGTAATCCAAAACCTCACAAATCAAACAGAAAATAAAATAGAAGTTCAAAATGTTGAATTTAAAATTTTTGAAAACTTCCCATACTCCTCTGTGTCAATATCAAATCTTTACATAAAAGAAAGCGAGAAATTTGAAGGGGACACACTATTATATGCGAAAAAAGCTAATGTAAAATTTAGTATTGTTAAGTTTTTACTGAACCAAATAACAATTGATAATATAAGTATTATTAATGGTAAGGTTTCGCTAAAAATTGACGCAAAAAATAATAAGAATTATAATGTATTGTCAAAAAGTGATAAAAAAAATAGGGCTTTGGAGCTTAATAAAATTGAATTAATTAACACAAAATTTGACTTTAAATCAAGTAAAATTCAATCTAAAATATCACTAAACTGCTCAAAAATAAGCATAACAGTTAAAAATAAAAAATCATTTAATCTACAAATCAATGGTAAAGCATATAGCCAAGAAATAACTGTATATGAAAAAAACTATATTGAAAATAAAAACTTAAAATTAAATCTAAACTACTCATTAATTGACAGAAAAAGTATTCTAAAATCATCAGTATTACAAATTGAAAATTTAGATTTTCTGCTAGATGGATCAATTGATAGCAAAAATGTAATAAAACTTGATTTTACCGCAAACAAACACAGTATCTCATCTTTGATGCAGCACACCCCAAATCATTTAAAGGGCATATATACTTCAATAATTGCTGATGGAAGTATAAATTATCAAGGTAGTGTTAATGGAGAAATAGCAAAGAAAAAAAATCCAAATTTAGACATCAATTACAGAATAGAGAATGGGAATTTTGAAACAAAAAAATATCCTTTTTATTTAGATAAAATCTCATGTGTTGGAACAATAAAAAATGGAGAAGAAAATAATTTTCAGACAAGCCAAATTATTTTTAAAAACTTTTATGCCAATACAAAAAAAGGCAATATTGAAGGCAATTTTGAAATCTTGAACTTAAACGACTATTTTTTAAATGCTGAATTTAATTCTGTTTGGGATATGAACGAAGCTAATTATTATTTTATAAATAGTCCATTCATTGAATGCAAGGGAATTATAAATGCTAACACAAAATATAATGGAAAAATATCTTTTGATAATGATTTTAATATTCACTTTTTAAATGCAAAGCATCGATCAGATATCGAACTTTCAAAACTTAGTTTCTTTTACAACAATTATCCATTGGAAATAAAAGTTAATAATTCAAAATGTCAAATCCATAACGACACTATAAGTGTTTTAAATAGCCAAATAAATATTTTAGATAGTGATCTAAGATTTGATGGAGTGATTCATAATCTATTTAATAATATTCTGGTAGATAGTACAAAAGTCGTTCATGTAATTGGTGATCTAACATCAACTACATTTAATTTGAAATCACTAATTTCTAATAATGATAAAGAAAATAAATTAGCACAAGCATATGATATGCCTAGTATATTTAATCTTGATTTAAAAACTTCCATTAACAGTCTTGCATACAATAACATATATCCTAATCAAATAAATTGCCATTTAATATATAAAGACAATGCTGTCTCCACAAAAGATTTAAGAATGAATCTTTTAAGTGGTCAAATGCTTTTTAACGGTAAATTCTATAAAAATACTGAAAACAATTTCAAGCTAACAGGAAATATAAAGCTTGAAAATATTGATGTAAAAAAGACATTTAGTGCATTTAATAATTTTGGACAAGATTTTATCAAGGCCAAACATATAAAAGGAATAAGCTCTGCTAGTATAATTTGTAATATCACATTAAATAAGTTCCTTGAAATTGATTTAGATAAAATTAATATTGATTCCAAAGTAAGTATTGAAAAAGGAGAATTAATAGATTTCAAGCCTTTAGAAAGTTTGTCAAATTATGTAAAACTGGATGATTTAGCTCACATTAAATTCTCTAAACTTGAAAATGAAATTAAAATAAAAGATAAAATTATTTCTGTTCCAAATATGGAAATCAAATCTAGTGCACTAAGTCTAATAATTTCAGGGAAGCACTTTTTTAATCAAGAATATAATTACAAGATTAGTCTTTTGCTTTCTGATTTACTTGCAAAGAGATTTAGAAAAAAAGATACAGAATTTAATAATCAGGATAGCACTAGCTTATTAAAAACAAATCTTCAATTAAGAATGGTTGGAGATGAAGAAAATAGTGAAATTTCATTTGAAAAGCTAAAGATCAAAGAAAATTTAAAAAATGAGATTAAAAAAGAAATTTTGGATGTGAAAAAAATAATTTCTGAAGAAATTAATAAAAAAGAGTCTGATGAGGAGGGGGAAGAATTAGAAATTGAATGGGATGATAATTTTTAATTAAATTTACTTGACATGAATATTTATTCAAACAAACAACGTTGGAAATTGGTACTGTCCTTATTAGCAATCTTTATTAGTGTTGCCTCTCTTTTTATAACAAGTAGATTAGTAAAAGAGCTGAAAAATGAGGAAAGAAAAAAAATTGAAACATGGGCTCAAGCAACAAAACAATTAGTAAGCGCATCTAGCCAAGGTGATTTTTCTCTTGCAATTAAAGTAATTTCTGAAAATACTAACATACCTGTAATACTTATTGATGAATGCGATAGTATTCTTGAAACTAGAAATATTAAGTTTTTCACAAAAAATGATAGTATTATTCTTAACGATTATAAAAAAATCAAATCTAATGCTATTAGTAATAGTAATGATAGCTTAATTTTTATAAAAGCTAAGAAGCTACAGAATAAGTATGGAACTTTCTTAAGATCTGCTTTAAAAGAAATGCGAGAAGGTGATGATAAGCCCATTGAAATTAACTTTATTGGAGATAAACAGTGGATTTATTATAGTGATTCAGAACTATTGAACAATCTGAGATACTATCCAATTTATCAACTTTTTTTTATAACTATATTTATTTTAATTGGATACATGGTTTTTAGTTCTGCTAGAAAATCTGAGCAGAACCAGGTATGGGCAGGAATGGCAAAAGAAACAGCTCATCAAATTGCTACTCCCCTTTCTTCTTTGATGGCTTGGATTGAGTTAATTAAAAATCAAGATAATGGCGATATGGTTTTTGAAATGAAAAAAGATTTAACTCGACTAGAAACCATTGCTGATCGATTTTCTAAGATTGGATCTAAACCGAAATTAGAAAAATATGATGTTGTGGAAATAATTGATAAATCTGTAAAATATCTTAAATCAAGATTGTCTGAAAATACTGAGTTTTTAGTTCAAAAAATTGAAACACCGTTATTTGCGAAAGTCAATAAAACATTGCTTGAGTGGGTTATAGAAAATATTTGTAAAAATGCAGTTGATGCGATGCAAGGAAAGGGAAAGATTAATATAAGTTTTGTTGAGAGAAAAAATGAAGTAGAGATCATTATTAAGGATACCGGAAAAGGAATAGATAGGATGATGTTTAATGATGTATTTAAACCGGGTGTTACAACAAAAACAAGAGGATGGGGATTAGGTCTTTCGTTATCTAAACGAATTATTAAAGATTATCATAAAGGAAAGTTATATATAATGCAGTCCACAATAAAAGAAGGTACAAGCTTTGCAATTTCTTTACCGAAGGAATTATTCTAAAGAAGAACTAGCAATAAACCTTATACTTAAAGAATTTACACAATGTCTTGTATCTTTTGGGGTAATTTTTTCACCATGAAAAACATGTCCTAAATGCCCATCACATTTTGAACAACATATCTCAGTTCTTTGCCTTACAAGTGAATTGTCTTGATATCTAACTATTGCCCCAGGAATTTCATCATCAAATGATGGCCATCCACAACCTGAATCAAACTTTGTTTTTGACTCGTATAATTTATTATTACATGCTCTACAAACAAAATAGCCTTTTTCAAAATGATTATTATATTCTCCAGAAAAAGGAGCCTCCGTTCCTTTATTAGCTAGAATCTCCCTTTCTTCATCAGTTAAATTTTTAAAATATTTATTTTCCATCTTCTAGATTCATTATGAATTCATGTAAATTATTAAAATTATAACTAATAGGGATTGAATAATAACTGCATATTTTTTTAACTATTGACAAGCCAATTCCCAAACTATCTTTATTCTCACTTCTCACAAATCTCTTAAATATATCTCCTGTAACATTTAATGCTGGGCCTGTATTAAGAATTGACAAACTAGATGAATTTAATTTAATAATTATTTTGCCATTTACAATATTATGCATAATTGCATTCTTTATTAAATTTAAAAACAATGTATGTGCTAAGTAACTATTCATTTGTAAATCATAAGAGCTATCAATATCAAGTTTAACGTTAATCTTCTTTTCCGTTAGTAAATCCTCAAAGAAATTTAGCTTTTCATTTATTAATTTTAGAAGAGGTATTGATTCTTCATTAGTATAAAATCTATTATCAATTTTAGTTAATAATATTAAGGCTTGATTAATTTTCGCAAGACGTGTTGTTGTATTCATTATTATTTCAAGCTGCTCTAATTCTGTTTTTTTTAAATTCTCAGATTGTAATAACTCATCAGCTTTAGAACTTATAATTGCCAGTGGAGTTTGAATTTCATGTGATACATTTTCGGTATATTCTTTTTGTTCTTTATAGTCATTACTAATCTTCAATGTCATCTTTTTAAAAACATCAGTAAGCTTATTAAGCTCATCGATCTCAGAGTTTTCAAATGAAATTAGTTCTGGCTTGCCTATATTAAAGTTTTCTAATTTGCTTACCGTTTTGTAAAAAATTCTTAGTCCTCTTTTCACACTTAAATGATTTAAAAAAAATATAATTAAGAAAAAACTCATTGCAAGAGCAACATTTAATATTACAATCCGCCATATTAAAAGGTCAGTTTGAGCTTGAGATTGAAGTATCTCAATTTTGTAGTTATAATTTTTAAAATTATGATAAAAATTAATTTTCCGATATAAAACATACTGATCGTATTCAATTAATACGGTATCAGAAAAATTAGTGATAATATGCTTATCTGTTTGAGTTATAAAAACATGCTTACTTTTAAGAAAATTAATATCATTATCCTCATTTAGATTTTCAATAAAATCATTTTGCATTTGATATAACCTAGAAGAAAGATCTTCAGCTAAAATAACACGTACAGCAAAGTACATAAAAACACTTCCAAATAAAAAAAAGATTGCACTTAATGATATGAAACTTAAGCCTGTTTTAGTAGTCAGTTTCATTCAGAAATAAATTTATAGCCTACACCATAAACATTTTTAATGTAGTCAGGAGCTCCAGATTGTTCTATTTTCTTCTTCAAATTTTTTATATGACCATATATTACATCATTAGAAAAACCATAATCATAATATTTAGACGACATATACTCCGCTAAATTTGTTTTACTAAGAACCCTATTTCTGTTTGAAACAAAGTATAATAATAAATTAAACTCGGTGTTGGTAAGTTCAATATCTTTTTCATTAACAACAAGCCTCATTTGATCTGGAATTACTCTAAGTTTTCCTGCGTTAATTTCATTATTCCCTTCAAAATTTAACCTTCTTATTAAAGACTTTATTCGCGCATTAAGTTCAGGCATAAAAAATGGTTTTGTCAAATAATCATCAGCACCAAGTTCAAGTCCTTCCACTTTTTTATCGACAGCATCTTTCGCAGAAATAATGATTACTCCGCATGTATTATCGTTATTTTTAATAACACTAATTAGAGACAAACCATCTCCATCAGGAAGGCCCAGATCTAATAAAACAGCATCGTAATTATTTCTTTTTATTAAATCTCGTGCTTTAGACAATTTATTAGTATGGGTGCACTTATAATTATTTTCACTTAAGTAATTAATCACATCATTAGCTAAAGATTTTTCATCTTCAACTAGTAAAATTTTGTTTCTATTATGCATTATTAGGAATATTCATTAATAGTGAGATCATAATCAACACAAAAGATAGTCCAAAATAAATAAAATTCTTTTTGAACTTAGCCGCACTATTTTTTAGGTTTTTAGCGTATACTAATCCTAAATGACCGAAAATTATTGCAAAAAACATTAGTATCGTATGCTCTACCGCCCAAAACCTTGATGAAAAATAATCGTTAGCATTAGTCTGACTAATAAAGTTTTCTAATTTATTCATATGTAAATAATATAATAATAATCCTAAAACTAATTCAAAATATAATAATGAAACTGCAGCTACAGGAACATAAAAGTCATGATATACCGAAAAATTATATTCTCTAATTATTCCAAAAAATGATCTAAAAACAATATAAGTAGATATAATGGAAAGAACAATACTTAGTATAATGTGTAATATTAAAATAGTAGTATACATTATGCAAAACTAATAAAAGTAGTATGTAAAATATTACTTTATTTTAAATCGATTTTAAATGATCTAGGATTTTATCAATATAATTACACAGGGAGGTTACAGATATTGTTGCTCCAGAAATTGCTTGAACATGATGTCTAGATCCCAATTTGCTATCATATAATTTTTGAAACTGTCTTAACCATTTTTTATTGCTTATTTCATACCCCCAATTTTCTCTATATTTCAATATTTCTACTTTACTTATATTTCTTTGATTATCAAGTATTACATAAAAATCAAAAAAATGGTGTTTACTAGGAGCTTTGGCAATTACTACGTATCCTTTATGTAGTTCATGTTTCATAATCTTATAATAACATATTTGATCTGGAGAAATGTAGAATAAATTTATAATAGGCTCATTAACACTTATAAATTGTGGGATTTTTTTTTCGATTTTTTTCAGATATTGTTCTGAAGGAACCCAAGGATCATAGAACGAAGAGAATATTACTACTATAAAAATAATATAAATAGTAAATATAGATCTGAAAATTAATTTTTTAGATTTTAAAACCAAATTGCTGTTCCAAAGTTTATGCGAGATGTGTTTTTATCATCTGATTCATTAGAAAGAATTTGATAATCAAATTTTAACATTGCTCCTTTTGTTAATTTCCATCCAATACCAAAAGTTACATCGGTTCTATTATACTTGTCATTTTTTAATATTAAATCATCTACTTCTGCATGGGTATTGTAATTTTCGCACCTAATAAAACCTATCAATTCTTCATTTGTTTTTTTAGTATTAAAGAAATTATAACCTAATTCAGTATAATGTCCTAAAAGGGTTTTTCCTAAGTCAGTATTTGATTTAGTATTATATTGTTCTGTATTTGAAATATTAGCTATAACATATTGAGCTTTTATTATTAATGGGCCAGTATTATACCTAACATCTACGCCAAACATGTTGATACCAACTATAGTTGAGTCAGCAGATAAAACATCTAAATCATCATCTAAATTAAGTCCATTATATTCTTCGCTTTCTGAATTACCTATATATGTAGATAATCCTAACGAAAGTCCTGGTTGACCATAATAATTTATTCGAGCTGCAAAATCAAAATTAGTCATATAAGATTCTGCTCCTTTTTGTCTTCCACTTCTTAAACCGCTTGAACCGCTAAAGGATGCGTTACCATCTGAATAACCATTGAAACCGTTAACAAGCATTAATTCGTAATTAATAGCATATGAATTAATTCTTCCGGTTAAACCAATACCAATTTCTCTCCATGTTGTTGGAACTATATATTTATCAACATTAGTTCTTTCAACACCGTTGAATGTTGGCGGTTCATGAAATAAATTTTGAATACCCATCGGTATTAACATTAGTCCAGAATTAAAAGTTAAATGTTCATTTAATCGATGACTTAGGAATGCTTGTTCAACGTAGAGTTCAACAACGTGCTCCATTTCTACTTCTGCAACAAATGAGGTTTTTTCATTAAAATTATAACCAAAAAATGTAACAAATCGATGGACATCAAATTTACTATTGTAATGGGTATCATCATCATTTAAGTTTTTGTTGAAATCGATTTGCGCATATCCTCCAATATTCAATCCTTGGTTACCAGCTAGAATTCTAGTTGATGAATTTTCATTAAAAACAGATTGAGAATATATTGAATTTGAAAATACAATTAGAAAAGAAAAAAGTAATTTATTAAGTTTCATTATTTTATTTTTATTTAGACTAATTATTAATAATGCAAAATTAAATAGTTTTTTAACTTTACAAAGTAATTTGTGTGTTTTAATTTAGACTAATTATAAATTAAATTGTATTTTGAAGAAAATAATATTATTTGACTCAACATGTTTGATGTGTAATAATTTTGTTAAATATCTAATTAAACTAGATAAAAATGAGATTTTTAAATTTTCCTCAACAAAGGGAGTGACCGCAAAAAAAATATTTGAAAAATCTATTGATCAACTTGATAAAATTGATTCAGTAGCATTTTACAACAAAAACGTTTATGTTAAATCTGAAGCTATTATATATATTATATATGAATTAGGAGGGGTATATAAATTGTCGCTTCTTTTCAGAATACTCCCAAAAAAAATTCTTAATGTTTTATACGACTATATTGCTTCTAATAGAAATCGTTGGTTTGGCAAATTAGATAAATGCTCTATTGCTGAGAAAAAAAATATTTCCAGATTTTTAGACTAAATAGTTTGTAAATTTACTTCTGAACTTTTTATTCTCTATTCTTGGCTGGTATATATATACATATTCCATATTGTAAACAAAAGTGTACGTACTGTGATTTCCATTTTTCAATAAACATGAAAAATATGAGTCAAATGATAGAATGTTTGTGCTTAGAAATTGAAGAAAGAAAACATTACTTAAGTGAAAAAACAGTAGAAACAATTTACTTTGGTGGAGGTACTCCTTCGCTGGTAGATAGTGAAAAAATTAAATATTTATTAGAAAAAATTCAGTCTACATATAAAGTAAGTCAAAAAGCGGAAATAACATTAGAGCTAAATCCCGATGATATTACAGAGAAGAAAATTACAGCATTAAAAAATATTGGAGTCAATAGACTTAGTATAGGAGTTCAATCTTTTTATGATAGGGACTTAGAATTTATGAATAGAAGTCATAATTCTACTCAGGCTATAGATGCGGTTAATCTTGCATATAATTCTGGCATAAAAAATATTACTATTGATTTAATATATGGCATTCCTGGCCAAAGCATGAAACAGTGGGAAGAAAATTTAAATCAATTATCTACCTTGAATATTACTCACTTCTCGGCATATGCCTTAACCGTTGAGCCCAATACACATCTACATTATTTAGTTAAAAGTAAAAAGATATCTCAAGTAGAAGATTCTGTTATTGAAAGTCAATTTAAACTACTGCAAGACATGTCTGAAAAAATGAATTTTATTCAATACGAAATATCTAATTTTTGCAAAAAAAATATGATGTCAAAACACAATTCCTCTTACTGGGAAGACAAATGGTATTTGGGAATAGGACCTTCTGCACATTCGTTTAATGGAAAAGAAAGAAGATGGAATATAAAAAGTAATTCAAAATATATTTCAAGGGTTAAAAATAGTCAAGTTTACTTTGAGCTTGAGCTACTAAATCAAAAACAAAAATATAATGAATATATATTAACCTGCTTAAGAACTAAATGGGGGGTAAGTTTTGATTTTCTAAACAAAAATTTTGATGTTGATATTCAAAATCATTTTAAGAAAGAAATACAGAAATGGATAAAACAAAAGAAAGTTATTCAAAACAAAAATTATGAGTTAACTAAAGATGGAATGTTGTTGGCTGATGCTATTTCTTCAGATCTTTTTATCACTTAATATTTTTAAAAAGTATTTTTCATACTTCTCAACAATCAAATCCCATTTGTATCTTGAATTAATGATTTTAAGGTTTTCACGAGCAATCTCTTCTCTTTGTTTTAACAAACTATCATCTTCAAATATTAATTTTAATTCTTCTTTACTACTAAATGAAAACGTATTTTCACTTACAACAGATTTATTAAATGGATTATCATGAACTACTACAAAGGCTTGAGACGCCATCGCTTCTATAAGTGCGGGATTAGTTCCACCAACAGAATGACCATGTAAATAGTATGAGGCATAATATCTAAATGTATCTAATTCTTCTTTATTAAATATAGCACCAAGAAAATGAATATTTGTGTTTTTATATTTCTCTTTTAAGAAGGCTCCATATTTAGTATTGTGATTTCCGATTATATAATATGGAAGTTGATTATCGGACAATAAATATCCATCACACATTAGCTCTAAATTATTTTCTGGCTCAAGTCGTGCAATTGTTAGAGTATAATTATCTGGGTGAAGAAGGTATTTATCAATTGTTTTTTTAGTTAACAGACCTACTTTTTCAGTACCGTATGCTATAAATTCAGAAGGAACATTGTAATTATATTTAATATATTCTTGTATTGCAATATTATCAGCAACTAAGAAATTTGAATTGAGAACTCCAAACTTTTCTAGAGCCTTAGTAATTACTCTTACTGCTGAACTCCATTTGGCGCGCTTCCACTCAAGTCCGTCTAAATTAGTAACTACAATACTGGATTTTTTATTACATAAAATAATAGCAGGAGCAGCAGTAATTAGTCCAAGTTCAAGGATGATATCGTATTGATTTTTTATCGCATGCTTCAAACACAAATAATCAAAAACAAAATTAGCTGGTGCTGTTCCTATAATATTTTGTGGACTATAAATGTGTTCAATTTTAACCCCTTTATAATTATTTTCTTTAAACGGATGGAAATTGGGATTATATACTGTAACCTTATGCCCTCTTTTAACTAAGCCAATAGAAAGTGATTCGGCACATTGCTCAAAACCACCATAATTATTAGGAATACCTCGAGTACCTAAGATTGCTATTTTCATTTTTTATAGAGCTAGAACAATTAATTTTTCAAGAAAAAGGCTAAAAAAAACTAATTAAATCATCGTATGCAATTATACCATTTTTGTGCCAAACAACTGAATTATTCTCATACAAAACAAGAGCAGGTAACGATTTGACATCAAACCTTTCTTGAGCGTAAGTATTAGCATCTAAATCAATCTTTATAACCTTTAGTGAACCATTATTATCTACTAACTTATCAATTATAGGTTCCATTTTTTTACACGGGGAACACCATTTGGTAGAAATATAAATTAATGTATTAGTATTGTTTTTAATAAGAGAATCTAACCTTATTTCACTTATCAGATCAGTATTTGAAGAATCATTATTAACTAAATTTATATCGTAAGGCATCTTGTTAGCTTTCCATCGCATAAACCCACCTTCTAAATTATAGACATTCCGAAAACCATTTTTAGATAAAATTTCTGCTGCCTTAACACTTCTCCCTCCACTTTTGCAAAGGGTGTAAATCTTTTTGCTAGGATCAATTAAATTTATTTTGTTCTCAAAATTTTTATCATAATAATCTATAAATGTAGAATTAGGAATATATCCAGCATCTATTTCTTCTGATGTTCTTACATCTAAAATAATAATATCCGTGTCATTCAAAATCTTATCTAAACTAAGTATATCTGTTTTTTCATAGACTAAAGTACTTTTATTGCTACATGAAATAAAAAATATTATAATTAAAAATAAAAGCGCTCTGTTCATAGAATAAGAATTAAGGTGTTGATAATTAACAATTTAGTGTTAATAGCTTGTATAATTTTAAATATTTATAGCTATACATTAATATATATTTGCGATGTCGTAATAACTTGTTTTTGTTGTGCAATCCTTTCCCAACTTAACCGTACAACTTAAAAACCCTCTTATCCAAGAGGGTTTTTTTATCATATCATTTTCCTACTACTTAACTAAATTTGGTTGAACTGTTTTAAGTTTAATAGCAAGCATAAATTCATGAGAACCTGTAGAATAGTCAGATAATTCTGAGTTTAAAATATCGTAAGAATAACCAATTAAATATCTATCATTTATTGAATAACCGAATAAAGCACCTATATCACCTGTAGATCTATAATCTGCACCAAACCAAAGTTTTTTATCATAAGTTGCCTTTATTGCAAAATCAAACTGCAAAGGAGATGGTGTAACTGATTTTAGCAATAAAGATGGTTCAATATTCCAATTTTTACTAGCAGAAAAATTATAGGCACCCATAACATATATATGTCTTGAAAGAGTTCCTGATTGATCTGTAGATAAAGTATTGGCCAAATTATTATCTAAAAGATTAAGATTACTTGTAAGTAATTGTGGTATTGCAACTCCAAGATACCAATCCTTAGAATACAAATTAAATCCAAATGTTGCATCTGGAACTGTTTCAACTATAACATCTCCTTGTGTTAATGGATCATTTGGATTTGAAACATTCCATCCGTTTTTATCAATTTTAAATTGAGTAAAGCCACCAGATAATGCTAGTGAAAGTTTAATCTTTTCATTTAACGATAAGTGGTATGCATATGAAATTGCTCCGCCTGCTCTACTTGTGTGACCATATTGATCATTAAAAATCACTCCACCAAGACCTACATTATCTTCTTGCTTTCCATAAATACTTAAGATTGTTGTGCTTGGAGCATCAGTTATTCCTGTCCATTGATTCCTAACAGTAGTACGTACTTGATAATAATCATCCATTCCAGCAAATGCTGGATTTAATACATACCCATTATCCATAAATTGTGTAAGCTGCGGTAATTGCTGACTGTATATTAATCCACTAAAAATAAAAGCTAAGAGTAAAAAAGATATTTTTTTCATATTTATTTTATTTATCTTACAATTGTTATTGGGCCAGTTTGAGGATCTTCACCATTATTTAAATCTATAACATAATAATAAGTTCCAACTGGCAATTCTTTAGATTCAAACATTCCATCCCAAGGAATATAAGCAGCTCCACCATTACTCTCAAAAACTATTTCTCCCCAACGATTAAATACTTTTACTATAGCTGAAGGATAGTTTTCGATATCTAAAATTTCCCAAAAATCATTCATTTGATCTCCATTTGGAGTAATTGCATCATAAGGAATTACTCCTAACACAACATATATAGAATCTATACCCAAACATCCAGAGGAGTCTACCGTTAGAGAATACCATGTAGACGCAAAAGGCTGTACTGAAATACTGCTTGAAGAGCTGCCATTTGACCATAAGTAAGCGTCAAATAAATTATTGGACTGTAGATTAATTTGATCATCTAAAGTTATAATTGGATTGTCACCAGCCATAGTATTGGCACTGTTTAAAATAGTATTTTCAACTTGCGTAACTCTTACAACCGCCTCAACTGTATAAGGACTTAAACAATTAGGATCAACAACAGTTAAAAAATAATTATTAACTGGGTTTGTAGGTGAAACCTCTCTGTCTGCATTTGTCGATCCATCATCCCAAGCATAAAATAAACCTGGCTTTTGCTGTATATCTAAAGTAATAGTGGTTCCTAAACATATAGTTGTATCTAACAAACTAACATTATCTGGTAAGAATATCTCTGTTACCCCATTAACAGTAGTTGTAGTAGATACTTCACAACCATTTGCATCTGTAACAGTAACTGAATATAATCCAGGAGTTAAATTTGAAATATTTGAATTTGTATTATTACTAAAGCCTGCCGGACCAGTCCACACAAAATCATAATTTGGTACGCCACCAAGTACAAATACTTGAGCTGAACCATCATTTAATAAGCAGGTTTCATCAGTTGAATCAGCTGTAACAACTAACTCATTAGTTGGTCCACTTATATTTACGGTTTGACTTGTAACTGTACAACCATTTGCATCTGTAATAGTTACAGTATATACATCAGGAGATAAATCTGTTGCTGTCGGGGTAGTTTGACTAGCTGCGTCATCCCAAAGATAATAGTAGGTTGGAGGTATTCCAGGCTCTGGAGTTCCGCCACTAGGTGTTGCAGTAATTTCTCCGTCGTCAGAACCAAAACACGTTACATCAGACTCGGAAATGGCAACTGACAGTACTGTTGGCTCTACAAGAGTGATTTCAGCAGTATCACTACATCCCTTGTTATCTGTTACTACTACAACATAATTACCAGCAATAATGTTATTATTGTTTGAAGTACTCACTCCATTGTTCCATGCATAAGTGTAAGGTGGGGGTGTATTTCCACCTTGCGCCTCAGCTTTTATTTTTCCTGAACTCTCTCCAAAACAAGCTACTGGATTAACAAGATCAATAGTTGTTTGTAATTGTTCTGGTTGTAAAAGAGAATACAACACAGTATCATAACATCCTTGAGCATCAGAAATAATACATGTATATATTGTTGAGTTAGTATTATTATTTACACAAAGACCTACAGCAGTAGAAGTTGTTTGTAATAAAGTGTCGTTCCATTGATATAAATATATAGCATTACCATTTGGAGTAATATTTGGAATTCCTCCACTAATATTTAATGCGATTTCACCGTCACAATAATCATAACACGTGACATTATTTGTTAATAGTAAATCAACCTCTGCGTGTAATTTATTTGTGTCATTAATCTCAAATTGGTCGTAATTAGAACATCCGTTGTCATCAGTAACTGTAATGCCATAAATCCCTACTGACAAATTAGTTAGAGAATATGTTGTGTCTCCCGTATTCCATAGATAATGATATGTTGTAGGGTTGCCCACTCCACCTGAAACTACATCGGTTAATGAACCATTGTTCCATCCATTGCAAGTAACATGATTTGCAACAAATGAATGTAATATTGTATCTGGTTGATTGTATGTAATGCTTTCTAGATAAATACAACCATATGAATCTTCTACAATAAAGTCATATGTTCCTGCAATTAATCCAGAAACACTAGATAAATATGATGAAGTAAGTGTATCTCCATTGGATGATGTTGTTGTTTTTAAATATGGAGCTGCTCCCCCATTAATACTAAAATCAGCTGTACCAGAATTATCACCATAACATCTGATTTGATAATTATTAAATAACGAAGGGTTTATTGCTACATTTAAAACAGGTGGCTCCTCAATTATAATAACATCCTGTGCGATACAGTTATTATCATCAAAAACTTCTACTGTATAAGTTCCAGCATCATAGCTATTAAAGTAAGCCGTATTTGAATATACTGGTCCTCCATTAACTGAAAATTGATATGATCCTGTTCCTCCCAAAGCAATAATATTGTCAATTGATCCATTACTCAATCCAAAACATTGTACATGTGAAAATGTTGTGGTATCAATATACAGTGAGTCAGGCTGTGACATTGTTAATGTCTCACTATCAAAACATCCTTTAAAATCTTCAACAGTTATAGTGTATGATCCTGGAGCAACACTTGTAAATAAATTATTTATTTGTGAGTTTGTTGTAAAACCATCAGATTTAAAATATTCCAAACTTAAACCTCCTGAAGCATATACAGCAATAGTGCCATTGTTTGCTGAATAGCAAGTAATATCAGAAGTTATAATAGAATCAATAGATAAGACATAGTTAGGCTCATAAATCTCTACAGAATCTAAAATAACACACATATTTTCGTCTGTTATTGAAACTAGCTGATATCCAGCGGATAAATTATAAGCAGAAGAAGAGTCGCTAGCATTTGCCCATAAATATGAAAAATTACCTGTGCCCCCTACAGCAGTAACTGTAGCCCAACCATCAGACAAGCCTTGACATGAAACAGAGTCTCTAGTGAATGAAGTTAGAATCTGATTTGGTTGTTCAACAAAAATCACAGAATCAACTGTACAACCATTTGCATCAGTAACATCTATTGTATGTAATCCTGCAGGTGCATTAGAATTTGCTGTGGTTCCACCAAAACTCCAATTAAAATTATAATTTGGTGTTCCTCCTGAAAAGGATAAATATACATTTCCATTAGACTCACCAAAACAAAGAGCGCTATCAGAAGAAATAGATGTTATTTCTAAAATATCTGGCTCAATAATTGAGGCGTTGGATACGGCTATACATCCTGAACTATCAGTAACTGTAAGAGTATAGTTTCCAGAAGATAATCCAATTGCGATTGCGGTATTTTGATTATTCGAATCATTCCATGAATAAGTATAAGGAAGCCTACCACCGGATATGACAGGAGTTAATTGCCCATCATTAGCTCCATTACAACTAATGTTATCAATATTTATATTTGTAACCTCAAGTAAGGCAGGCTCTTCAACAAAAATTGAATCTGTATCCAAGCAACCTAACGAATCTACAACAGTTACAAAGTAAAAACCACCATCTAAATTACTAAATGTATTTCCTGATGTATAGTAAGTACTTCCTCCATCATTGCTAAATAAATAAGGTGATGCACCTCCACTAGCAGATGGAGTAATAACACCATCATTAGCTCCAAAACAACTGATGTCTTCAGTTGTTGTAATTAAATCAGGATTTTGCCCAGCTAATATTTCTGCTGTATCAAGATCTAAAGAACATCCATTTGCATCTGTTACAAGAACAGTATAAGTACCCGGTAAAAGAAAATCTATAGTGGATGTTGTGTCACCAGTATTCCATAAATATGAATAGCTAGGAGTTGCACCAGAAACAACTACTTCAATTTCACCAGATGCTAAAGTTTGGGCTGCAGAACAATTTGAGTTACTTAAAACATTTGCTTGAGACTGCAGTATTGTGGGTTCTAATACGGTTACCAAATCAGATGAAATACATCCGTTATCATCAGTGATTGTTAGCGTATAACTACCAGAACTTAAGTTTGTAGCATAAGGACCATTTGCCCCATTAGACCAAACATAGGAATATGGAGCTGTACCGCCTAAAGGATTAGAGCCACTACCTGTTCCAGAAACAGCTGCAGATCCGTCATTTCCACCAAAACAACTAGTTGCAGAATCTAAAATAATATATGTACTTAGATCGGTTGGCTCGAAAATAGGAACACTTGTACTATCTGTACAACCATTACCATCAGTTGTGTAAATAGAATAATTACCAGCAAAAAGCCCAGTATATACTCCAGTATTTTGAGGAACAGGATAGTAAAAAGGGATATAGTATTGATAAGTATTTGGACCTGTACCACCTGAAGCAATAACCTCAATTCCGTTTGATGGATCTCCATAGCATAAAACAGAATCCTGAGAATTAGAATTATTTAATTGCAAATCTACAATAGCACTATTTGGTGTTGTGATACTTATTGTTTCAATACAATTTACATCTGTCACAGTTACAGTATAAGAAGTGTTACTGGATAGGTTAATTGCGGTTGCCGTTGTTTGTCCATCACTCCATAAATAAGTATATGGAGGTGTACCATTTGGAATAACTTCGGCTGTTGCATCATTTGCATTATTACAAGCTGGTATAATATTATAATTTAAAACTAAATCAGCCTGATCAACAAAAATACTTTCAGAAAAACTACAACCATTATTGTCTGTAACCACAACAGAATATACTCCTGTAACTAATGAACTTGCAGTAGATGAAGTCTGACCATCGGACCATAGGTAATTGTAAGGGGGAGTTCCTGTATTTGGATCAACTGTAATGGTTGCAGAACCTTGACCTGAAAAACAAAACTCGGGCAAAGAATCTAAAGTATACGACCAGTCTAGTGGCTCAGATAAAGAAATTGTATCATATGCTATACAATTATTTGCATCAGTTACACTAAGATAATAATCACCATAGTTAATTGAACCACACAGACTATTAAATGTGGGATTTTGAAATTGGGTAATACCGCTTAAATCATAGACAAGTGAGTTAAGAAGTGTCGGCTCATTAGAAACATTAACCGTTAATGACGCATCACATGAGTTAAAGCAGCTTGTTCCCTGGGTCTCTATAGCAGTTGAGGAAAATATTATTGGTTCAGTTACTGTAAGGGATAATGAGCTAGTTGAACAACCTGCACCGTCTTGTACCTGCACTGTATAAGTTCCTTCTGAAATATTAGCTCCATTTCCGCTATTAAACACAGAATCAGAGAAAAAAGTCGTTCCTCCGTCAATAGAAAACGAAAAGTTAGGAGTACCCCCTAAAATATTTGAAAAAGTAATTTCACCATCAGCTGAACCATTACAACTAACTCCAAACCCATTATAAATGTTTGTAGAAGTCACATTTGCACTGTAGGAGATATCATCTGGTTGAGTGACAAAGATAGAATCACTATATGTACAGCTATTAGCATCACTTACAGTAATTTCATACATCTGATTACCAAATAAGTTGTTAAAAATAGAGGAATTGGAAAATCCTCCACCATTTAAAGAATAAGAATAAGGATTTGCTCCTAAGCCTGGAGTTCCAGATAAAATTGGATCAACATTAAATTGAATCTGAGCATCATTAACACCAAAACAAGAAACTATAGAATTAATATTTATAGTACCACTAAGATCATTTGGATCAATTAGATTAAATGTCTCATCATTTAAGCAAAGATTAGCATCTCTATAAAAAATAGTATAAGAACCCGAGGACAAACCCGAGAATACAGGGTTTGAAGTCCAACTAGCATTGTCAATTGAATATTCATAAGGTGGTGAGCCAGATGTTACATTTGCTGTGATTTCACCATCAGAAGCTCCAAAACATGATATGTTTTGGCCAGAAAAATTAGAGGTTATATTTCCTGCAACAGATAAAATATTTGGTTCAGTAATTGTAAAAGATGTAGAAGAAGTTGAAGACAAAACACATCCATTTGCATCAGTAACTGTATAGTTATAATTACCTGCGCACAAACCGGCAAAAAGAGTATCTGGTGCGGAAATTGAAAGTCCATTAACAATATAAGGTTGCGTTCCACCAGAAATTGAAATTAGCTGGGAAGCATTACAATCTCCAAAACATTGATTAAATGTTAAAGTTGTGTCAGAACTGTTTAATTCTTGTGGCTCTACTAAAGTTAGAGTATCGTAATCATATACAGATGGATCTGATAAAACAGTTGTTAAAAATTGAGAGTTACTAAAAAAAGGAGCAGGAAATGCAGCTACAAAAGCTAATGAGTCTACCACAAGAGCATAATAAAAGCCTTCTGTCAAGCCATTTGCTGTAACATTAGAGCCTGTAGTTATTGAAGATGATAAATAAGGTACTGTAGCAAAAGCACCTGGCTTAAATACTTTTAATTGATAGGGAACAAAGGCGGGAGGGCTTCCAAGAGAACTTGTGTCATTATCAACTGAAACATTAATATCTGCTAAATCACCATTACAACTAATGGGACTTGAGACAGTAATAGAATTAATTGCAACTTGTGCATTTGCTTCGACAGAGAGAAAAACAAAAAACAATGTAGAAATAAGCAATAATAATTTTTTCATCATAGTGTAAAAAATTAAATGTTTGTTTTAAAAAGCTGCAAGATACAAAAAAACCCCTTATATCCCTAAATCACATAATTACATTTACACATCTAGTAAATTAATACAATTATGCAATATAATTTAGGTTGCATTTATTAAGCAAAAAATAAAGTGATTTTCTAGAACTTAACAATACTCATTAAAGGCCTGCTGAAGATTTTCGGCAATCATTTCTGCCGGCCTTCCCTCAATGTGGTGTCTTTCTATAAAATGCACAAGATTACCATCCTTAAACAGTGCAATAGAAGGAGAAGAGGGTGGATAGGGTAACATATATTCTCTTGCAGTAGCAGTTGCTCCAATATCTTGACCTGCAAAAACTGTTGTAAAAAGATCAGGAGTTTTGGAGTATGTTGTCGATATTTTTACAGCTGGGCGTGCATTACCCGCAGCACATCCACACACTGAATTAATCATCACAAGAACACTTCCTTCTTTTTTACCTAAAATTTCAGAAACCTTATCAGAATCTTTCATTTCAACAAAGCCTACAGATGTTAAGTCTTCTCTCATTGGACTACAAATTTCTTCTGGATACATATTTATTTTTTTTACAAATTTATAGTTATTTTCTTTTCTTTTTGAAAAAATTTTGAAGCAATTTTGTTGAATCGTTCGCTAAAACTCCAAACTCTATTTGAGTTTTAGGGTGAAGTATATCTTTTTTCAAAGAAGAAAAGCCCGTTTTTAAATCTCTTGCTCCAACTACAATTCTACTAATTTGGGTCCAATATGATGCCCCAGCACACATTACACAAGGTTCAAGAGTCACATATAATGTACACTCCCTTAAATATTTACCCCCGATATAATCGGAAGCAGAAGTAAAGGCCTGCATTTCAGCATGCGCAGTAACATCATTTAAATGTTCGATGTAATTATGACCTCTAGCGATAATTTGATTATTACACACAATGACTGCTCCCACTGGAACCTCATCAAATTCTAAAGCAATTTGAGCTTGTTCAAGTGCTTTTTGCATGAAATACTCATCTGATTTAGGCTTTATTTCCATCTAACAAAAATAGTGTTTATTAAAAGGCAATTTTGTAATTTTGCAATATAAAATCTATCAAATGTTTAGAACACATAATCTTGGAGAATTAAATATCACCAACAAAGATCAACAAGTGACTTTATGTGGATGGGTACACAAAACACGAGATCTAGGAGGTATGACGTTCATTGATTTGAGAGATAGATATGGAATAACACAACTAGCTTTTAATCTTGAAAAAAATAGTGAGCTATGCTTAAAAGCAAGAAGTTTAGGAAGAGAATTTGTTATTCAAGTTGCTGGTAAGGTTATTGAAAGAAGCTCTAAAAACCTTCAGATATCTACCGGAGAAATTGAAATTGAAGTTTTACAGCTTAATATCCTAAACATCTCCAAAACACCACCATTTACAATTGAAGACCAATCCGACGGTGGAGATGAGTTAAGAATGAAATATCGATACCTTGATATCAGAAGAAATGTAATTAAAGATAATCTTCTTTTAAGGAATAAAATTTCATTAGAAACAAGAAAATATTTAAGTAATATAGATTTTATTGAGGTGGAAACTCCTTACCTAATAAAATCAACTCCTGAAGGAGCGCGAGACTTCATTGTACCATCAAGAATGAATCAAGGACAATTTTATGCGCTTCCACAATCCCCTCAAACTTTTAAACAATTATTGATGGTCGGTGGTATGGATAAATATTACCAAATTGTAAAATGTTTTAGAGATGAGGATCTTAGAGCCGACAGACAACCAGAATTTACACAAATAGATTGTGAAATGTCTTTTGTTGATCAAGAAGAAATTTTAATGACATTTGAAGGATTGACAAAGCATTTAATAAAAGAAATAAAAGGAGTAGAGATAAATGAATTTCCAAAGATCTCATATGACGAAGCAATTTCATTATATGGTTCAGATAAGCCTGACATTCGTTTTGATATGAAATTTATTGATTTCACAAAAAGCTCAAAAGGATATAATTTTCAAGTTTTTGATAATGCAGAAATTATTATTGGCTTTGTAGTAAAAGGGTGTGCCAACTTTTCAAGAAAACAGCTAGATAAATTAATTGATTTTGTTAAAACACCTCAAGTAGGTGCTACTGGTTTAATTTATTGTAAATTCAATGAGGATGGAACTATTAAATCTAGTGTAGATAAGTTTTTTAGTGATGAGATAAAAAACATATGGAAAGAAAATGCAAGTTGTAATGAAGGAGATTTGTTGTTAATGATGTCTGGAGAAACTGAAAAAACTAGAAAAGCCTTAGGAACACTTAGATTAAAATTAGCTGAGGATTTAAATATGAGAAATCCTAAAGAATTTGCTCCTCTCTGGGTTGTAGACTTTCCATTGTTAGAGTGGGATGAAGACTCGCAAAGATATCATGCGATGCATCATCCTTTTACTGCTCCAAAAACAGAAGATATTGCAAAAATTAAAACAGACCCAAAGTCTGTTAGAGCAAATGCCTATGATCTTGTGTTGAATGGAAATGAAATTGGAGGAGGATCGATAAGGATTCATGATAAGGAGTTGCAAAAACAAATGTTCACACATCTAGGATTTACTGATGAAGAGGCAAAGGAACAATTTGGTTTTTTAATGGATGCTTTTGAGTATGGCGCGCCGCCACATGGCGGTATTGCATTTGGTTTTGACAGGCTCTGTGCAATTTTAGGTGGAGAAGAGTCAATCAGAGATTTTATTGCATTTCCAAAAAACAATTCTGGGAGAGATGTTATGATAGACTCACCATCTTATATTTCAAAAGATCAACTTGATGAATTAAAAATTAGAAATCTATAAGAATGCAAGAAAAAAACAAATATGGAGTTTGGATTAAAATTATTTCTGTCGCTATTCCCGTAGTTGTTGCTATTTTATTTGGGGTAAGAGTAGATTATGAATTACCAATTTTTCTTCCACCTATTTACTCCTCTCTAAATGCATTAACCGCTGTGTTATTAGTGTTAGCATTGGTCGCAATTAAATCCAAGAAAATTAAATTGCATCAAAGATTAATGCAAACATGTATCGCCCTATCTCTTGTTTTTCTTGTGATGTATATCGCTTATCACATGACTACAGACCCCACGCCTTTCGGTGGTGAAGGACTCACTAAATCGATATATTTTTTTATTCTTATATCACACATTCTTTTATCAATTGCTCTAATCCCCCTAGTTTTAATAAGCTATGTTAGAGCATTTCAAAAAGAATTTCTAGCACATAAAAAAATATCAAAAATTACATTTCCAATCTGGCTTTATGTGGCTGTAACAGGGGTTGTAGTTTATCTAATGATTTCTCCTTATTACGTCTATTAATGCAAAATATTAGAAGAGAGAACGTTTCTATTATAATGTGGTTATTTTCTGGTTGTTTTCTAATCTTTACTATGGTAATTGTTGGCGGAGTAACTAGATTAACCGGTTCAGGCTTATCCATGGTTGATTGGAAATTATTTATGGGAGCCATACCCCCAATAAATCATCAAGAATGGATAGACGCCTTCGAACAATACAAGCAGTTCCCAGAATTTAAAGAAAGAAACTTCATGTTTTCTCTTTCAGATTTTAAAAACATTTTCTTTTGGGAATATATTCATAGATTGCTTGGAAGATTTATCGGCTTAGTTTTTATTATCCCATATCTATATTTCCTTATTAGAAAAAGATTTTCAAAAAAATTAATATTTCAAACAACAATATTGCTTTTTATGGGGGCAACTCAGGGTTTTCTAGGTTGGTGGATGGTTAAGAGTGGATTAGTTAACAATCCTGATGTAAGTCATGTAAGACTTGCCACACATCTCACAACAGCATTTCTAACGTTCTCATATACTTTTTGGATAGCACTTTCGCTAGTTTTTCCAAAAAAAGAATTTAGTAATATAACTTTATATAAAATCTCATTTACACTCATATTTTTAGTGCTAATCCAGATTATTTATGGAGCTTTTGTTGCTGGATTAGATGCGGGTAAAATTTATAACACTTGGCCTAAAATGCATGGTGATTGGATTGCTGAATCTGTTTATGCCATGACTCCTTTTTGGGATAATTTTATTAATGGATTGGCAGGAGTTCAATTTATTCACAGATCTTTTGCCTATCTGGTTTTTGGCTTTATAGTTTATCTATTTGTAAAATCCAAAAAATTTAATTTAAATAAAATTGAAAGAATTGGTGTGAATACACTTTTAATAACAGTGTTTATACAAATGGTTCTTGGTATTATAACTCTCGTACTTGGAGTACCTGTTTGGCTTGGAGTTATTCATCAATTGGGAGCCTTCATATTATTAGCTTCAACCGTTTTTTGTCTGTTTATTTTTAAAAAAACCATTTAATTACCCACTTGTCCATTACATAAATAAGCTGCATAAAAGGTAAATAAACTAAAGAAGATATCATTAGGTTTTTAGCAACCGAATCTTCAGGTGTTCTGAGTAATTTATAGCTATTAAATGTAAACCAAATCCCTAGTGTTAAAACCAAAATAAAGGATACAATGGAAAGATTAATAAAATTTAAATCTAAAAAAAATGGCAAAACAGAAATAATAGTCATTACAGTGGATGTGATTAAAGCTATTACTGCTGGGTATTTTCCCTTTTCTTCTCCGTACATCATTTTAAATCCTGCCTTTTTATATTCATCATCTCTAATCCAAGAGATTGAAATAAAGTGAGGGAATTGCCATAAAAACTGAATAGCAAATAACAATCCTACGGCTAAGCCAAAATCATCAGTAGCAGCCACCCATCCTAAAAGCACAGGTATTGCCCCAGGAATTGCCCCTACAAATATTGACACCGTTGACATTCTTTTTAATGGAGTATAAGACAAAACATATATCATAAGAGACAATAATCCAAACGCAGATGATTTTGATAAAAAACCATAAAAACTTCCATGTGGTTTTATCATGCTCAATAGATATAATCCCAATACCCCAATAATAAAAGAGAAAATTAGAGAATTTAATGTTGTAAGGTTTTTCTTTGGTAGGGGCCTATGCATTGTTCGTAACATAAGCTTATCATAGTCTTTCTCTAAGATTTGATTAAATCCATTTGCTGATCCAGTGACTAAAAAACCGCCTAGAGCTAATAAAATTAATTCTATATAATCAAAATTTTCTACGCCAATTAGATATCCTGCTGTTGCTGAAATGACAACAGTAAAAGATAGTCTAAACTTTAATAATTGAAAATAATATTTTATTGACGAAATCAAAACATTAATTTAATGCCTTCGTTTTTTTCTTTTGGAAATAATAGAAGAAACAAAATAAGAAAAACGCAAAATAGGGCATTGACATTAGAAACAAAATACCATCATTTAAACCCGCCCCTTTAGTACCGCCAGCCTCTAAATTGGCCTCAACAACGGCTTTACACATTGCGCACTGAGATGATAAATCTAAACTTAAAAGTAGAAATAAAATTATTAAGAATACAATCTGCCTTACCATTTTCGTTTAGTCTTTTTAGGGCGCTTATACTCTGCCATTAGCACCTTTACATCATTAACTAAATCTTTCATTTGAACTTCTTTTGTACCATCATAAACTCCTAACACATTCCCATTTTTATCAATTCCAGATCGAACTCGACCTTCTTTATCTATTAAAATAAAATATTCAGAATGTAAAAATCCTCCAGGAGCTAAAGAATCTGGACTTACATTTACAAAATAGGATTTAGCAACTTCATAGATATCATCCTTTTTTCCAGTTAAAAAATCCCAATTTGATAAATCTACATCAATATTATTTTGTTTCATTTCTTCAATATATTCTAAAAATCTCTTAGGAGTATCCGTCTCTGGATTGACAGTGTGAGATAAGAATCTTAAGTTTGGATATACACTTAATTTATCCTGAATATAGGCCATATTTTTAGTCATTACAGGGCAAATTGTTGGACAAGTAGTAAAGAAAAAATCGGCAACATATATATTGCCTAGCATGGTGTCATTATTTATGACTTCATTATGCTGATTAACAAGAGAAAATTCTGAAATAGTATGGTCCTCTCCATTATCTTTTTTTTCTCCGACAACCTCTAGCTTAATAAAGTTATTATATCCTTTTGTTACGTAAGAGTAAATAATTGGAGGAACTACTAATAATAATGCTAGAAGTATTAAGGTTGTAATATTCTTCATTTTTATTTTCATGTTTACATCATCAAATATGCATGAGTTGCCTCACTCAAAATAATAAATAATAAATACGGAACAAGAATAAATGCTGGAACCAGAATAGTCCATCGAAAAGATTTTTCTTCAAAACCTAAATGCATAAATACCAAAACAATATACCCGGCTTTTATTAAAGTTAAAACAATAAAGATATGAGTTAACCAGGCAAGACCTAGAAAAGTATCAAAAACTAAAAATTCAGGTAAATAACCATCAACTTTTAATATACCAAGCATTACTTCAAATGCTGTAATAGCTAGAAGAATCCAGAAGACTTTCCAGATCCACCAGTTTCCACTATGTTGTTCGTCTGACATAATATTTATTTTAATTAAACGAGATAAAAGAATGTAAATACAAATACCCAAACTAAATCGACAAAGTGCCAATAAAGCCCAATTTTCTCAACCATTTCGTAATGCCCCCTTTTTTCATATGTCCCCATAATTGTGTTAATCAGTAAAATAATTAAAAGAACAACACCACTAAATACGTGAAAACCGTGAAAACCAGTAATAAAGAAAAAATAATCTGCAAATAACACATGGCCATATTCGTTACTTGTTAAGTTAGCTCCTAATAAAACTTTAGATGCGTTTTGATCTAAATATTCAATTGATGTAGAATGGTCTAAAAATGTTTTATCATACAGTCGTAAACCAAGTTCAGTATCAGAGGCAAAATTTTCTTTTACATCGGCCATTCCAAATGCATGATGACTACCATCATGCGAATCAGCACCCATTAAATCATAAATAGAATAAATTTCTTTGTCTTTAACAACATGGATGACATCAGCATTGTTTAATTCGATTGCACCTGAGTCACCATGAATAAAATGACCCCATTCCCATGCCTGAGATGATAAGAATAACACACCACCTAAAATTGTAAACGACAACCACATTATTACTTTATTCTTTTGCATCTTATGACCATAATTTACTGCTAAAACCATGGTAACAGAACTCATGATTAAAATAAAGGTCATAAGGGCTACGAATAATAATGGGTGGTCTCCATGTAAAAAAGGAAAGTGAGTAAAAACATCTTCTGGAACAGGCCAAACATCTTTAAATTTAAAACGACTAAACCCATAACCAGTTAAAAAAGCTGAAAAAGTAAGGGTGTCTGTGATAAGGAAAAACCACATCATCATTTTCCCATAGCTAGCTTTGTAAGGAACATCTCCCCCCTTCCATGCAGGGGCGTTCATATCATTTTGAATAAGTGAATCTGCCATCTTATTTAAGTTTTATGTTTTTATTTAATAAAAATTTAATAGTGCATAAAGAAACAACCATAAAAGGGCTAAAAAATGCCAATATACTGAGGTTAGATCAATAGCTAATGAATTTTTAGTTGTAAATACGTTGTTTTTTGCCTGTATCGTAACATATATTAGGGCAACTAATCCAGCTAGTAGATGAACTAAATGAGCCAATGTTAATACATATAAAAAAGAACCAGAAGCATTACTTCCTTCTCCAGTTAAATATACACCTTGACTAATTAACTGTTGCCAACCTTTAAATTGAAAAAATGTAAATAACAAGCCCAACAACAGTACACTTAAAACTAGCTGAAAAGCAGAATTATTTTTACGCAATTGAGCTTTGACAAAGAACAAAATAATACTACTTAATACAATTATAATTGTACTAAGAGTAAAATATTCTGGCAATACAAATTCCAACCAGTTTCCTTCAGGCTTACGAACAATATATGCAGAAGTTAATCCTCCAAAGAACATAAGAATTGAACCCATTCCAATCCAAAGCAATTGTTTTTTTGCGTTATTTTCAACTATAGTAGCCATATTAATGTTCTTCTTCGCCTTCTTTTAGTGGTACATTTTGGGGAATATAATCTTCTTCAGCACCGGGCTTTGAATAATCATAAGCCCATCTTGTTACTACTGGTAATTCGCCCGGCCAATTACCATGTATTCTCTCAACTGGAGTAGTCCATTCAAGCGTATTTGACTTCCAAGGGTTTTTAGAGGCTTTAGTTCCTTTAAAAATACTGTAAACAAAATTGAAGATGAAAATTGCTTGCGCAACCGCCCCTGCTAAAGCAAAGAATGTTATTATCTCGTTAATATCACTTAATCCATCAAACATAGGGAAGGAACTATTAGTATAATATCTTCTTGGAAGACCAGCTAATCCTAAAAAGTGCATTGGAAAAAACACTCCATACGCACATATAAATGTTAACCAAAAGTGCAAATATCCTAAAGTCTTGTTCATCATCTTCCCATACATTTTAGGAAACCAATGATATACTCCAGCATACATTCCATAAATAGCCGAAAGTCCCATTACAATATGAAAGTGACCAACAACGAAATATGTGTCATGAACATTTATGTCCAAAGCACTATCACCAAGAATAAGTCCTGTCAAACCACCAGTTATAAATGCTGAAACAGTTCCAATTGCAAATAACATTGCAGGAGTAAATCTAATATTAGCGCGCCAAAGAGTGGCCAGCCAATTGAATACTTTAACCGCTGATGGAATTGCGATTAATAGTGTTGTAAAAGTAAATACTGATCCTAAAAATGGATTCATTCCAGTCATGAACATGTGGTGACCCCAAACAATAAATGATAGAAAAGCAATAAGCAAAATAGCACCAACCATTGCTTTATACCCAAAAATTGGTTTTCTAGAGTTTACTGCAATCACTTCAGAAACTATTCCTAATGCTGGCAATAAAATAATATAAACCTCTGGATGACCTAAAAACCAGAATAGGTGCTCAAATAGTATAGGGCTTCCTCCCGCGTAGTGTAATGCCTCTCCATTTATAATAATATCTGAAAGATAAAAACTCGTTCCAAATGACCTATCAAAAAGAAGTAATAGTCCACAAGAAAGTAAAACTGGAAAAGAAAGAACTCCTAGAATGGCAGTAACGAATAACGCCCAACATGTTAGTGGCATTCTTTGCATTGACATACCCTTTGTTCTAAGGTTTAAAATTGTAACGATATAATTTAATCCGCCCAATAAAGATCCAACCACAAAAATTGTAATACTTAAAAGCCAAAGGGTCATTCCAGTTCCTGAACCGGGAATTGCTTCAGGCAAAGCACTTAATGGTGGATATATAGTCCATCCACTAGATGCAGGACCACCTTCAACATAGATTGATGACATCAATATTACTGTTGCTAAAAAGAAGAACCAATATGAAAGCATATTTATAAATCCTGAAGCCATATCTCGAGCACCTATTTGCAGGGGAATTAAAAAATTTGCAAATGTTCCAGAAAGACCAGCAGTTAAAACCCAGAAAACAAGTATTGTTCCATGCATGGTTACAAGGGCTAAATATTTATCGGGATTTAAAGCCCCGTCTTCACTTACCCATCCTCCAGGTAGTAAATTATACAAAACAGAATACTCCCCAGGATTTGCAAGCTGAACTCTAAAAACTGCAGACATAAGCATTCCTACTAAAGCCATAAACATACCAGTTATTAGAAACTGTTTAGCAATCATCTTGTGATCCGTAGAAAATATATATTTTGTTATAAAAGTTTCTTTGTGATGATGATCTGACATTCTATATTATTTTAATGTTAATGTATTTTGAACTGTTTTTTGTGAATTTATCCATTTGTTGTAATCCTCTTCACTTTCAACAACAAATTTCATCTGCATATTAAAATGTGCAGAACCGCATATTTTATTACAAAGCAATACATATTCAAAATCCTCGCCTTCATTTTCTTTCATTTCAGCAGTTGTCTTTGTTGGAGTAAAGGCAAATTGGGTAGATAGGCCCGGAACACAATTCATTTGAACTCTAAAGTGGGGTAGAAAAGCCGAGTGTATAACATCGCGCGACCTAAATTTTAGCAAAACTGGCTTGTTAACTGGCAGATGCACCTCTCTTACAACTATATCATCAGCAGCTTTTTTATCATTAATATCAACACCCAAGGTATTTCTTCCTTCAACTAATCTAAAGTTTGCATCACCTAAAACATTATCAGTACCTGAGTATCTTGCTGTCCAATCAAATTGCTTAGAATACACTTCAATTACAGTAGCATCAGAGACATCGGGATTCATTGCTCTGTCCCAGGTTCTTAGTCCATAAATAATTAAAGCAGTAAGAACAATCGTAGGTATTACTGTCCAGGCAACTTCTAATCTATTGTTATGAGCGAAAAAGTATGCAGTGTTTTCTTTTTTTCCTCTGTACTTGTAAGCAAAATAAAAAAGCATTGGAGTTAATGCAAAGAAAACAACTAAAATTAGAGTCATTGAAACTTTCATTAAACCGTCAATCTCTGCTCCGTGAACAGAACTTGCTGGGGGCAACAATAAGTGATCCCAAGTAATCATTTGCCAAATAACAAATGCTAGAAAACCAAATCCAATTATTATAAACAGGATTCCGTTTTGGTTGTTATCTTCATCTGTAACTTCGTTTGTATCCTTATTTGTGATTTCAGAAAGTAATTCGTTAACTCTAACCAACTGAACCATAGCGGCTATTGTTAATAAAACAACTAGTGCAATTAATAAGTTTGTCATGTGTATGTTTTTACGAGTGCAAAATTACGGATTTACTAATTTAATTCTGTAGAAAATCTGCTATTTTTTTTATAAATTATTCATTATCTTCCATACACCACTCAGCAAAGGAATTAGCAGTTTCTGACAAGACAACTTTGTAAAGATCTATATTGTCTGGTAATTGATTTTTTATTATTGAAACAAAATCATTGACTAAGTTTTCTGAAGTAGGCTGGTAAGGTAATAGATATACTTTTTCAAAAGCAGAAAAATCAATATTTGCATGAGGAGTATTTGCATTTAAAACAAGTGAGTGATCGTATTTATCAATGATATTAGGCTTTACAAGCCGCTTAAGTAATCCAAAATCAAGTACCATACCGTCTTTTTTATGGCCATGCTCGTCCAAAACAGGACCTCTTAGTGTAACCCAAAGTCGATATGAGTGACCATGGATATTTTTGCATAATCCATCATAGCCATGCAAAGCATGAGCCATTTCCATTTTAAATTGTTTTGTTATTCTAATTGTTTTCAACACTATCTCGTTTTTAATTTAACTTTACTTTCTTATGTCTATGAAATATTCTCTTTTTCTTATTTTCTATACTAAGTAATTTACGCTCTATTTCTGTAAGTTTTGACATTTCAACACAATCAAAAGAGCAACAGTTTTCATACTTATCTTTACACTTTTCACATTGAATAAACAACAAATTACAGCTAACATTATTACAATTAGTATGCTCATCGCATGCATCATCGCACTGATGACACGAACTTATTATATCATCAGAAATTCGTTCTCCTCTTCTTTCATCAAAAACAAAATTCTTACCCACAAACTTATTTTCAATTTCAGGGTTTTCTTTCAACTGACGAACATAATCAATAATCCCCCCGTGTAGTTGATTAACATCTTTAAAACCATGATGTTTTAAATAAGCAGATGCTTTCTCACAACGAATTCCTCCTGTACAATACAATAATACAGGGTTATCTTTTTTATCATCTAAAATTTCCTTTACTAATGGTAACTCCTCCTTAAAAGTTTCCACATCAGGACAAATCGCCCCTTCAAATCTACCAATTTCACTTTCGTAATGGTTGCGCATATCTACAACTGTTGCCCCAGCATCTATTGCATTATTCCATTCTCTTGCATTTAAATGAGTGCCTACATTTGTAACATCATAGTCATCAATTGATAAACCATCAGCCACAATTTTATTTCTTACCTTTATAGTTAATTTAAAAAAAGACTTTCCATTATCCTCTACAGCTATTTTAAAAGGTATATTTTCTAATACATCATATTGATTTAAATCCTCAGCAAATTCCTTCCAGTTATGCTCAGGAACACTAATTTGAGCATTGATACCTTCTTGAGCAACATAAGTTCTTCCATAGACAGAAAAACTAGCCCATTTGGCAAATAAATCATCCCTAAATTGATAAGGGTCAGTAATTATAATATACTTGTAAAAAGAAACGGTAATTCTATTAAAATCTTCATTGTCAAGGCGCTCTACAGCTTTTTCTTTACCTAATTTATTGAATAATTTTTTCTTACCGCCGTTAGGATCCATTTGGATGAAATTGTTAAGGCAAAAATACAAAACCATTATATTTAATGAAACCAAAAATTAATATTCTGGGTTAATACTATAGTATTATATTTGTAAAAAAAAGATGCAAGACAAAATATTGGTAATTGGATCCTCTGGACAGATTGGTTCTGAACTTGTAGCAGAACTTCGTTCTAATTATGGGGATTCAAATGTAATAGCATCTGATATTGTAGCTTCAAATCAAATTATAATGGACTCTGGTCCATTTGAAATATTAGACGTTACTGACTCTAAAAGATTATATGAAATTGTAAAAAAACACGAAGTAACTCATATTTATTTATTAGCTGCAATTTTATCTGCCAATGCTGAAAAAAAACCAAAGCTTTCATGGGACCTTAACATGCAATCACTTTTTAATGTCTTGGATTTAGCAAAAGACAAAATAATTAAAAAAGTGTTTTGGCCATCATCTATTGCTGTTTTTGGCCCAAATACTGAAAAAATTAAAACACAACAATACACAATCACTGAGCCAAATACTGTTTATGGAATCAGTAAGCTTGCTGGAGAAAGATGGTGTGAGTATTATTTTAACAAACATAATGTTGATGTTGTTTCTTTAAGATATCCAGGACTTATTGGTTGGAAATCTAATCCAGGAGGAGGAACAACCGATTATGCGGTACATATATTTCATGAAGCCATAAAAAATAAAAAGTATACTTCTTTTTTAACTAAAGATACCACTCTACCTATGATGTACATGTCTGATGCCATTAATGCTACATTAAAAATAATGCAAACAGATTCAGGTAAAATTAAAATAAGATCTTCATATAATATTGCCGGTTGCAGTTTTAATCCTGAAGAACTAGCAAATGAAATCCAGTCTTATATTCCAGATTTTAAAATATCATATAATAAAGACTATAGGCAAAAAATTGCTGATTCATGGCCTGATAGCTTAGAAGATTCTCTTGCAAAAGATCATTGGGGATGGCAAGCAGAGTATAATATGCGGAAATTAGTAAAAGAAATGATCGAAAATTTGCATAAAAAATACAATTGTTAAGATGAAAGAAAATATAATCATATACAATAGTCTCAGCAGAAAAAAAGAGGTGTTAAAGCCTATAGTTGAAAATTACATAGGCATGTACGTATGTGGCCCTACAGTATATGGAGATCCTCATTTAGGTCATGCAAGACCGGCAATTACATTTGATGTTGTTTTTAGATATTTAAAGTGGTGTGGGTTTAAAGTTAGATATGTTAGAAATATTACAGATGCTGGGCACTTAGAAAATGATGCGGATGAAGGTGAAGATAAAATTGCAAAAAAAGCTAGAATTGAAGAGTTAGAGCCAATGGAAGTTGCTCAATACTATACTCAAAGCTATCATCATGCTATGAATCTTTTAAATTGTCTACCCCCATCAATTGAGCCAAGAGCAACTGGGCATATTATTGAGCAAATTGAAATGGTACAAAAAATCATAAAAAATGGTTTGGCGTATGAAAAAAATGGATCTGTATATCTTGATGTTAATAAATACAATAAGCAATTTTCTTATGGAACGCTTTCCGGAAGGAATCTTAAAGACACACTTTCCGGAACAAGAGAATTGGATAGTCAATCTGAAAAGAAAAGCCCTGTAGATTTTGCAATTTGGAAGAAAGCCTCAAAAGAACATATCATGCAATGGCCATCACCATGGGGAAATGGATTTCCAGGATGGCATATGGAATGTTCGGCGATGTCTGAAAAATATTTAGGTAAAACTTTTGACATTCATGGTGGAGGAATGGACCTTGTTTTTCCGCATCATGAAGCTGAAATTACTCAAAGTAATGCGTGCAATAATTGCAACCCTGTTAATTATTGGATGCATAATAATATGATAACTATTGATGGGAAAAAAATGGGTAAATCTTTAGGAAACTTTATAAATCTTGAAGAATTTTTTACTGGAAAACATGAAAAAATTGACAAAGCATACTCTCCAATGACAATACGTTTTTTCATGTTACAAGCTCATTATAGAAGCACACTAGATTTTGGTAATAAGGCGCTACAAGCAGCTGAAAAAGGCTTAAATAAATTATTAGAAGCTAAAAATACTCTTAAACAATTATTACCTACTAAAACATCTACATTTAATGTCAATGATTTAGAGAAAAAATGTTTTGAGGCAATTAATGATGATTTTAATACTCCAATTTTATTAGCAAATCTTTTTGAAGGAGTAAAGATAATTAACTCAATTAAAGACCGAAAAGCTGAATTAAACGCTGAAGATTTAAACAATTTAAAAAATCTCTTTGATGTCTTTATTGATAAAATATTGGGTCTAAAAGAACAAGAAGTTGTACAATCAAATGATATTTCAGATGATATTATGGAAGTAATCTTTAGCATAAGAAACAATGCAAAAAAGAATAAAGATTTTAAAACCGCAGACTTTATTCGTGATGAGCTTAAGAAAAAAGGAATACAAATAAAAGACTCGAGAGATAGTAGTAGTTGGTCTCAAGAAAAATAACTTCTCATATGAGATTAATTGGATTTCTGATACTATTTATAACGATAATCGCTTGCAACTCTAATAATAAGAATGTCGTTGAAAAAAAACCAAAAATTAAAATAGAGGTTCCCAATTTTAATAGTGATAGTGCATATTTTTTTGTAGAACAGCAGGTGAGTTTTGGTCCAAGAGTTATAAGCTCAAAAGCATGGGATCAATGTTCTAAATATTTAACAAACAAGCTAGAATCATATGGTGCAAAAGTTATTGTTCAGCAAGCACCAATCACTACATATGATCAAAAGAAACACATACTAAGAAATATTATTGGTAGCTACTCACCTGAAAAAAACAATCGGATTGCTCTTTTTGCTCATTGGGACTCTAGACATGTTGCTGATTATGACACCATAAATACCTCAAAGCCAATTCTTGGCGCAAATGATGGTGGTAGTGGAGTTGCTGTATTGTTAGAAATTGCTAGAAATATAAATATAAAGAACCCAAAAATTGGAGTGGATATAATCTTTTTTGATGCTGAAGATTATGGTCAGCCTGAAAACTCAAAGTTTCCAAATATGAACGATTCCTGGTGTCTTGGTTCTCAGTACTGGTCAAAAAATCCTCATAAGCAGAATTATTTTGCCAAATACGGTGTTTTACTAGATATGGTTGGAGGTAAAGATGCTGAGTTTTGGCAAGAAGGTATATCTTCATATTATGCCTCTAACATTATAAAAAAGGTGTGGGATGTTGCTCATAATATTGGCTACTCTAATTTTTTTATTTACAAAAAGAGTCCTCAAATTATGGATGATCATTATTATGTAAATACAATTGCAGGCATACCTACTATTGATATTATAGAGTATGACCCTTTTTCAAAAACAAATTTTAATAAACATTGGCACACCCACGCTGATAATATGAATAATGTTGATCGAAAAACACTTAAGGCCGTTGGACAAACAGTTATGAGAGTTATTTACTCTCAATAACTATTGCTCATCACACCCCTGAATATAAGTGATTTCAAAATCATGAACTAATAGGTTTTCTTTACTTTTCTCAAATTTTACATCAATTTCTAGTGGAAAATATTCCATTTCAGTAACTGACATATACAGTTCTATTAACTCAAGAGAGTCTTCATTTAAAAAATGAATAACATTTTCTTCTAAAGACACTTCGTCTTTGTAAAGATGGAGTCCCTCACCATAAATCCACCAACCTGAGGAGGTATAGATTTCAATATCTTTATCTTTTCTTTGACTATCATAATTACATGATTGCACAATAAAAAAAATTACGATTATTAGATAAGTAGTAAATTTCATTTTTATTTATAAAAGTTCATTTCTTCAATATACTTGAAGGCATGCTGAGGTATTAAGCTAGAAACATCTTTACCCATTTTAATTGCATTTCTTATAAAGCTTGCTGAAATTTCCATTTTTGGAACATCTTTAATAACAGTAATATTCTTGTGAAATTCATTAACTTCATAATTATTTCTTGGATAAACATATATTTGATAATTATCCAGAATCTCATTGTAGTTTTTCCACTTATTTATATTCTTTAAGTTATCAGAACCCATTATGAGAACAAAATTATCATTTGGATGTTTTTCTGATAAATGAATCAACGTGTCAATAGTGTATGACGGTTGTGGTAATGAGAATTCTATATTTGAGACTGAAAGATTTACATCCTGATCAATTTCTCTATCAATTATTTGGTAGCGATGATTTTGATCTAGTAATGATGATTTTTCCTTTAATGGATTTTGAGGAGAGACAACAAACCAAAGCTGATTTAAATCAGTAAACTGAGTAAGGTATGAGCCAATTACCTTATGACCAATATGAAATGGGTTAAATGAACCAAAAAACAAACCGATTTTCATTACTTATTTAAAAAATTAGTTATCAAGTTTAATGTTTCATCACAGGCTAGCTCGAAATTATCATTTATAATAACAAAGTCAAATTGATCTTTATAATTCATCTCTTCTTCAAACTTTTGGGTTCTATACTCTAAACTATTATCTTCTTCGGTGCCTCTGTTTAACAATCTATTTTTCAATTCCTCTAATGAAGGTGGCATAATAAAAATAGAAATACAATTATTTTGAAATTTACTTTTAATATTAAGCCCACCCTTAACATCAACATCAAAGATGACGTGCTTACCTCTTTCCCAAATTGTTGTAACTGAATAAAAAGGAGTTCCGTAAAATTGATCAGGATACACCTCTTCCCATTCCAAAAAAAAGCCTTTATCTATTTTTTCTTTAAAATCAGAAGTACTTAAAAAATGATAGTTTTTTCCATTCACCTCAGCAGGTCTCTGTTTCCTATTACATGATGAAATAGCAAATTCAATAGAATTAATTTTAGCTAAAATAAAGTTAACAATAGAAGTTTTACCTGCTCCTGATGGAGCTGATATGACAATAGATTTACCTTCCACTACAATACATTTAATAATTGTTCTTTAATTTTTTCAAGCTCATCTTTCATCTGAACAACAATTTTCTGCATCTCAGCATCAGATGATTTAGATCCAATTGTGTTGATTTCTCTTCCTATTTCCTGAGAAATAAAACCAAGTTTTTTTCCATTTGGAGACTCTGAACTTATTGTTTGAATAAAATAATCTAAATGAGCTTTTAAACGAACTTTCTCTTCAGTTATATCCTGCTTTTCTAGATAATATATCAGCTCCTGTTCAAGTCTATTCTCATCAATATTATTAATTTTTAGATCATTTATCTTATTCAATAAATTTTCTTTTACCCTTTCAATTCTTGCTTTTGCATATGGAGTTATTTCTTCTAAAAAATCAATAATTAAATTAATTCTCAAAATAACATCTTTTTCTAATTTATTTCCCTCTACTAATCTAAACTGTATTAATTCATCAACTGCTGTATTTATTCCCCTGAAAACTTCTAACCATTCATCGTTGTCTAATTTTGCGTCGTCTTTTTGTAGAATATTAGGCATCTTAAGTAAAGCTGGAAATATATCTGACTCAATTCCTAAGTCTTTTTTGAGATTTAAAATTTGTTGATGATAGTTCTTAATTAAAGGAATATTTAATTTGTGACTATTTTGAATTTCAGAACTTTCTTTCCAAACAGAGAGTTCTATTTTACCTCTTTTCAGTTTTGTAGAAAGTAGGTTTTTTAGCTCGATCTCTTTTTCTCTATAAACAGAGGAGATTTTAATGTTAGTGTCAAGTTGTTTGGAGTTTAAAGATTTAACCTCAATATTAAAATTTGCATACTGCAAATTTAATTGACACTTACCAAATCCCGTCATGGAATAAATCATAGCAATCTTTTTTTAAGCAAATCTATAAAAGTTAATTCGTAATAACTTTTTTTGATGGTATACTTACCAAAAATACAGCTGAAAATATAAAAATTGCAGAAAGAATCTTAACCAAGCTTAAAGTGTCACTATTTAAAGCTATCGCAATTAATGATGCTAATAATGGTTGTAAGTAAATATATACGCTAACCACAGATGGGTTGAGAGATTTTAAAGCAAATGCATTAAACATGTACGCAATAAAAGTAGTACAAATCACAACAAAGCCAATTTTTAAATAAATCTCTTCATTAAAAGTGGTAAAATCTATTTTTTGAATTTCATCAATACCAAAAGGAAGTACAAATATTAGACCAAAAATAAAGACATAAAACATTACAGTAATCGGATTATATCTTTTCATTAGAGTTTTAACCAATACTAAATAAATCGCATAACTGGTTGCGTTAATCAAAACCAAAATATTACCTGTAAAAAAATCATTTTTAAAGCTTATATCACCAGAATTTAATATTAATATACAAGCCCCTATGAGACCTAAAAATATTCCAATTATTTTTCTTACAGTGATTTTTTCCTTGATGATAATTGCAGAGGTTATAATTACTAAAACCGGACTTATTGTCATTATGATTGCTGCATTAATTGGAGTAGTAAGATTTAATCCTTCGAAGAAAAATAATTGATTTATTGCAACGCCAAACAAACCACAAAGCATTAATCTAAAAAAATCCTTCTTTTTAACTCTCTCCTTAACAATGAAAAAATATATAAAAAAAAACAATATACTTCCTCCAATGACTCTTAACAAAATAAAGCCTGAGGGTTCAATGTATTCTGGCATTACATCTTTTGCGATTGTATAATTTAAAGCATAAATTAAATTAACAATAATAAGAGCAACATGAGATAAAAAAATTCTGTTCAAAGAGATATATAATTGTTTGTAAAAACAGTTTTCACACCGTCTTTTTAATATTTTTGTAAAAGTAAATAATCTAAAATCTAAGCAATGAAATTTGGCACAAAAACTATACACGCAGGTCAAAAGGCTGATCCTACAACAGGCGCTATTATGACGCCGATCTATCAAACATCAACATACATTCAAAACAAGCCTGGAGATCATAAGGGATATGAATATTCAAGAACTGCCAATCCTACACGAACTGCTTTGGAAAATAATCTTGCAGCATTAGAAAACGGAAAATTCGGATTATGTTTTGGTAGTGGATTAGCGGCGGTTGATTCTATTATTAAACTGTTAAGTCCTGGAGATGAGGTGATTTCTACAAATGATTTATATGGCGGAACATATAGAATTTTTACAAAAGTTTTTGAAGGGCTTGGAATTAAATTTCACTTCACGGGTATGGATAATATTGATAAAATTTCTTCACTAGTAAACGAAAATACAAAGATGGTTTGGGCAGAAACACCAACAAATCCAATGTTAAATATTATAGATATTCAAGCACTATCAAATATCTCAAAAGAAAATAATTTAATTTTAGTTGTTGATAATACATTTGCCACTCCTTATCTACAGACTCCACTTGATTTAGGCGCTGATATTGTCATGCATTCCTTAACAAAGTATATGGGCGGTCACTCTGATGTGGTTATGGGTGCGGCAATATGTAATGATGAAAAATTAGCTGAAAAATTATATTTTCTTCAAAATAGTTGTGGTGCAGTACCTGGACCACAAGATTCTTTTCTTGTTCTTAGAGGAATAAAAACACTACATGTTAGAATGCAAAGACATTGTGAAAATGGCAAAATAATTGCTGAATTTTTGCAAAAAAACCCAAAAGTTAATAATGTTTACTGGCCTGGTTTTGAGAATCATACAAATCATGATATTGCAAAGAAACAAATGAATGATTATGGTGGAATGATATCTTTTGATATTGTTGGTAACAAGCTTGAAGATGCTGTAACTGTAGTTTCAAATACACATTTTTTTACTCTTGCTGAAAGTCTTGGTGGTGTGGAATCACTAATTGGACATCCAGCTAGTATGACTCATGCAGCTATTCCAAAAGAAGAAAGAGAGAGAACAGGTGTGGTTGACTCTCTTATTAGACTAAGTGTTGGAATTGAGGATGTTGATGACCTTGTTAGCGATTTAAAACAGGCTATTGATAAGGTATAATGAAAAATTATGCTTTAATTACAGGTAGTAGTAAGGGTATTGGTAAGGAGCTAAGCTTGTTATTCTTGCAAAAAGGATACACAGTATTTGGATATTCTAGAACCAATAGTATTAAGCATAAAAACTTTCATTTTAATCAAATAGATCTTTCAAATGTAAAAAATTTAGAAAGCATTAATTTTCCTAAAGTTGATGAAAACGAACATGTATGTCTAATTAATAATGCGGGAGAAATTGGTGAGATTGATAAATTTGGAAATAAGAAAACAAATGACATCATTAATGAGTTTAATCTTAATACAATTGCACCTTCTATATTATGTAATTCATTTATAAGAAGCTATCAAAATAAATCAAATCATCCAATGATAATTAATATTAGCTCAGGGGCAGCGCTAAGACCAATTGAATCTTGGGGAACCTACTGTCAAAGCAAAGCTGCATTAGATATGCTGACTAAAATAATTAATCAAGAACAAAATTCAATAAAAGCATATTCCATATATCCAGGTGTGGTTGACACTGAAATGCAAAAAAAAATAAGAGATACAGATATAGAAAAATTTGCTCTTAAAGATATTTTTGTTGAGTATTTCAGAAATAATGAATTGGTTGATCCAAAAATAATTTCTGAGAAAATATACCATATAATATCAAATTTGGACTTGTTTGAGGATAATATGGTCTCATTACGTGACTTGTCAATAAAATAGAGTGAAATCTATTAAAAACCTATCAAAAAAACACTTAACAAACTGTTTTACAACAACTTAAAAGCTTTTGCAATTTTTAACAATAAAATGTGTACAAACCCAATTACAAATATAAATTTTAATACCATTAATTTGCCATAAAACTCTGTTTATCATTGTTTTATAAAGTTTTAGCATCAGTTTTTTTGGTTTGATTTTGCAAATAGTGTTTTAAAATATTTTTAATTATAAATTCTAAGACTAAGGTGTTTTCTTTTCTATGTTTGCTGACAGTATTAACCAAAATTTTAAATTATGGACAATGTATTTAAGTATTTCAATGGCTTTTTCAAAGGCTTAACTGGATTAATAATGACTGTTTTAGGTCTAGGAGTAGCTGTAGAAATCCTTTTCGGAGGAGGCTCAATGTTTGGGCTAACAGTTATTGATAATGTAATGGCAGTAATCAATGGATTAGGCGGAGCAGGATTTGCTGGCTTAGTTGGATTATGTGTTTTATTCTCACTTTTAACTGCTAAGTAAGAATATTAATTATGTTTTAATATAAATAGCCCTGCTTTTTAGTAGGGCTATTTTATTTTAAAATTTTACTACCTTTAACTCATATTTAAATAAAACATCATGGAAAAATTATATAATTTTATTCTTGAAACATTAAACAAAGCAATTAAACTATCGCTTACTTTTTTATGTTTAGGAGTAATTATACAATTACTAATTAATGATGAATTATTAAATTGGGATCCTGTTGGCAATATCCAAGACGCAGGAGCTTCTTTTATTGGGGTAATTGCTCTTGTTGTACTCTACCTACTTTTTAATAAAAAATAAAAAGTTAGTGAGCCTCTAGCCAATTCGCTCCAAAACCTACATCTACCACTAAAGGAACGTCAAGCTGACAAGCTTCACTCATTGATTTAATTACAACTTTTTTTAGCATTTCTAACTCCTCAGGAATAACGTCAAAAATTAATTCATCATGAATTTGAAGAAGCATTTTGGAATTTAATTCCATTTCTTTTAACTTTTTATCAATATCTATCATTGCAATTTTGATAATATCAGCAGCAGCCCCCTGTATCGGAGCATTAATAGCATTTCTTTCTGCACCAGATCTCATAACAGCATTTCTTGAATTAATATCCTTTAAATAACGTCTTCTGCCAAAAATAGTTTCAACATATTCTTGTTCTCTAGCTTTTTTTATAGATAGATCCATATATTCTTTTACACCAGGAAATTCCTCAAAATATTGATCAATAATTTGCTTAGCCTCTTTTCTACTAACACTAATATTTTGGGATAATCCAAATGCTGATATACCATAAATAATACCAAAATTAACCGACTTTGCAGCGCTTCTCATAGATCTAGTAACATCCTCTAATGCAACATTATAGACTTTTGCAGCTGTAGCAGAATGAATATCTATGTTTTGATTAAAAGCCTCAAGCATACTTTTGTCCTTGCTTAATGAAGCCATTATTCTGAGTTCTATCTGAGAATAGTCTGCAGCAAGTAAAATACAATTTTCCCTAGAAATAAAAGCCTCTCTTATTTTCATTCCTCTATCTGTACGGATTGGAATGTTTTGTAAGTTTGGTCTTACAGAGCTTAATCTTCCAGTAGCGGCAACGGATTGATTAAATGTTGTATGAATTCGATTAGTTTTTGGGTTAACAATTATTGGCAAGGCATTTACGTAGGTAGATAATAGTTTTTTAATTTCACGATAATCAAGAATGTGTTCTATCACCTTATGCTTTCCACGAATTTTTTGCAAAGTTTCTTCAGATGTAGAATATTGCCCAGATTTTGTTTTTTTGGGCTTTTTTACAAGCTCCATCTCTTCAAAAAGAACTTCCCCTAACTGCTTTGGAGAAGAAATATTAAACTTTGAGCCTGATAGTTTGAAAATTTCATTAGAAGTTTTAGTTAATATTTTTTCTAAATCGATAGAGTATTGATTCAGTAATTCTACGTTAAGATTGATTCCCTCGTTCTCCATTTTGCTTAAAACTTTTAACAATGGCATTTCAATTTCATTAAACAAATTATATGAATTGTCATGTTTGAGATCCGTTTTAAAAATAACATACAATTGGCAAATCACATCTAATTGTATATTATTCCTACTAGCATTTGCAATGAGACTTAAACTAGATAAGTCAAACTTGTTTTTTCCTTTAGTATGATTATCATAATCAATTGATAAAGAGAGATACGATTCTGAAAGAACATCCAGATTATGCCTCTTATCAGGGTGTAAAATATAGTGTGCAACAGCAACATCAAAAAGCTCACCTTCTAAGAAAATATCATATTCTAAAAATAATTTAATTTGATTTTTGATATTATATCCAACTTTTAAAATGTGTTCATTTTGTATTAGTTGTTTAATTAAATCTAAATAATTTTCTTTTAATTGGTCTATTAAAGAGACGTATAAAATATTATCAGAACTTGTTTTTAAAGAAAACCCTATTATTTTTTCTTGGTCAGAAGATTTGCTAATTACTGACTGAAAAAACAAAATATTGTTTTCAATCACATCTTCAGAAAAAATCCTTAGCTGATCAGCTGAAGAACATATCAATTGATTTTTATTTTTTGAAGAAATGTTAATATTTTTTAGCTTTTTTTGCTGGGGCAAAAACATGTCAATTTGAGTAGTAGAAACTGTACCCTTATCAAATTCTTCTTGCTTTTTTACTTCCTCTAAAACAATATCCTCTCTAAAAAGTCTAGAGGCTACATTTCTAAACTCTAACTCTTCAAAAAAAGAAACAACTCCTTGCTTATCAGAAATATCTAACCTCATTTTTTCTTCATTAAAATCAATGGGAACATCGGTAATGATTGTTACAAGTTTTTTTGACATCATTCCTATTTCCTTTGAGGCTTTTACCTTTTCTTGTATTTTACCTTTTAATAAATCTGCATTTGCAAATAAACCCTCAATAGAATCGTATTCAGCAATAAACTTTTGTGCAGTTTTTTTTCCAACACCACTAATTCCTGGAATATTATCTGCTGCATCTCCCATCATAGCTAAAAAATCAATTACTTGGTTAACTCTTTTAATATTAAATTTTTCCAATACCTCTTTAATACCCCAAGTCTGAGTGGGTTGCCATTTATTTCCAGGCCTATACATGTAAATGTTCTCTGAAACAAGTTGTGCGAAGTCTTTATCAGACGTCATCATGTAAACTTTATAACCCTTTTTTTCACCCTGCTTGGCAAGAGTTCCAATTACATCGTCTGCTTCAAAACCTTCCTTATATATCTTGGGGATATTTAAAACCTCCAGCAACTTATCAATATATGGGAGTGCTTCAGAGATACCCTCAGGCATTGCCTCTCTATGCGCCTTATAGCTGGGGAAGTCAACATGTCTTTGCGTTGGTTTGGGAGTATCAAAAACAACAGCAAGATGTGATGGTTTTTGTTTCTTTATCACTTCAATTAGCGAGTTTGTAAACCCAAATACCGCAGATGTGTCAAGCCCCTTAGAGTTTATTCTTGGATTTTTTGCGAAAGCAAAGTAAGCTCTGTAAATTAGAGCAAACGCATCTAGTAAAAAGATTTTTTTCTCACTATCCATATCAAAGTAAAAATACAATTAATAACACACTTTAGTTTTAAAAAGTTTAATTTTATATAATAATGTTGTAGTAACAATGAATAAGCAAAAAATAGAATTATACAATATTTTAAGATACCCTTTATTATTTGTATTAATAATGTGGGGGGTTAAATTGTTAGAGGTTTATTTTGAAATCTCTTTTATAGAATATGGGGTTTTACCAAGAGATTTTTCTGGTATTAAAGGAGTGCTTTTATCACCTTTTATACACAAAGATTTTAAACATTTAATAAATAATACATTTCCTGTTATAGTGTTAGGTAGTTTGCTCTGCTATTTTTATAAAAAAAATTATAAATCAATTTTCCCTATGTTATATATAGTTTCTGGAATTCTCTTATGGGGAATTGGCAGGACAAGTTTTCATATTGGAGCGAGTGGTATTATATACGCTTTAGCGAGCTTTATTTTTTTTAGTGGTCTTATTAGTAAAAATAAAAACTTAGCAGCTCTTTCATTAATAGTAATCTTTGTTTATGGAAGTCTGTTCTGGGGCTTATTCCCGATACAGTTAGAAGTGTCTTGGGAAGGACACCTTTCAGGGTTTTTATCTGGTCTTATATTTGCTTGGTCCTATAGAGATGAACTTCCTAGAAGAAAAAAATATCAATGGGAAATTGATGAAGAAATAGAAGAGCGAGCACAAGAAAATTCAATCAAAATTAATTACGAGTATAAAAAAAGTGATTAGTTACTTTTTATAACTCCAAAATTAGATGCAAACCACACTCTTTCATGAACATAATAGAAGATCAACTTCGCAAAACGATCTAAAATTACCAGCCAGCCAACAGAACTTTTATCAAGTGGTGCAAAACCAAAATAAGGAGGTAAGGAACTTAAAACTACATATGTTGTAGTCATTGCTAGTAAATTCCAGCTCAAAGCTTTTAATATATGACGCCTTTTGTTTATTGAAACTTTTTCCATGAGATAATTTTTTAATAAATCAAAATTACAAAAATATAATATGAAGTATTTTTTAAATAATGTATTTTCGCCATCAATGAAAAATATAAGAAACTTCTGTATTATAGCTCATATTGATCATGGGAAAAGCACTTTAGCTGATAGATTATTAGAGTTTACTGGAGCTGTTAGTCAAAGAGACTTAAAAGAGCAGCTCTTAGATGATATGGATTTAGAAAAAGAACGTGGCATTACCATTAAAAGTCATGCAATTCAAATGAATTACACTCATAACAATCAAGAGTATATTTTGAATTTAATTGATACTCCTGGCCATGTCGATTTTTCTTATGAGGTATCTAGATCTATTGCTGCTTGTGAAGGGGCCTTATTAATTGTAGATGCGGCACAAGGAATTCAAGCCCAGACTATTTCCAACCTATATCTCGCCCTTGAAAATGATTTAACAATAATTCCTATTCTTAATAAAATTGACCTTCCAAGTGCTGAACCAGAAGTTGTAAAAGACCAGATAGTAGACTTACTTGATTGTAAAGAAGAGGAAATTATTGCTGCTAGTGCTAAAACAGGAGTTGGGATTAAAAATATTTTAGAGTCGATTGTTCAAAATGTTCCTCACCCATTAGGAGATGTTAATGCTCCGCTACAGGCTATGATTTTTGATTCTGTTTATAATACTTTTAGAGGTATAGAGGCTTATTTTAAAATTATAAACGGATCTATAAAGAAGGGGGATAAGGTAAAATTCATGTCAACTGAAAAAGAATATCTTGCTGAAGAAATAGGGGCTTTAAAACTAAAACAAGAACCTCAAAAAATAATGACTACAGGTGAAGTTGGTTATATTATTTCTGGAATAAAAGACGCAAAAGAAGTTAAGGTTGGAGACACAATAACATCGGTAAATAATCCTGCAGATGAAGCGATTACTGGCTTTGAAGAGGTAAAACCTATGGTTTTTGCTGGTATATATCCTGTAGATACTGAAGACTTTGAAGAATTGCGCAACTCTATGGAAAAATTACAACTCAATGATGCTTCGCTAACATATGAAGCAGAGTCTTCGGTAGCATTAGGTTTTGGTTTTAGATGTGGTTTTCTAGGCATGCTTCACATGGAAATTATACAAGAGCGATTAGAAAGAGAGTTTGAAATGACAGTAATTACAACAGTTCCCAATGTGTCATACTTTGCGTATACAGGCAAAAAGGAGAAGCTAATTATTCATAATCCAAGTGATTATCCGGATCCAAGCATATTAGAGTATGTTGAGGAGCCGTATATTAAAGCTCAGATTATAACAAAATCTGATTTTATTGGGCAGGTAATGAATTTATGTATTGCCAAAAGAGGAGAATTAAAAAATCAGGTTTACCTTACAACAGATCGAGTAGAAATAACATTTGAAATGCCTCTGGGTGAGATTGTTTTTGATTTCTACGATAAATTAAAATCGGTTTCAAAAGGTTACGCCTCATTTGATTACTATCCAATAGGATACAGAGTCTCAAAACTTGCCAAACTTGATATTCTTTTAAACGGTTCACCTGTAGATGCACTTTCTGCACTAGTGCATAAAGACAACTCATATACCCTTGGTAAAAAATTATGTGCAAAACTTAAAGAATTAATACCAAGACAACAGTTTGATATTGCAATACAATCTGCAATTGGATCAAAAATTATTTCCAGAGAAACAGTTAAGGCTGTAAGAAAAGATGTGACTGCAAGATGCTATGGTGGTGACATAACACGTAAACGTAAGCTTCTGGAAAAGCAGAAAAAAGGTAAAAAAAGAATGAGACAAGTAGGAAATGTTGAGATTCCTCAAAAAGCATTTTTATCTGTTTTGCAGTTAGATGATTAAAATATTATTTTTATAAAAGATAAATGGGAAGAGCATTCGAATTTAGAAAAGCAAGAAAAATGAAGCGCTGGTCCAAAATGGCCAAAACTTTCACTAGAATTGGAAAAGATATTGTTATTGCGGTAAAAGAAGGTGGTGCTAGTCCAGAAACAAATTCGCGGCTAAGACAAGTCATGCAAAATGCTAAGGCAGCAAATATGCCAAAAGACAATGTTTTAAGAGCAATAAAAAAAGCAAGTAGTAAAGACACTGCAAATTATGAGGAGATTACCTTGGAAGGATATGCTGTAAATGGAATTGCTGTATTTGTAGATTGTGCAACAAATAATAATAATCGCACAGTAGCAGATGTAAGATCATATTTTAGCAAGTGTGATGGCGCTCTTGGGACAAATGGTTCTCTTGAATTTATATTTAACAGAAAGGGAGTTTTTACAATTGCAAAAGAAAATGTCAATACATCTTTAGACGATTTAGAAATGGAATTAATTGACGGTGGATTAGAGGAATTAGAAATAGATGAGGAAGCAATAACCGTTTATTGTAACTTCACAGACTTTAGCAATATGCAAAAAAAAATAGAAGATCTTGGTATTGAAATTCAAAACTCAGAACTTCAACGCATACCAATAACTACAAAAACAATTTCTGCATCGGAAGCGGAAAAAGTTATAAAATTACTTGACTTGTTAGAGGAGAATGATGATGTCCAGCAAGTTTTTCACAATATGGTTTTGACCGAAGAAATACTCGGGGCAATGGAAAATTAAAAATTAAGAAATGAACGTATTAATTCTTGGAAGTGGTGGTAGAGAGCATGCATTAGCTTGGAAAATTTCACAAAGCAGTTCATGCAATAAACTATTTATTGCTCCTGGAAATGCGGGGACAAATCTTGTTGGTATAAACAAAAACATTGATGTTACTGATTTTAATGAAATTAAACATTTAGTTATTGATGAGGATGTAGAAATGGTAGTTGTAGGGCCAGAAGATCCATTAGTTAATGGAATTTATGACTTTTTCAAAAATGACAATGATTTAAATCATGTTTCAATAATTGGGCCTTCGAAAGAAGGTGCTCAGCTAGAAGGTAGCAAAAAATTTGCTAAAGAATTTATGCAAAGACATAATATCCCAACTGCTAAATACAAATCTTTTGACAAAGATACATTGCAAGAAGGGTATGATTTTCTAGAAACCCTTTCCCCACCATATGTCCTAAAAGCCGATGGTTTGGCTGCTGGTAAAGGAGTTTTAATTATAAACTCTATTAGTGAAGCAAAATCTGAACTAAAGTCAATGCTCTTAGATTCAAAATTTGGACAAGCAAGCTCAACAGTTGTTATAGAAGAATTTCTTGATGGAATAGAACTCTCTGTTTTTGTTATTACAAATGGAGATACCTATAAAATACTTCCTACAGCAAAAGACTATAAAAGAATTGGAGAGGGAGACACCGGCTTAAACACCGGTGGAATGGGAGCTGTTTCTCCCGTTCCTTTTGTAGATCGTTTTTTTATGGAAAAGATTGAGCAAGAAATAATTAAACCTTCAATTGAAGGACTTAAAAAAGAAAATATTAGCTATAAAGGATTTTTATTTATTGGATTAATTAAGGTAGGCTCAGAACCTAAAGTAATAGAATATAATGTAAGAATGGGTGATCCTGAAACTGAGGTTGTCATCCCAAGAATAAAATCAGACTTTTTAAATCTTTTAAAGGGAATTAAGGATGGTACTTTTAGTGAAAAAGATCTTAATATTAGCGAGGATGTCGCTGCAACCGTAATGTTAGTTTCTGAAGGGTATCCTCAAAAATATAATAAAGGATATGAAATTATTAACTCAGAAAATTGTGAAGGTAGTATTATCTTTCATGCCGGCACAACAAAAGATGAAGGCATTGTAAAAACAAATGGAGGGCGAGTAATTGCTGTTACTTCATTTGGCAAAACCTTAGAGGGGGCTTTGGCAAAGTCTAACAAAAATGCGGAAAAAATTAATTTTCAAGGTAAAAGTTACAGAAAAGATATTGGTTTTGATTTATAAAGATCTATGCTCTTCTCCATTCTTTTTATGCTTAAACATAATTGCTGTCCAGGCAACTAAAAAAAGAAAAATTATTACGATATAAAGATAATTTATTGAATTACCTATTAAGGGCATTACCTCAAAAGTTGTAGTAAAAAAATCGCCAATCGCTGTCCAAAAATTTTTCATCATAGTGAGTATATTTTGATGTCAAATTTATATATTTTTGATTTAATAGATGCTACTTGAAACCCTAATAAATCCAAAACCCAAAACAACTGTATATTTTGCAGTTATAAGCTTTCTGTTTTTAGCAATACCATCGCTAGATAATAATCTTGTAAATTCTCACACTGAATTCCCCTATCCTTATCTTATTTTTTTTAGCTCAATCTTTATTTTACTGCTACACGCTTTTGGGTTAAATAACTTAATATATAATAACAATATTATAAAAAAAGAAAATCTAATTATTGCTACAGTTTTTATTTCACTTAATACATTTAATATTGGAGTGTTTAAAGATATAATTTCAAGCTTTCTACTTCTTTTCTTCGTAAATAAATTATTTGAGTCATACCAAAAAGAATACCCTTTTAACGAAATCTTTATTTGCTCACTTATTATAAGTTTATTAGTTATTATAAATTCAATAATGGTATTATTATTACCGCTAATAGTGATTTCGGGTTTAATTTTTAATTTTTCTAACTGGAGATGTTACATAGTTTCTTTAATTGGATTGTCAATGCCACTTTTAGTATATGTAATTATTATGAGCTTAGTTGGAGATGAAATTACTCCTTTTAAATATGTAAGCTGTCCTATATTCTCAGATAATATTGCTGATTTAATGATTTTTTACAAAGCAAATATTTGGGTAGCAAATATTTTTATAATTATAACAACTATATCGCTATTTGAATTTTTTAATTGGCTTTATAAAAAAAGTATTCGGTCTAGAAAATCTTTTTTTATTTTGTTATCTTTTTTAATTATATCAATTGCAATTGGAATATTTGGAAATGAAAAAAACTGGTATATTGTTTTAGCGCCAATTAGTGTTTTTATTGCAAACTATTTTACCTACACAAAAAAAAGAAATTTGGCAAACATTTTGTTTTATGTGTTTATTTTCACTTCCTTATATTATAGATGCATGATTATTATTTAATATGTAACTTTACAAATTAAAAAACCATATGAATTTCGGAGTTGTAATCTTTCCTGGATCAAATTGTGATAAAGACATTATATCATGCATAGAAAGATCTGTTAATCAGAAAGTTATTGAGTTGTGGCATAAAGATACCGACCTACAAAATTGTGATGTTATTTTTCTACCTGGAGGGTTTTCTTTTGGTGATTATCTACGCTCTGGAGCCATTGCTAAGTTTTCTCCAATTATGGAGAAAGTTATAGAGTTTGGAAAAAATGGAGGGTATATCATTGGCATCTGTAATGGCTTTCAAATTCTCACTGAAAGTGGTCTTCTTCCAGGAGCTTTGCTTCACAACACAAGTAATAAGTTTATATGTAAAAATATGTTTTTAAAGATCAACAACCCTAATACATTAATTACAAATAGTTATGAAAAAAATGTAATTAAAGTGCCTATTGCGCACGGTGAAGGAAGGTTTTTTGCTGATGAAAATACAATGAAAACTCTTAAACAGAACGATCAAATTATTTTTAAATATTGTAATTCCAACGGAGAGGTTTTAGAGTCTTCAAATCCAAACGGATCATTAGATAATATTGCGGGGATTTGTAATAAAGAAAAAAATATTTTTGGAATGATGCCCCACCCAGAAAGAGCTGCAGATGTACTACTAAGTAACACGGATGGAGTCGCTTTATTTAAAAGTATAATGAATTATATCAATTTAGAAAAAAACTAAATTTGTAATAATCACATTCTCAAAAGAATGAAAATATTAAATCTAGTTGTTTTTTTACTGCTTCTAAATAGTTGTGCAAATATCGTTATGCCAACAGGAGGGGAAAAAGATACTTCTTCACCAACTCTTCTTCAAACAATTCCCAAAAACAATTCTGTAAACTTTCAAAATGATCAAATAACTTTTGTTTTTAATGAAAACATACAGGACAATAAATGGAATGACTATTTCAATATCTCGCCAACTACTGAAAAGCCATTAGAGTATAAAATTTCTAAAAACATTCTAACACTCTTTTTGGATGCTGAATTAAAGGATAGCACAACATTCTCTATTAATTTAAATAATTGTATCAAAGATATTAATGAAGGGAATATCCTTAAAAATTTAAGCTATAACTTTTCAACTTCAAATACAATTGATTCTCTTGAAATTAATGGAAAGGTAATTGATGCTCAATCTCTTCAAGCAATATCAAACGCGTGGGTTTTTTTACAAAATGAAAAATTAGCAGATAGTTTGTGCGTAAATACAACACCAATTTATGTGACCAAAACAAATACAGGTGGTGCTTATCATTTTAATAATTTAAATGATGAGACTTATAAAATATTTGCTTTAGATGGGGTAGATATTTATTATAACAATTCTGATAAAATTGCATTTAGCACTAATGCAATTAATGCAAAAATTGATTCGAATAAAACTCTATATCTTTTTGACCCATTGTATCAACATAAAACTATTGGTGATAGTTTATTGACAAAAGAAAAAAAGAAAGAAGACTCTGGAAAGATAATTTTAAATTGTATGACAAATGATAATTTAATTATTCAATTGTATGATGAGAAAAAATTAATAAACGAATATTTTTTTAAATATGGCCCATACGTTCTAGAAAACATTCCTTCTGGGAAATATAATGTAAAGGTCATTGTAGATGCTAATAAAAACAATCTGTGGGATACAGGAAATTTGAATTTACAAAAACTTCCAGAAAAAATAATTAAAATAAGTGATGAGATTAATGTTAGAGAAAACTGGACTTTAGAGGTGAATTGTAAAATTAATGAATTGTAAAATTATCTTGATCATTCAAAAAATTTAACTGCCTTCTCTGAATTGTTAATTTTTCTTTAGAAAGAACAACTGTTTTAACAATATCTTTTTCTTGTCTCAATTCTAATAAGCTATTTCCCATACCATCAAAAAAAGAAGAGTGGCCAGGAAATTCAAAACCATTTTCATCTTTTCCAACTCTATTAACACCGGCGGTATATGCCTGATTTTCAATTGCTCTTGCTTGCAAGAGGGTATCCCATGCCTTAATCCTCTTTGACGGCCAGCTGGATAAAAATATTAACAGATCATATTCATTTTGATTTCTACAAAAGACAGGGAACCTTATATCATAACATATCATAGGGCAAATTTTCCATCCATAATCATTGATAATAATTTTTTTCGAACCTTTTGACAACATTTTTTCTTCTTTAGCTAAAGAGAATAAGTGCACTTTATCATAACAAAATACCCTTCCATTTTTGTTTAGCCATACTAATCTGTTATATATCTTATTATTTTCGTTTATCATTAAGGTGCCTGCAATTGAACATTTTTTTTGTTTGGAGATGCCTTTCATCCACTGTATAGTTGGGCCAGACATTTTTTCAGCAAGATTAACTTCTAATGGGCAAAATGCAGTATTAAACATTTCTGGAAGTAAAATAATATCAGTGGATTTTAAATCCGATAAAATAGATTCTATTTTTAAAAGATTTTTTTTCTTTTCTTTTGAAATTAAATCTGTTTGAACAATTGAAATTTCTAGAGTGTCTTTCAATTTATAGATGGGATTAAATATTAGATTTTTTATTTTTCTTTAACCAATGTTGCCTTAACATATTCTCTATTCATTCTTGCTATATACTCTAGAGAAATTCCTTTAGGGCATTCTACTTCACATGCTCCTGTGTTTGTGCAATTACCAAAGCCTTCCTTATCCATTTGCTCAACCATATTAACTACTCTGTCTTTGGCTTCAACTTCTCCTTGTGGGAGGTATGAGTACTGAGATACTTTAGCAGCAACAAAAAGCATAGCGGATGAATTTTTACATGTTGCAACGCATGCTGCACAACCAATACAAGCCGCAGCATCAAAAGCTTTGTCTGCATCATCTTTTGGAATTGGGATGGCATTAGCATCCTGAGTATTTCCTGATGTATTCACTGAAATAAACCCTCCAGCTTGTTGTATTCGATCAAATGCACTTCTATCTACTACTAAATCCTTAATAACAGGTAAGGATTTAGATCTCCATGGTTCAATATAAATAGTATCCCCATCATCAAAAGACCTCATATGTAATTGACATGTTGTAGTTCCTCTTGAAGGCCCATGAGCCTGTCCATTAATATACATCGAGCACATACCACATATTCCCTCTCTACAATCATGATCAAAAGCTACTGGCTCTTTTCCATCTTCAATTAATTTATCATTTAAAACATCCATCATCTCTAAAAAAGAAGAATGCTCTGAAATACCAGAAATTTGATAGGTTTCAATCTTTCCTTTAGCCTTACTGTCTTTTTGTCTCCAAACTTTTAAAATTAAATCCATAAACTCTATTTGTAAGATCTTTGTTTTAATTCAATGTCATTAAACTCTAGATGCTCCTTGTGAAGTATAGCATCTGAAGGTTCTCCAATATACTCCCATGCTGAAGTAAAGGCAAAATCTGTATCATTTCGTAAGGCCTCACCCTCTGGAGTTTGTGATTCTTCTCTAAAATGTCCACCAGCAGATTCTGTTCTTTCAAGAGCATCCTTGGCAAATAATTCTCCAAGTTCAAGAAAATCTGCAACTCTTCCAGCTTTTTCCAGCTCTTTGTTCATTTCATTTTGTGATCCAGGGATTTTTACATTTGTCCAAAATTCTTTTCTAATATTCTTAATTTCTTGAATTGCATAATCTAATCCTTCTTTATTTCTAGCCATACCGGCATACTCCCACATAATTTTACCTAGTTTTTTATGAAAATAATCAACTGTTTTTTCACCTTTAATATTTAGCATTTTGTCGAGAGTTTCTTTAACCCTTTCTTCTGCTTTAGAAAATTCTTTTGAATCTGTTGAAATAGGTCCAGTCCTAATATCATGCGAGAGATAATCACCAATTGTATAAGGTAGTACAAAATAACCATCTGCAAGGCCCTGCATTAATGCTGAAGCTCCTAACCTATTTGCACCATGATCTGAAAAATTAGCCTCACCAATACAATAACAGCCAGGAATAGTTGTCATTAAATTGTAGTCAACCCACACACCACCCATTGTATAATGAACAGCTGGATATATCATCATTGGTGTCTGATATGGATTTTCTGCTACAATTTGCTCATACATTTGAAATAAATTACCGTATTTCTGAGAAACAACTGCCTCCCCAAGTTCAATTATCTTTTGAGAAGAGGGGTTAGATATACCTAATATTAGGGCTTTTTCTTTACCATATCTTTCAATAGCAGATGAAAAATCTAAATATACTGCCTCTCCTGTTGAGTTAACTCCAAATCCAGCATCACACCTTTCCTTTGCAGCTCTTGAAGCAACATCTCTAGGCACTAAATTCCCAAAAGCAGGATACCTTCTTTCGAGATAATAATCTCTATCCTCTTCACTAATATCAGTTGGTTTTAATTTTTTTTGTCTAACCAATTCAGCATCTTCTTGATTTTTTGGAACCCATATTCTTCCGTCATTTCTAAGAGATTCAGACATTAAAGTCAATTTTGACTGATGTTCTCCCGATCTTGGCACACAAGTTGGATGAATTTGAGTATAGCATGGGTTTGCAAAAAAAGCGCCGTTTTTATGTATTTTCCATGAAGCAGTAACATTTGAGCCCATCGCGTTTGTTGATAAGAAAAAAACGTTCCCATATCCACCACTTGCAATCACAACAGCATGAGCTGAATGTCTCTCGATCTCTCCAGTAACAAGATTTCTAGAAATTATTCCCCTGGCTTTACCATCAACTTTTACAAGCTCAACCATTTCATGACGGTTATACATTTTAATTTTCCCTTTGGCAATCTGCCTGTTCATGGCAGAATAAGCCCCTAACAGAAGTTGTTGACCTGTTTGTCCTCTTGCATAAAAGGTTCTAGAAACTAAAACTCCACCAAATGATCTATTGTCTAAAAGACCTCCATAATCTCGTGCAAATGGAACTCCTTGAGCAACACACTGATCAATTATATTTACAGAAACCTCTGCTAATCGATAAACATTTGCTTCTCTAGCTCTGTAATCTCCTCCCTTTACTGTATCATAAAACAGTCGATATATAGAGTCTCCGTCGTTTTGATAATTTTTTGCTGCATTAATTCCTCCTTGAGCAGCTATTGAGTGTGCTCTTCTTGGGGAATCCTGATAACAAAAGGCCTTTACATTATAACCCATTTCTGCCAAAGAGGCTGAAGCAGAACCACCGGCTAAGCCTGTACCAACAACGATTATATCAATATTCCTCTTGTTAGCTGGGCCAACAACATTAATCGTGTTTTTATGTTTTGTCCATTTGTCAGCAATTGGACCTGAAGGCACTTTGGAATCTAGCATCATTTATAGAATTGAAGATTGGTTAATAAAATGAAAAATAGCGATAGTAGAAAAGCCCAATGCAATAACAATGCTGTAGGCTGTACTAACTATTTTTATTAACGGATTATATTTTTTATGGTTGGCACCCATTGACTGAAAGGCTGATTTAAAGCCATGATTTAAATGGACTCCCAAGACAATAAACGCAATAACATAAACAGCAGTATAATATGGATTAGTAAATAAATTAACAACTAAATCATAATCTGTTGTCCCCTCAGGCAAACCAACAAACTTCATTTGATAAAAATAATCTCTTAAGTGCAGAGCTAAAAAAACTATTACTAAACCTCCAGAAACAATCATAGATCTGGAGGAAAGATCTGTGTTTTTACTCATCCTATTGTAAACATATTCTTGAGATCTTGCTCTTTTGTTTTGAATTGTAAGTTTAATACCCATTCCAATATGAATGATAAATCCTAGCGCCAAAACATACTGCATTGCGTAAATAATTGGATTAGTAGCCATAAAATGAGCTGCTTCATTAAACAAATCTTTAGATGAGGCTAAGGTTAGTGAGTTTATTACAAGATGAGTAATTAAAAAGATAATTAAAAACAGACCCGAAAGTGCCATAATAAATTTTCTTATAATAGATGATAACTCCATTTTGGATAATAAATAATATTGCAAAGGTACGACCCATATCGCACAAAAACAATAATATTTAGTAATTCAGAATGATTATATATAAAATATGAAAATTAATATCTTTGTAATAAATAATTAATCACATGAAATATTCTCAGATAAATCCAAGCTTATTTATTAATAATAGAAAACTCTTTTCTGCTAGGCTAAAGGAAAATTCAATAGCAATTTTTAATGCTAATGACATAATGCCCACTAATTCCGATGGGACTATGCCTTTTAAGCAAAATAGTGATTTATTTTGGTTAACAAGCGTAGACCAAGAAGAAAGTGTACTTGCTATTGTAAAAAACAATAATCAAGTAAAAGAGATGCTTTTTTTAAAGGAAACTAATGAGCATATAGCAATCTGGGAAGGAGCTAAATTAGATAAAGAATTAGCACAAAAGAATTCAGGAGTAGAAAAAATATATTGGCTTAACCAAATGGATGAAATTTTAAATATAGAAATTGAAAAAGCATCTAATATTTATTTAAATAAAAATATACACAGCAGGTCAACTTCTGAAGTTCAGACAAGAGATGATAGATTTAGAAAAGTCTTGATTAAAAATCATCCAAACAAAGAAAAAGAAATTGTTGAAGTAGCTCCGATAATGCACGAATTAAGATTTATAAAATCAGAAATAGAAATCGAGCTTATGAGGAATGCTTGTAATATTACCGAAAAGGGACTTAGAAGAATTCTTCCAATTATTAAACCCGGGATAATGGAGTATCAAATTGAAGCTGAATTAATGCATGAGTTTTTATCCAATCGATCTGCAGGTTTTGCGTATCAACCAATTATTGGTTCTGGAGTTGATTCCTGTGTTTTACATTACATTGATAACAATAAAATGTGTAAAGAAGGAGATGTTTTATTAATGGACTTTGGTGCAGAATATGCAAATTACGCCTCAGACCTTACAAGAACAGTGCCTGTTAATGGTAGGTTTTCTAAAAGACAAAAAAATGTTTATAATGCTGTTCACAGAGTAATGAAGGAGGCTACTAATATGCTTAGGCCAGGAACAGATCACAAGAAGATGCAACAAGAAGTGATTAAAATTATGGAAGAAGAGCTAATCGGCCTAAGTCTTTTTGATAGAGAAGATGTAAAGCAACAAGATCCTTCAAATCCGATGTATAAAAAATATTTTATGCATGGAACGTCTCACTCCTTAGGTTTAGATGTTCATGATGTTGGCGACACAGGCACACCTATGCAGCCTGGAATGGTATTTACTTGTGAGCCTGGTATATATATTAGAGAAGAGGGTATCGGTATACGATTGGAAAATGATGTATTGGTTACATCTGGAAATCCTGATGATCTAATGAAAAATATTCCAATTGATTATCAAGAAATTGAGTCATTGATGAATTAGTCTTGTGTGGAGTCCCAACCCTGAGCAATTAATTTATGAGAGCTTCCATCGCTAGCTATAAAACTATTTTCTTCAGACGGATCAGAAACATAGCCAACAATTGTAAAGTCAGGATCTTTTTTAAGTTTTTCATAATCTTTTTGATCAATTGTAAATAATAACTCATAATCCTCTCCACCTGAAAGTGCGCAAGAAATTGGGTTTAATTTAAACTCTGTACCAGCATTCATTATGGTGTAGTCTATTGGTATTTTTTCTTCATGAAGACAAACACTTACTTTTGAAGATTTTGCAATATGTAGCGCTTCTGATGATAGTCCATCTGAAATATCAATCATAGATGTAGGGACTATAGAAAGTTCTTCTAAAATTTTTAAGTATTTTACTGGTGCTTCTGGCTTAAGCTGTCGACTAAGTGCATAATCATGTCCACTTAAATCTGGTTGAACTTTAGGATTGTCTTTAAAAATATCTTTTTCTCTTTGCAATACTTGAAGACCAAAATATGCAGCTCCAAGATCACCGGTTACAACAAGTAAGTCATTAACATTAGCGCCATTTCTATATGTTATTTTGTCTTTATCAACCTCACCAATTACCGATACATTAATAACCATTCCAGAAGTGGATGACGTCGTATCTCCTCCAGCAAGATCAACATTATATTTTTTACATGCGAGTTCAACACCGAGGTAAAACTCCTCAAGCGCTTCAACACTAAATCGATTAGAAACAGCAAGGCTAATAATAACATGGGTGGGTTTACCATTCATTGCACATATATCAGATACATTAACTGCAATCGATTTATAACCTAAATGTTTTAATGGCACATATGCTAAATCAAAATGAACCCCCTCAACTAACATATCTGTGCTGAGAAGTTCAAAAACATCACCTCTATCAATAACGGCACAATCATCTCCTATTGCTTTAACTGTTTTTGAATTAGAAGGAGTAAAGTTTTTGGTTAATCTGTCTATTAATCCAAACTCACCTAAAGTGGTAATTGGAGTCGTATATATATTTTCATTATCTATTAAACTCATGAAACAAAGATACTTATATTAAGCTAAAAACTAATGATTTTTATTTTGTATAGTTTTTTCTACAAAAAACTATATATTTGTAAAACATTAAGTTAATTAGTTAAATTTATATCTAATACATTTTGTAATTTTGCAGAAAGATTTAAAAAAATTAATTTGATGATTAAAATTAGTGACTCAGCAAGAGACCGCCTTCTTCAAATAATGAAGAATGAAGAGGGTGAAAAAAAATACGTCCGAGTTGGGGTTGAAAGTGGTGGATGCTCTGGTTTAAGTTATAAGCTTGACTTTGATTTGCAAAAGCTAGCGGATGACGAATTAATTAATGACAATAAAATTCAATTATTAGTGAATAAAAAAAGCTTTTTATATTTAGTCGGAACAACTCTTGAGTTTTCAGAAGGACTGAATGGCAAGGGCTTTGTTTTCAACAATCCAAACGCAAGTAGAACTTGTGGTTGTGGTGAGAGTTTTTCACTATAATATCAATAATACAAAATGAGAGAAGAATTATCTGAAGATGAATTATTAGAGAAGGTAACAACCAGTGAATACAAATATGGTTTTACTACAGATATTGAATCAGACAAAATCCAGAAAGGTTTAAATGAGGATACTGTTCGTCTAATTTCTTCAAAAAAGAATGAGCCGGAGTGGATGTTAGAATACAGGCTAAAAGCCTTTGATATTTGGAAAGAAATGGATGAGCCTAATTGGGCAAATATAAATTATCCAAAACCCAATTATCAAGATATAATTTATTATTCTGCCCCAAAGCAGAAGAAAAAACTAAATAGTCTGGACGATTTAGACCCAGAACTTAAGAAAACTTTTGATAAGCTTGGGATATCTCTAAATGAACAAAAAAGACTCTCTGGAGTTGCTATGGATATTGTTATTGACAGTGTCTCTGTTGCAACCTCTTTTAAAGATAAGCTTGCAGAATTAGGAATAATATTTTGCCCAATCTCTGATGCAATAAAAGAACACCCAGAACTTGTTAAAAAATATCTCGGAACAGTTGTACCAACAAGAGATAACTTCTTCTCAGCCTTAAACTCTGCGGTATTTTCTGACGGCTCTTTTTGCTATATTCCAAAAGGAGTGAAATGCCCAATGGAACTTTCTACATATTTTAGAATAAATGAAGCTGGAACTGGTCAATTTGAAAGGACTTTATTAATTGCAGATGAAGATAGTTATGTGAGTTATCTTGAGGGCTGTACAGCTCCTCAAAGAGATGAAAACCAGCTGCATGCTGCTGTTGTAGAGCTTGTAGCACTTGACAACGCTGAAATAAAATATTCAACAGTTCAAAACTGGTACCCCGGTGATGAAAATGGAGTTGGAGGTGTCTTTAATTTTGTAACAAAAAGAGGTGTCTGCCATAAAAACTCCAAAATTTCATGGACACAAGTTGAGACGGGTTCAGCTGTAACCTGGAAATACCCATCATGTATACTAAAGGGTGACAATTCAATTGGAGAGTTTTTTTCTGTTGCAATAACAAATAATCTGCAACAAGCTGACACTGGAACAAAAATGGTGCATCTTGGTAAAAACTCAAAAAGCACAATAATTGCAAAAGGAATATGTGCTGGTAAAAGCAATGGGAGTTATAGAGGTTTAGTTCAAATTGCAAAAGGAGCTAAAAACTCTAGAAATTTTTCTCAATGTGATTCTCTATTAATGGGGGATAAATGTGGCTCACACACCTTCCCATACATCGAAGTAAAAAATAGCAGCTCTCAGGTTGAACACGAAGCAACTACATCTAAAATTGGAGAAGATCAAATATTTTATTGCAACCAAAGGGGAATTGGAACAGAAGAGGCTATTGCTCTAATAGTTAATGGATACTGTAAAGATGTTTTAAATCAATTGCCAATGGAATTTGCGGTTGAAGCTCAAAAATTATTAGAAATAAGTTTAGAAGGTAGTGTTGGATAAATAAAAAATTATGTTAAAAATTGAAAATTTAAAAGCAGGTATTGAGGAGGTTAAGATATTAAACGGTATTGACTTATCTGTTAATGCTGGTGAAGTTCATGCAATTATGGGGCCAAATGGGTCTGGTAAAAGCACTCTTTCAGCAGTTATTGCCGGAAATGAAAGCTACGAAGTTGAGTCGGGATCTATCATTTTTGAGGGTGAAGATCTATTAGAGTTAGATCCGGATCAAAGAGCTCATAAAGGAGTGTTTCTTTCTTTCCAGTATCCGGTAGAGATTCCGGGTATTTCAGTTTCAAATTTTTTAAAAGCTGCAATTTCAGAAAAAAGAAAACAGTTAGGACTAGATCCAATAAGTGCTAAAGACCTTCTTGGTAAAATGAGAGAGAAAATGGAGCTCCTAAATATGAAGAAAGGTTATTTATCAAGAAATATGAACGAGGGATTTTCTGGTGGAGAGAAGAAAAGAAATGAAATATTTCAAATGGCTATGCTAGAGCCTAAACTTGCTATTTTAGACGAAACTGATTCTGGACTTGATATTGATGCTTTAAAAATTGTTGCTAATGGAGTTAATAAGCTAAAAAACAAGAAAAATGCTACAATTGTAATTACGCATTATCAAAGATTACTCGACTACATTATTCCTGACTATGTTCACGTTTTACATAATGGAAGGATAATTAAATCAGGAGGTAAAGAACTGGCTTTAGAACTTGAAGAAAAAGGCTATGATTGGATTACAAAAGAAGCTGATAAGAAATGGGGTTAATAGAAGCAATAAAAAAATACAACTTAACAAATCCTATTTCTAATGTTGAAAATAGTGATGCGTTTACTTATTTTCTTAATAATGGAATTCCAACAAATAAAAATGAAGAGTGGAAATACACTTCATTAAAACAATTAGTTTCTAATGATTTTTCTGTTGAGGCAGAGGGAGAAGAAATTTCACAAGAGGAACTTGACAAATCAACCCTTAAAACTGAGAATCAAATAATATTTTTAAATGGTGAAATGGTTCAAAAACCTGAAATTGATGGTGTTTCAATTACCTCTTACACGGACAAAAACCCATCATTTGAAGATGCTTTTACAGCATTGAATGCAGCATATGCAAAAAATGGATACCGCATTCATGTTGAAAAAAATGTTCATCTTAACGATTCTATTGAAGTTATATTTCTGTCAAAAAACACAACCAATAATTTCATACAATATCGTAACAGAATAGACTTAAATGAAAATTCAAGTATAAAAATCATTGAACACTTCAAATGTCTTGACAAAAACTTATGTTTTACAAATTCTTTAACTAACATAAATCTTGAAAAAAGCTCAAACATTGAGTTTAATAAATTACAAAATCACAATGACTTTCAGATAGTTGTGGACAACACAATAATAAACCAAGATGAAAAAAGTTATTCAACCATAAATACGCTGTTGTTAGGCGGGAAGTTCACAAGAAATAATTTGAGCTTTTATCAAAATGGTGAGTACTGTGAAAGTAATATGAATGGTGTCGTTATTTTAAACAATAATGAGTTTGGAGATAATCACACATATGTTGATCATAAAAAAGCAAATTGTGAGAGCAACGAACTTTATAAGGGAATCTACCTAAATAAGTCTAAAGGGGTTTTTAATGGAAAAATTATGGTACGCCCAGATGCTCAGAAAATTAATGCCTTTCAAGCTAATAATAATTTATTGTTAAGTGAAAATTCATCAATTAATAGTAAGCCTCAGCTAGAAATATATGCAGACGATGTAAAGTGCAGCCATGGATGTACTATTGGCCAATTAGATGATGACGCACTTTTTTACATGAGAACTAGAGGCATTAACAAAGATGATGCTAAAACAATACTAACATTTGCTTTCGCTTCTGAAGCTATTGAAAAATTAACTATTGCTGAGCTTGCTGATATTACAAAGAAAGAGATGGAAAAAAAATTAAATCTGAGTTTAAATTAAAAAATGTATTCTCCTGAAAACATAAGAAAATATTTTCCAATTCTTGATTCTGAGGTTAATCAGCACAAGCTTGTTTACTTAGATAATGCCGCAACAACTCAAAAACATCAATCAGTAATTGATACTGTATCCCAATTTTATGAAAAAGAAAACAGCAACATCCATCGTGGTGTACACTATTTAAGCCAACTTTCCACAAACAAATTTGAGCAAACAAGAGAGTCTGTCAAGAATTTTATAAATGCTCAACATACACACGAGGTGATTTTTACCAAAGGAACTACTGATTCTATTAATTTACTGGCTTTTAGTTATTCTAAGATTCTAAAAAAAGGAGATGAAGTTATTGTTTCTGAAATGGAACACCATTCCAATCTAGTTCCTTGGCAAATGTGTTGTGATTATTCTCAGGCCACATTAAAAGTTATTCCGATAACAAACTCGGGAGAATTAGATATGAGTTTTTTTAAAAAAGAACTAAGTAAAAAAACAAAACTTGTCGCTCTAACTCACATATCCAACAGTTTAGGAACTATTAACCCAATTGAAAAAATCATTGAACTAACACATCAAACTGATGCCAAAATACTTATTGACGGAGCACAAGCTGCGGCACATGCTAAACTAGATGTTCAAAAGCTAGATGTTGATTTTTACTGTTTTTCTGCACACAAGCTTTATGGTCCTACAGGAGTTGGGGTTTTATATGGAAAAGAAAAATTATTAAATATGTTGCCGCCATATCAAGGTGGTGGTGAGATGATCAAAGATGTTAGTATACACAAAACAACATATGCAGAGCTTCCTCATAAATTTGAGGCCGGTACACCAAATATTGCTGGAGTAATAGCCTTTAAAAAAGCGATAGATTTTATTGAAGAAATTGGTGTTGAAAATATGAAAGAGCATGAGGACATATTATTAAACTATGCAACCTTAAAGCTTGAGGAAATCCCTAATCTTTCCATAATTGGAACAGCTCCTAAGAAATCAGGGATAATTTCTTTTGTAGTCTCTGGAATTCACCATTATGACCTAGGTTTAATTTTAGATAAACTTGGGGTAGCTATTAGAACAGGCCATCATTGCACACAACCAGTAATGAAGAAAATGAATGTTTCCGGAACATCTAGAATTTCTTTTGCTTGCTACAACACTAAAACAGAGCTTGATTATACAGTTGATTGCATAAAAAAAGCAATTAAAATGCTATCATGACATGCAAGATTCAATTGAAAATATAGGGGAAGAAATAGTTGATGAATTTAATATGTTTGAAAATTGGATTGATAAATACGACTATCTAATTGATCTTGGAAAATCACTTCCGAAAATTGATGAAAAATATAAAGTTGAGGATAATATTATAACAGGTTGCCAGTCACAAGTATGGTTACATGCAAAACAAGAAGATAATAAAGTAGTATTTATCGCAGATAGTGACGCAATCATGACAAAAGGAATTATTGCAATGTTAATACGCGTTCTTTCAGGTCAAAAAGCTGAAAAAATCATCAACACCAATCTAGATTTTATTAATAAAATTGGTCTCAACGAGCAGTTATCTCAAACCAGAGCTAATGGATTAAATTCAATGATAAAACAAATGAAGATATATGCACTTGCTTTTAAAGATAAATAATGATAAAAGAAACTGAAATAAAAGAACTAGGTGATAAAATAATCAAAGCGATCTCTACTATTTACGACCCTGAAATTCCTGTAAACATATATGAATTAGGGCTTATTTATGATGTTGAAATTAGCGAAGATAATGATGTAAGAATTGAAATGACTCTTACCTCACCAAACTGTCCTGTTGCCGAAAGCTTGCCTGTAGATGTAGAAAATAAAGTAAAAGAAATAGATGGATTAGAAAATGTTAAGGTTAATATTGTTTTTGATCCACCATGGACAAAAGACATGATGAGTGAAGAAGCGAAACTAGAGCTAGGGATGTTATAATGAGTGGCACTATTGTAAATAAAGTTGAAAGTAGTGGAATAATCACACTAGACCTATCTGATTATGCACCTAAAAAAAACATCGAAGAGTTAGATTTGAGGCAGTTTTTATTTCAAGGATTAGTTCTAAAGGAAAAGCAATTTAGAGCTGATATTAAAGACCATAATTTTGATAAATACAAGAACAAAACAGTAGCACTATACTGTAGCTCTGATGTTATTATTCCAATGTGGGCTTATATGTTAATCACCGTAGAACTTGATAGCGTTTGCTCAAAATTATATTTTGGAAGAGTTTTGGAAGTCACCCAGCAAATAATTGTAGAAAATATTAGATCAATTAAAGAAGATAAATATTCTGAAAAAAGAGTAATAGTTAAAGGTTGTAGTAACATCCCTTTAAACGAAAGTCTATATATTGAAATCACAAAAAAGTTATTAAAAAGTGTGCGTAGCCTGATGTTTGGGGAGGCTTGTTCAGCAGTTCCGGTGTATAAAATCAATGCTAAATAATTAATTATAAATTTTTAATCTCCTACATCTTTTTTATACAGAATTAGTTCAGGTTTTAGTACTAGTTTTGTAATCAAATTTAACCTATGAATCCAAAAATCAACATCCTAAACAATAATTTGAAAAAATACAGAGAAGAAATTGTTAACCACGCATTATATAAAAAGCTTAATAGTGTCGAAGATATAGCGGTTATGATGGAGCATCATGTATATGCTGTTTGGGACTTTATGTCTCTATTAAAAGCGCTCCAATCCTTATTAACTTGTACTTCTTCACCATGGAAACCTGTTGGGGATGGTAAAATAAGGCAGCTAGTTAACAGCATTGTTCTAGAAGAGGAGAGTGATGTAGATAAAGAAAACACCCCCCTCTCCCATTATGAAATGTATATTGATGCTATGAAACAATGCGGGGCTAATACTAGTGCAATAGAAAGTTTTGTTTCAAATGTTTCTGCTACAAATATACCAATGGTTAATGATGGGGTTGATGCTTTCTTAAAAACAACATTTGATGTAATTGAAAGCAACGAAACACATAAAATTGCTTCTGCATTTACTTTTGGAAGAGAAGATCTTATTCCTGATATGTTTACTGCAATAGTTAACGAATATAATACAGAAAATAATCTAGACAAATTTGTTTATTATCTAGAAAGACATATTGAACTAGATGGTGGCGAACACGGGCCGCTTGCTCTTGAGCTAATTAGTAATTTATGTGGTGATGACGATAATAAATGGAAAGAGGTTGAGGAAACTGCTATTGCTTGTTTAGTAGCAAGAAAAAAGTTGTGGGATTCTATTTTAGCTGATCTAAATTAGAATAACAAAAATTATTCTTTTATTGTCTTGCTTGAATTTTTAACCAACTGGTTTATTTGGTTTAGTTCTGATTTTGTAAAATCTCTATACTCTCCAACTGGAATGTCTAGCTTAATATTCATGATTCTAATTCTTTTTAAGAAAACTACCCTATAATCAAAATACTCACACATTCTTCTAATTTGTCTATTTAAACCTTGGGTTAAAATAATTTTAAAGGTTTTTTTCCCAGTTTGTTTTATTTTACACTTATTAGTTATCTTATCTAAAACAGGTACTCCCTCTCCCATCATTTTAATAAAGTCTTTGGTAACAGGCTTGTTTACCTCTACAATATATTCTTTTTCATGTTGATTATTTGCACGCAAAATCTTATTTACAATATCACCATCATTAGTTAAAAATATTAGACCCTCAGATGGCTTGTCTAAACGTCCTATTGGAAAAATACGAGTTGGGTAATTAATATAATCAATAATATTATCCTTTTCTCTTTTTGTATCAGTAGTGCATACAATACCAGCAGGTTTATTAAATGCTATATAAATATGTTTTTTATTTTCAAGTTTTTTTATGATTTTATTATTTACCTGAATCTCTTCTTGTCCTGTAACTTTTTGGCCCATAACAGCGTAAACACCATTGACTTTTATTCTTTCCTGCTCAATTAATAGGTCTGCCTTTCTTCTTGAACAAAAACCAATTTCGCTCAAATACTTATTTATTCGTGTTCCTTTTTCTTCCGACATGTAGTGCAAAAATAAGCTAAACTTTTCTTTACTGCTTTTAATAATGTCTCTTCATTTATTTACCTTTGTTTTTAAAACAAATAAACTCAAAAGTTATGTGTAAAATTTTAATTCCCTTACTGGCTCTTTTAATCTCATCTCCATCAATTGCTGATGAAGGAATGTGGCTTCCTCATTTACTAAAAAGCCTTAATGAAAGTGAGATGCAATCAAAGGGGTTAAAGATAACTGCTGAGGATATTTACAGTGTAAATGAATCGTCTTTAAAAGATGCTATTGTTGCTCTAAACGGGGGTGGTTGTACAGCAGAAATGATCTCTTCAGAAGGGTTGATGCTTACAAATCATCATTGTGTAGATAACTTACTCCAAATACATTCAACTGTTGAAAATAATTATCTGGAAGATGGTTTTTGGGCTATGAGTAAGTCTGAGGAATTAAAAAACGAAAACCTAAGCGCTACTTTTTTAATAAGCATTGAAGATGTTACAAGCTTGTTTAAAGACAGCTTAAGTATTGAGCTTTCAGAAGCAGAGAGAAATAAAAAAATCTCAGAAATTTCAAAAAAAATTGTTAGTGAAAAAACAGACAGTACATCATACTCAGCAAGAGTAAAATCTTTTTATGGAGGTAATGATTTTTACTTAATAACTTATGTAACCTATAAAGATTTAAGGCTTGTTGGGGCACCACCATCTTCTATTGGAAAGTTTGGTGGTGATACAGATAATTGGATGTGGCCTAGACACACTGGTGATTTTGCATTACTAAGAATATATACTGCTGAAGATGGCTCGCCCGCTGATTATTCTGTTGATAATATTCCTTATAAACCAAAACACCACCTTCCAATTCAGTTGGGAGGAGTTGAAAACGAAGACTTTACAATGATAATGGGTTATCCGGGAAGAACCAATCGATATTTAACTTCTTTTGGTGTAAAAGAGGCTCTTGAAATAACTTATCCTGAAATTATAGATATTAGAACAAAGAAGTTAGACATAATGAAATCGGGTATGAATTCGAGCAAAGAAATTAAACTACAATATGCAGCAAAATATTCTGGTATTGCAAACTACTGGAAATATTTCATTGGTCAATCCAAAGGTCTAAAAAGTATGAGAGTTTATGATAAAAAAGTAAAGACAGAGAATATGCTTAAACTCTGGATTGATAGTTCAAATACTGATATTAAAGAAAAGTATGGTAATACAATGCAAATTCTTGAAGAAGCTTATGAGAAGAACACTAAAGTTGCGTTAAATAGAACATACCTCACTGAGGCTATTTTTCAAGGCCCAGAAATTTTATCTTTTTCTTATACTATGAAAAATAGAATTAATGCTTTACCAAAAGACAAAGAAGCAAAAAGTCAGGCAATAAGAAAATTAAAAAAATTAGCAAAAGAATTTTACAAAAACTATAATGCTAAAGTTGATGAAGACATGCTCTCAGCAATGCTTGAAATGTACTATTATAACGTTCCAAAACACCAACATTCTAAAATCTTTAAAAAAATAGAGAATCAGTTGTTTGGTATTAAAAAATTAGATTTTAATTACTACGCTAAAAATCTATTTAATAGATCCTATTTTTCTAGTGAAGAAAACTGCTTGCGTTTACTTAAAAATCCATCTAAATTATTAGTAGAAAAAGATCCAGCCTACCTAACTTTTTCTTCTATTTATAATAAATACCTAGAAGAACTATACCCAATAAGAAAAGAAGTTAGAGATCTTCAAAAGAAAGGAAATAGATTATTTATTTCTGCATTAAGAGAAATGGATACCATTAAAAAGTTTTATCCAGACGCTAACTCAACAATGAGAGTAACTTATGGTAATGTAAGAGACTATAAGCCTGGAGAAGCAATTTTGTATGACTATTACACAACAATTAATGGTGTTATAGAAAAAGAAGATCCAACAAATGAGGAGTTCATTGTTCCCGAAAAACTCAAAGAACTTTATAAAGCTGGAGACTTTGGAAGATATTCTGATAATGATGGAAATTTAAGAGTAAACTTTATCTCAAATAATGATATAACTGGTGGAAATTCCGGTTCTCCAGTTATAAATGCTTGGGGGGAAATAGTTGGAACTGCATTTGACGGTAATTGGGAGGCTATGAGTGGTGATATTGCCTTTGAAAAAAACATACAAAGGACAATCTCTGTAGATATAAGATATATTTTATTTGTAATTGATAAATATGCCAATGCATCTTATTTAATTGATGAAATGACTTTGGCGCCAATCAGAGAGTAATAAAACTATTAATATGCCCTTTTCTTATTGCCCTCAACATAATTAATAAATGCTTTTGTCACAACTTTGTTTCCCCCTGGTGTGGGATAATTACCAGTAAAATACCAATCTCCGCTATGTTTTGGGCATGCAATATGTAAATCCTCTATGCTTTGATAAATTATCTCAACCTCGGCCTTGGTATCTTTGGGTTTTAAAATTTGACTGATTTTTGAAGATATTTCTTTAGCTGAAAAAGGAGCATAGATCTCTTTAACGTAATTTTTCATTTCTTCTTTTGGCAGACTAATCTGTGCTGTACATTTTTTATATATCTCTTCAATAACCTCTTGCTTATTATTATCTTTTAATAATTCAATGGCCGCTTGAAAAGCAACAAAGTCACCTAGTATAGCCATGTCAATACCATAACAGTCGGGGTATCTTATTTGAGGAGCTGATGAAACAACAATAATTTTCTTAGGCCCTAATCGATCTAAAATTCTTAAAATAGACTGTTTTAAAGTTGTTCCCCGCACAATACTATCATCAATAATTACTAAATTATCTTCACTACTTACCTTTCCATAAGTAATATCGTATACATGAGCTACAAGATCATCCCTATTAACATCTGAAGTAATAAATGTTCTGAGTTTTGCATCTTTAATAGCAATCTTTTCGGCTCTTGCGCTAATCTGCATAATCTCATTAATTTCTTCAGAACTTGGGTTACTTCCAAGGCGCTGAATTTTTTCTGTTTTAACTTGGTTTAAATAACTATCTGCTGCTTTCATCATCCCATAGTAAGAAACCTCAGCTGTATTTGGAATATATGAAAAGACAGTGTTCTTAATATCTTTATCTACAGCCTCAAGAACTTTTGGAAAGACCTGCCTACCCAATTCAATTCTTTCGTTATAAATATCTTTGTCATTTCCTCTAGAAAAATATATTCTTTCAAAAGAACAGGCTTTGCGCTCCAAAGGTTTTACAACTTCTTTTTCTGAAAAGGTTCCATCATTTTTAATAATTAAAGCATGCCCTCTCTTAATTTCTTTAATCTTATTTATATGTATGTTAAATGTAGTCTGAATAACGGGTCTTTCTGAGGCAACCACAATAATTTCATCATCACTATAATAGTATGCAGGTCTTATTGCTGAAGGATCTCTTAATGCAAATGCGTCGCCATGCCCAAAAAGACCACACATTACATAACCTCCGTCCCAGTATTTGGATGAATTCTGTAATATTTTTTGAATATCAAGCTCTTCCTCTATTTTTTTAGAAATTTCTTTTTTTGTAAAATCTCCCTTATATTTTTGATATATATTAATATTTTCTTCGTCCAAAAAATGACCAATCTTTTCAATTATTGTTATTGTATCAGATTTTTCTTTTGGGTGTTGTCCAAGATCTGTTAGGTGGCCAAAAAGCTCATCAACGTTAGTCATATTAAAATTGCCTGCTAACGCTAGGTTTCGTGTCTTCCAGTTATTTTGTCTTAAAAAAGGGTGGCATTGCTCAACGCTATTACCTCCATATGTTCCGTATCTAAGATGACCTAAAAACAATTCTCCTGTAAATGGCATGTTAGTTTTAAGCCATCTAATATCTTCCAATTTTTTGGGGTCGTTATCTTCAAGATCAATAAATTTTTTGTTAATCTGAGTAAATAATTCTTCAATAGGATTATTTGTTGTTGATCTTTTTCGGCTAATATATCTTTTACCCGCGGGGGTATTTAGCTTAACATTTGCCAATCCAGCACCATCTTGCCCCCTGTTCCTTTGCTTTTCCATGAGCAAATACATTTTTTTTAAAGCATAGAAGGATGTTCCGTATTTCTCTTTATAAAATTCAAGAGGTTTTAGAAGCCTTAGCATCGCCACACCGCACTCATGCTTTAAAGCATCACTCATAGTAAGTATTTTAGATTACAAATTTATCAATTATTGCTTTATAATATTAGATAATTTACTAATTCCGGGATTTGCATATATTTCCCCATCAATAATAAAAGTAGGTATTATTCTTTTCCCATTATTTATTTTTTTTACTAACTCAGTAGCCTCTGTGTTATTTGTAACATCTATATATTCATAATGAATATTATGTTCATCTAAATATTTTTTGGCGTAAACACAGTCTGAACACCAAGCAGCGCTATACATTATTATTTTCATAAGCTTTAAATTTAAAAGTAATGTGATTTTGAATTATTGTACAAAGGTTACAATGTGAAAGATAAGTAAATTTATATTCTAAATTAATATCGAAGCTGGCCTTATCAACATTAAATAATTTAGAACATTCCAACTCACCAATTTCTGAAAAACGTTCTATTTTGTAATTATCATTTTGCTTTGACAAGTGAAACCATGATCCAGCACCAATACCTCCAAGCCACTGAGATTCTTTTGGGGTTTTTTCGTTTTTTATTGGTGGAATCAAACTCATGATCTTTCAATACTTTTGAAATAAGAACCTAGTATACTTCTATTTATTTTTTTAACTATATTTTCTGTTACTTTATAAAAACCTGAATTGGCAATACCAACGTTTCTTTTGGGCGAGGGAGATATACAAAAAGGGAATTTGAGCCTTGCATTTTTTATAAATTTTGGGCTAGCACTTCTCATTACGGAAGCTACAAATCTTGAGCAATTAGTTCCATTATATACAAACGGTCCATAAAAAATTAACCCTTTTTGTTGAGTTCTTTTAGCGTATTTATATGCTTTATCAAATGACACATCATTTAAGATAGAGGCATATAATGTTCCTTCACCATGACAAGAGTTTTTGTTTTTAATTTCTAATAAAATTTCATCAATGTTAGAAATCATATCACTTTTTATTTTTGCAATAGAATTTAAAGCTACATCACCATCTGTTTCAACATCCCTCACTCTACCATAATTTGGTGGCGAATGATATCTTCCAAAATCAAAATATTGAAGCTTCCCTGATTGCCTATCAATCAAAACAACTGCTGAGTGCCCTACTCTATATTTTCCATTTCTAGCAAACAAAAAATCATACCATGCTCCAGCTGCAGAAACCATGCCTTCAGGCCAAGCAAGGGCAATGATAAAGTCGTTTTGCATTTAATTATTTAATTTTCTTAATAAGGTCTTTATTACTCTCAACAAATTCTTCCAAAGTTTTAAAAAAGTTTAAAATATCTTTTTTAGAATTTTCTCCATTAATTGTCACTAGTCGAATAAAACATTGTTTATTGAAATATCCAAAGCCAACCATTACCTTGTTGTTTTCATAAAGCTTTGAGCATAGATCGATTGGGTCGTATTTTTTATAATTAAAACAAATTGATAATGAGTTTTCAAAACTATATAATTTGTAATTATCATTATTAACAACATAATCTCTTGCAAAATCAGCAAGATCAAACTCATGATTAATAATTTGAGAAATTCCTCTTGTTCCAATTGACTTCCACATTGTCCATAATTTCAGCGCATTATTTCTCCTACCACATTCGAATGATGTTTGCCCCAAATTATAGTCATTATCATGGGTTTGATATAAGTAAGATGCTTTGTTACCGAATGATGTTTCTAAACATTTAACATCATTAACAACTAAAACAGAGGTGCTTAATGGTACACCCAATGTTTTATGTGCATTAAAACAAAAAGAATCAGATTTTTCTACTCCTTGCACAAGGCTTTTATATTTGTCAGTAAAAATTACCGCTCCTCCAAAAGCCCCATCAACATGAAGCCATAAATTATGTTTTTTTGAAATTTTTGATATCTCTTCAATATTATCAAAAGCACACAAAACAGTAGTTCCTGCTGTAGCATTAATATAAAATGGTACTAAGTTGTTATCTAAATCATTTTTTATCTGACTTTCTAAAAGCTTAAAATCCATTTGGCCATACTCATTACATTTGATGTATCGAACATTTTCTTTTCCTAAACCAGAAAATGATGCGCTTTTTGCCATTGAATAGTGTGCGTTTTCAGAGGTATATGCAATAAGATTATCTTTAAAGCCTTTATTAATTATTTCTTTGTTTTTGTTATCCCTAGCAATAATTAATGACATAAAATTACTCATTGATCCTCCAGTAGGAAATGTACCTCCAGGTTTGTTATTATAACCAATAAGATCACATACCTTTTTAATGATTTCTTTTTCTACCCCCACCTGAGGCCCTGAAATTTTGTAAGTAGCCATAGAGTTGTTAAGCAATACAGCTAACAAATCTCCCAAAATACCCTTACTATGTCTTCCTCCAAAAAGCTGATTAAAAAAATATTTTGAAGAAGACTTAGGGGTAGATAAAATTAGTTGATGTAGCGTTTTCTTAAAATCATCATCAATTGCTGGATAATCATTTAAGGCCAAATCAATTTTATCATATAAATCTTCGGGCTTTATATAATTTGAGAGTGGTTTTAGCTTTTCCTCTTTTAAAAAATCATTTGCAAGTTTATTAAATAGTTTTAAATCTTCCTGAATATTATTTTGCATCCCTTTTTCTAATTTAAAGCAAAATTAGAAAACCATCTTTAATTAGATAATAATTGTGATGCATATTATATTAACTACTATATTAAATATTGTTTATCTTTGTAAATTAGAGAAACTACTTATTTATGATGCTGAAAAAAATTTATTTTACTTTCTATTTTTTACTAACTGTTTTTTTAGTGAATTCTCAAGTAGTTATTAATGAATATTCAGCATCAAATTTTGACAGTCACCTTGATAATTATGGTGAGTATGAAGATTGGGTAGAGCTTTACAACACTACAAACTCTGATATTGACTTAAATGGTTGGTCATTAACAGACAAGCCATCAAACCTTAGTAAGTGGTCTTTTCCTGGATCTTTTATAGTAAGTGCAAATAGTGTTGCTATTGTCTACTGTTCTGGTCTTAACGAACTTGTTGGTGGTATTGCACACACTAATTTTAAGATAACACAAACAAAAACAAGCGAAGTATTTGTTCTTTCTGATGCAGGTGGAAACATTATTGATTCAGCAAGTGCTGTTCCAGCTCAAAAATCACACTCAAGAGGTAGGGATGTAAATGGCGGAACTACTTGGTCTGTTTTTACAACTGCAACACCAAACACAAACAACTCTGGAGCAATGCTTGAATATGCGCCATTACCAATTTTTTCTCAATCATCCGGATATTACAGTGCTCCGTTTGACTTAACATTGAGTTGCGCTGATCCAAATGCTTTATTATATTATACAACAGATGGAAGTAAACCAGATAATAGTTCCAACCTATATACAGGTCCTTTTAATATTTCTTCTACTTCAGTAGTAAAAGCTGTTGCATATAGCACAAATAGCTTGGTGCCTCCAAGTTTTATTGATTACCACACTTTTTTTATTAATGATACTCACACCGTTCCAATACTTTCTGTTTCTGGAGACAGTGTAGCTGTTTTGATTGAAGATGGATTACAAACTATTGGGAGCTGGTGGAATGGGACTCCACACGAACCTCAGGGAACAATTGAATGGTTTGATAAAAATGGTGTTTTAATTGATAAAGGTACTGGTGAGTTTAACAAGCATGGAAACGATTCTTGGGCTTATGATCAAAGAGGGTTTGATTACGTTATGAGAGATCAATTTGGGTATAATCATGCTCTTCAAGATAAAGTTTTTGACACAAAGAGTCGAGAAAAATTTCAAAGAGTTATTGTGAAGGCTGCAGCAAATGATAATTATCCTGCTGCTTTTGGAAGCTCTGGAGGACATATTAGAGATGCTTATATACACCACTTATCTCAGCTTGCCGATCTAAGACTAGATGAAAGATCAACAAAATCATGTGTGTTATATCTAAATGGAGATTATTGGGGTGTTTATGAAATGAGAGAAAAAGTAGATGATCATGATTTTACTGACTACTATTACGATCAAGATAAAAATAATTTACAATACCTAAAAACCTGGGGTAATACATGGATTGAGTATGGTGGAGCGCAAGCTCAAACAGATTGGGATAATCTTAAAAATTATATCACAACTAACTCCATGGCAAATCAGGCAAATTATCAAACTGTAAAAAGCCAATATAATACTGGAAGTATTATTGACTACTTTTTACTCAATTCCTATGTGGTTTGTGGAGATTGGTTAAATTGGAATACCGCTTGGTGGAGAGGACTAGATACGAATGGAGAAAAGAAGAAGTGGAGATATACTCTCTGGGACATGGACAATACATTTGACCATGGAACAAATTACACAGGTGTTCCTACAATGTCTGTAAATGCTGACCCTTGCGATCCAAGTAGTTTAAGTGACCCTGGTGGGCAAGGACACGTTCCTATTTGGAATGAGCTCTTAAATAATTCTGATTTTTTTGATGACTACTTAAATCGTTGGCAAGACTTGGCTAATGGTTATTTGTCATGCGATACAATGATTGCGGTTTTAGATAGTATGATAAATGTCATTGACCCCGAAATGCCAAGGCAAATTGCTAAGTGGGGAGGAACATATACTGAGTGGCAATCAAATGTTCAAGACATTAGAGATTTTATAAACGCCCGATGTAGCATAATGAATGCTGGCTTTGGACCTTGTTATCCTGCGCTTTCAGGCCCTCACAATATTACGGTTCAAATTTTAGGAATTGGAGAGGTAGAAATGAGTGATGGAAATTTAATAAATCAAAATAATACTGGCTGGACTGATCAGAGGTATGGTGGTGTTAATCTTCCTTTTGAAGTGAAAAGCGGAACTTTTCAAAATTGGGAAATAGTCCCTAGTGGTGTTTATACATATGATCCGTTTGTAGATACTTTAGTATTAGACCTTCAGGGGAATGTGACTGTAATAGCAAACTTTATTCCTCCTGTAGAAACAAGAGACATAACCTATAAAATTAACCCTCCGGGAACTGCCTCAGATATAATAGTGGATGGAAATAATCTTGGTACTATTCCAAGTACAATTACATATACCTTAGGTGACACTGTGACTGCCTCCCCTGTTATTGATCCATTATATGGTTTTAGCAATTGGACAAGTGATAGTATAAGTATTTTACCACAAAACAGTAGTCAGAATATTTCTTTTTATACCAATAATCATGATACGATAACTCTAAACTTGTATTTACTACCAACGATTGAAGCTTTTATTTCTGGAAGTGATACTATTTGCTCCAATAAAAACACTCCTGCTGAAGTAAGTGTGGCTTTTACTGGAATTGCTCCTTATACTTTTAATTACTCAGTAAATGGGACTATCCAAAGTGAAATAACAACTACCAACAATCCATATACTATCGAAACAAATGAAGGTGGAGTTTATAATCTAATTAGTTTTTCTGATGCTGTAGAGCAAGGAGGACTTAGTGGTCAGGCTTTTGTAACTATTCAAGACGCTCCTGTTGCTGACTTTAAGTTAAGTCCAAATGAAACAAGTGTCATCTATACTACTATTAAAATGATAGATAAGTCTACTAATAATACAAATAGTTGGCAATGGGATTTTGGCGATAATCTAGGATATAGTACAGTGCAAAATCCTTCATATACTTATCCTGAGGAAGTATCTCAGTATCAAATATTTTTAAAGGTTAGAAATGCTGCTGGCTGTGCCGATTCGATCTATAAGATTCTAAATATTGTTGATGACCATTGGATTTATGTTCCAAATTCCTACACGCCAAATTCGGATGCGAAAAATGATCGCTTCATTATTGATCACTACGGTGTCTTGGAGCAAAGCTTTTCTATAAATATCTTTAATCGATTAAACGAATTAGTTTTCTCGAGCAATAATATTGATGAGTTAAACAAGGAAAATGGTTGGGATGGTAAGCATCTTTTTAAAGGATTTGATCTGCCTTCGGGAACATATATATATGAACTTTCATATCAAGATATTGAAGGCTGGAAGCACTATAAGACAGGTAAGATTAACTTAATCCGGTAACAAATGTTTACTTTACAGTCAAAAGCATATTATAGCTTTTTCCTTTGCTTAGTGGCTTTTTCTTTATCATTCAATCTACACTCGCAAACACTGTTCAACTATAGCCCACAAGGCCTTTATGATGGGCCTGGTGGTATGTATGAAAAAGATTCTCTTAGAACATTATATGTTAATTTTCATGATCCTAATTACCATTCTATTTTACAAAACTCCTTTTTTACCAATCCATCATACAGAATTCCTGCGAGCATAACTTTAGGAGATATTACTTTAGACAGTATTGGTGTGAGATACAAGGGCAATTCTACGTTTTGCATACCAAATGATAATGGCGTGCCTAAAGTTCCATATAACTTAGATATGAATTACTGGATATCTGGGCAAAAACTATTAGGATATAAAAAATTAAAGCTTGCTAACGCCTGGATGGATGCAACTTTTCAAAAAGAATATATTGCTTCTAAAATCTACCAAAAATACTTGCCTTCTCCAGAGGTTAATTTAATGAAACTTAATGTACAAGGAAATTATTTAGGGTTATACGTTAATACGGAATCAATCAACAAACAATTTGCAAAAAAGCATTTTGACTATGATGACGGCGCCTTATTTAAATGTGACGCTAGTGGAATGTTTTGTGATACAACGGGAACGCCTCCGGGTGGATACCCTGGGCTAAACTGGAATGGGTCTTCAGATAGCACATTATATTACTCTAGTTATGACATAAAATCAAATCATGGTTGGAAAGAATTTATTGATATGATATATGCTTTAAATTTCACTCCAAATAATCTTGATTCTTTTTTAAATATTGATAGGGCTCTATGGGCCTTTGCTGTTAACACCGTTATTGGAAACTTTGATAGTTATAATGGATACTATGTTCACAACTACTATATGTACCAAAATGAAGATAATCTGTTTCAAATGATTCCATGGGATTTAAGTCAGAGCTTTATTAATGCTTTGCTTGGATGGGATATTTTCACACCATTAGGCCCTACTCATCCAACACAATACGACCCTTACTATGGTTCTGACCCCTCTCTGTTTAGGCCCTTAACCGAATTTCTTTTTAATAATGCAGAGTACAGAAGACTATATACTGCTCATTTAAGAACAGTGATAAATGAAATAGACACAAATCAAATAAGAAGCGAGGTGCAAACTATGCAGGCAATGGCCTACACTGCCATGGATAATGACATACACAAGCTCTTTTCTAGCGCTGACTACTTTAATAATGTGGAGCAAGATATTAGTAATTTGGCCTGGGGAGGGTATGGATTTGGAGGAATAATGTCATGTTTAAGACATAGAATTCCCTTCTTACTTGCGCATTCAGAAATAAGCGCAACTCCACCAAATATATTTAACGTACAGGTTGACAATGGGATTATAACTGCAAATGTTAATAACGAATCCTATGTTGAGCTAATGGCAACAGTTAGCGAATATAATTCAAAGTTTACCTCCTTTAATATGTATGATGATGGAACAAATGGTGATGACCAAACAAATGACGGTATTTATTCGTGTTATGTTCCGTTTGCTACATCTCCTTTAGTAAAGTTTTATGTAAAGGCTAGAAACTCTCAAGCAATGATGCTTTCACCTGAAAGAGCTGAATATGAGTTTTATGAATACTACTCCATTTCTCATGTTTTGGACAAACCCCAATCGATTAATAAAGAAATTGTTTTTATTACAGATATGTTGGGCAAGAAATCCAAATTCAAATACAATACTCCTCTAATTTTTATTTATAATGATGGCAGTGCTGAAAAGAAATTCTTTGTAAAATAAATAGATTTACTTTCATTGTCTATCTTATTTGCAAAAGTTATATTTGCACGAATTAGCTAGTAGTAATCATGAGTAAATTTAAAGAATATAGCGCCCTAGATCTTTCAGCAGCCAACAAAAGCATCTTAGACTTTTGGAACCAAGAGTCTGTTTTTGAAAAGAGTTTTGGTGATAAAAATAAAAGCTATAACTTTTATGAAGGCCCTCCATCTGCCAATGGAATGCCAGGCATTCACCATGTTATTGCAAGAACCATAAAAGATCTTTTTTGTAGATACAAAACCTTAAAAGGTTTTAATGTTTATCGAAAAGCGGGATGGGACACACATGGGCTTCCTGTAGAGCTTGGTGTAGAAAAAGAATTAAATATAACTAAAGAAGACATTGGAACTAAGATATCTATTGAAGATTATAATAAAGCATGTAGGGTTAATGTAATGAAATACCAAGCTGCCTGGGAAGATATTACGACAAAAATGGGGTATTGGGTTGATATGAAAAACCCGTATGTTACTTATGACAATAAGTATATTGAAAGTGTTTGGTGGTTATTAAAACAATTACATAATAAAAAACTATTATATAAAGGGCATACTGTTCAACCCTTCTCACCAAAAGCAGGTACTGGTCTTAGTACACACGAATTGAATCAGCCAGGTTGCTATCGTAACGTAAAAGACACTTCTGCTATAGCACAATTTAAAATTATAAAAAATAAGCAAAGTAAATTTTTATTTGAAAAAACAGGTAAAAGTATCTTCTTCCTTGCCTGGACAACAACTCCATGGACTCTTCCCTCAAATACTGCTCTAGCTGTTGGCAAAAAAATAACATATGTGTTAGTTGAAACTGTAAATCAATATAATGGAGAGATTTACTCCGTAATACTTGCAAAAGATTTGCTTTCAAAACATTTTAAAACGGAAAACGAAAACACCTCTTTTGAAACATACGAGGTTGGAAACAAATCTCGTCCTTATGTGGTTTTAAAGGAATTTACTGGAGATTTATTAGTGGGACTAGTATATGATCAATTACTAAAATATGCAGTGCCTAAAAACGGAGATGCGTTCAGGGTTTTGGCTGGTGATTTTGTTACAACTGAAGATGGGACGGGTATCGTACATTTAGCGCCAAGTTTCGGGGCAGATGATGCTAGAGTAGCAAAACAAAATGGTATTGGCTCACTTACTCTTGTTGATGAACAAGGTAGATTTACTAAAGAGGTAAATGATTTTTATGGGCAATATGTAAAAGATGAATTCTACACTGAAAATAATACAAAGCCAAAGCTACCTGCCGACGTTCAGATTATCATCAAACTAAAAGAATCTGGACTACTCTTTAACTCAGAGAAATACGAGCATAGCTACCCTCATTGTTGGAGAACAGATAAACCAATTTTATATTATCCTATGGATAGTTGGTTCGTAAAAACAACCGAGCACAAACAAAGAATGATGGAACTCAACAAAACTATTAATTGGAAACCATCCTCTACTGGTGAAGGCCGATTTGGTAATTGGCTAGAGAATCTTGTAGACTGGAATTTATCAAGATCTAGATTTTGGGGTATTCCTTTGCCAATCTGGAGAACTGAAAATGGTAAAGAAGAAATCTGTATTGGCTCGCTTGAGGACTTAAAAGCAGAAATAGATCGCTCAGTTAGTTTAGGTTTCATGAAAGAGAACCCACTTGCAGATTTTAAAGCGGGAGATTTCTCTGATGAAAATTATTCTATTTTTGATTTACACAGGCCATATGTCGATGATATCATTTTAGCTTCAAAGTCTGGATTAAGAATGACTAGAGAGCTTGATCTTATTGATGTTTGGTTTGATTCTGGCTCAATGCCATATGCTCAGCTTCATTACCCATTTGAAAACAAAGAGTTGTTTGCAAATCGATTCCCAGCTGATTTCATTGCTGAAGGAGTAGACCAAACAAGAGGTTGGTTTTTCACTTTACATGCAATATCCACACTTTTATTTGACTCTGTTGCTTATAAAAATGTAGTGTCAAATGGACTTGTATTAGATAAAGATGGTAATAAAATGTCTAAACGACTTGGAAACGCAACAGATCCTTTTCAAACACTGGAAAAACATGGGGCTGATGCTACTAGATGGTATATGATTTCAAACGCCCAACCTTGGGACAATTTAAAATTTGATGAAGAAGGAATACTCGAGGTTAGAAGGAAATTTTTTGGCACACTATATAATGCTTATTCTTTTTTTACATTGTATGCAAATATTGATGGGTTTAAATACAATAATAAAGCAAGTTCATTAGAAGAAAGAGACATAACTGATCGATGGATTATTTCTGAATTAAATTCATTAATAAAAGATGTTGAAGCACATTATGAAAATTACGAGCCTACCAAAGCTAGTCGTGAAATTCAAGACTTTGTAACCACTAAGCTTAGTAACTGGTATATCCGATTAAACAGGAGAAGGTTTTGGAAAGGAGAATATAATTCCGACAAAAAAAATGCCTATTGCACCTTATTTGAGTGTTTAAGTACTATTGCAATTATTTCCTGTCCAATTGCTCCATTCTACATGGATCAGTTGTATCAGGATTTAAATCAGAGCACTAATTCTGTACATTTAGCAAGCTATCCAAAGTTTAAAAAAAATAATATCAATAAGGTTCTTGAAACTCAAATGCAATTAGCGCAAATAATGTCTTCTTCAATTTTATCTTTAAGAAAAAAAGAAAAAATTAGAGTGCGACAACCACTTGCTTGCGCATTAGTTGCGGTATCAAATGAAGAAACCCGACAGGCTCTTGAGAAATCTACAGAAATTATATTAGGCGAAACAAACTTGAAAGGACTAGAATTTCTATCACAAGATTCCGATAAGCTTTCAAAAAAAGCAAAACCAAATTTTAAAATATTAGGACCAAAATATGGAAGCAAAATAAAGGAGGTTTCAGCTCTTATTCAAAACTTAAATAACCAACAAATTAAAACACTTGAATCTCATGGCTCAATAAATGTTAAGGAGGGGGTCGAAATTTCTATCGACGATGTAGAGATTGTTTCTGAAGATATCGCAGGATATTCCGTTTCAACAAATAATTATTTTAGTGTTGCTTTGGATGTTAGTATTTCACAAGAATTAAGCGATGAAGGTTTGGCAAGAGAATTTATAAATCGAATTCAAAATTTACGAAAAGACAAAGGTTATTTGGTAACTGATAAAATTTATATTGAACTTGAAAAAAACAATGAAGTTGAAAGAGCAATTAAAAATAATTTGACATATATTTGTAATGAAACGTTAACAGAAGAGCTTAAATTTGGTTTGAAAAAATTAGAAAATTATGACGAATTAATTCTGGTAAACAACATTGTCTGTAGGGTTTTAATTTATAAGAAATAGCATGAAAGAAAAAACAACATATACAAAGGCTGAATTAAAAGAATTCAAAAGCCTAATATTAAAAAAAATTGATAGTGCTGAAGATGATTTAGCAATTTTAAGAGCGTCTTGCGCAAATGATGCTGACAATGGAACAGAAGACACCTCTCCAACATTTAAAGCTTTCGAAGAAGGCTCTACTACTCTATCAAAAGAGGAAAACACAAAGCTAGCCGAAAGACAGGCGAAGTTTATTATTAACCTTAAAAATGCATTAATTAGAATTGAAAACAATTCATATGGTGTTTGCCGAATTACTGGAAAGTTAATTTCTAAAGAACGCCTAACATTAGTTCCACATGCCACTCTTAGTATTGAAGCAAAAAAAGCTCAATAAAATTAAGATTTGAAAAAAGTACTTACTACAGCGCTTCTTCTTCTAGTTGTAGATCAGCTGTCAAAATTCTGGATTAAAACAAATATGTTTTTAGGTCAAGAGTTTAAAATCTTTGACTGGTTCATAATTCATTTTACTGAAAATAATGGCATGGCCTTTGGCTTAGAATTTGGTGGTGACACGGGCAAGATAATACTAAGTGTTTTTAGAATTATCGTAATAGTCTGGGGGTTTTCTTACATAACTACACTTACTAAATCAAAACTTCCAAATGGACTATTAATAGCCTTAGGCCTTGTTTTTGGAGGGGCTATTGGAAATATTATTGATGGGGTGTTTTATGGCGTACTATTTAATGATAGTTATAATCAAATTGCGGAGTTTCTTCCCGCTATTGGCGGCTATTCCACGTTTCTGATGGGAAAGGTTGTAGATATGTTTTACTTCCCCATTATAAACACCCATTTCCCAAATTGGGTGCCTATTTTTGGTGGAGATCATTTTATTTTCTTCAGGCCAGTTTTTAATGTTGCTGATGCGGGAATTTCTGTAGGAATGTTTCTGCTAATCCTTTTTTACAGAAAGCATTTTAGATAATTGATACTCATATACCGCCACAACAAGCAACAAGATGTTAAAATTATAAACAAAATCTTCAATTGGAATATTTAAGATTCTCATAGATAAATTTTCTAAATCATTATAATATACTACTGGATCTTCAGTAAAACTCCCTGTTAAAAAACCATTTACAAGAATAAAAGGAATTAGAGCAAAAACATACATTACTTGAAATTTGTGCCACCAGCCAGGCTGTAATAAATATATTAATACCAAAGAGACACCAGCTAGAGAAAAATATAGGCTAGTATATGTCTTTTCATTTAGCAGGCAGGCCAAAATAATAAAAACAATACCACAAAGAAATGTAACTTTATAATTTGTTAAAGATGGCTTTTTAGGATTAAGGAAGTAATTTGTACATTCATAAATAAAAACACAGCAAAAAGGTATAATTAAAAAGAACAGCCATTCTTCTATTGGCAAATTAGCCAAATAAACACCACAAACAAATTCTTTATTGAAGCTCCAAACTCCAATATTTGTAAAATAAATATCAATTGGAATATGTATCCCAATCATTAAAAATACACCGCTTAAAAGTGCTGGCCATTTTTTATAATAATTTAATTTATTTTCAAAACTTCTAATAAAAGGAAAACTAAATGAGAATAGCAAAAGGAAAAAGTAAAAATACTTACTATACAATTCCATAATTAATAAATTGAATTATAAAAAAAAGAATTTGTGATCCTAAAAGTGCAAAACATAAAAAAGGATTCGGTTTTGCATCAAATTTTAAAATTATAGAATGTATTATTAAGGAAAACAAGAGCCAGGCAATATAGTTTTGAGTTGGAATCACACTGTTTTTCCAATGCCAAAAATCTAAACTTGCTGAAATAGGTTCAATTAGCATATCGGTTAACACCATCAAAACTGATGCGGCTATAACAATTAAAATTTTAGGCTTAAAAATATATGCTGCAATTCCAAATGTTGAAACTGAAAGCGTCAGCCAATTTACCCCCATAATTAATGGAGTGTTTAATACCTTCAGGCCTAAGGTCTCTCCATAGTAATACTCTCCAAATATAAATTTAAATCTTACCCCAAGCACTTCAATAAAATAGCCAATTATAAAAACAACAAGAATAGTTTTAAGAAAGCTTAATGAAAAATCATTGTTTGCATAAAAAAAAATCATGAAAATGACCAAAAGGTTTAAAGGGGTTAGCTTTAAAATAACCTCCCTCAGATCTGGAAAACAAAGTGCTACCGCCCCAATAATATTAAATAAGAATATAAAAAAAACTGAAAGATATATTTTATTATTTTTCATTTATTGCAGGTATTAATCCATCAACAATTTTGGCAGATGATAAAACCAAAGGAACACCCCCTCCTGGATGAACACTTCCACCACAAAAATACAAACCTTTAATTTTTCTAGAAAAATTTGGATGTCTAAAAAAAGCGGCGCCTTTAGAGTTTGATGATGTTCCATATAAGGAGCCGGCAAAAGAATGTGTTTCTGCTTCAATATTGCGAGGATCAGCAGCAGCCTCATAAGCAATTAAACTCTCAATATCTATTTTTAAAATTCTGTTCAGTTTATTTATAACATTAGCTCTAGCCTCAGCAAGTAGCTTGTTCCAGTCTTGCCCAGAGTTAAAAGGGGTATTAATCATTACAAACCAATTTTCCATGTTTTTTGGGGCGTCAGAAGAGGTTTTTTTAGAGCTTATATTAATATATATGGTAGGGTCTTTATAGATATGGCCTTTTTGAATTGACTCAAATTCCTTTTTATAATCCTCTGAAAAAAAAATATTATGCAAATCAAGACTCTGAAACTCTTTTTTAATTCCTAAATAAAAAATAATTGCGGAAGATGATCTTTCTTGTTCTGTATTCAGTTTAAAGCTGTATTTGGCAGGTAAAAGCTTTTTATAAACATAATAAACATCATTATTACAGACGATTATATCTGAAAAAAACTCTTTGCCTTCTGTTAAAATAGAAACAACCTTATTTTTATCAACGTTAATTTTTTTTACGGGAGCATTAAACTTGAATTCTACTCCTATTTCCTGGGCAAGATTAAAAAGAGATGTAGAAATAGATCGCATCCCCTTTTTAGGATAAAAAACACCTCTAACAAATTCTAGATGGGATATACTGTTTAAAACTCCTGGAGCTAAATAAGGGTTTGAACCGTTATATGTTGCGTATCTATTGAAGAGCTGAGTGATTTTTTTATTTTTAAACTTTTTATTATTCACTTTATTCATGCTTGAAAACAGGTTTAAAAATGGGATTTTTAAAAATGAATAAAAAACCTTAAAAGAAAGATAGCTTGTTAGTTTATGTAGCGACTTCTCCAAAAAAAGGTGGCTTGTAGAGTTAAAGACAAATGTATTGTGTTTAATATACTTTATTATTTTTCTTTTAGATACTCTAGTTTTTTCATAAACTTCTTTGGCAAAATCTGTTGTTTTGGCGTGTGCAACAATAGACGTTCCATCTTCATAAAAATACCTACAAGATTCGTTTAGTTTATTATAATTAAAGTAATCCTTAGGGTTTTTCTTTGCTAAGTAAAACAGTTCGTCAATTTTTTCAGGCATTGTTAAAAGAGATGGCCCTTTATCAAACCTAAATCCCTTTTTTTTAATCTCCGCCGCTTTACCGCCAAAAGACGAATTTGCTTCAAAAACAAAAACCTTATAGCCTTTTAAACGAAGTCTAATTGCGGTGGCTAAACCTCCAATTCCTGATCCTATTATAGATGCTTTATTCAATTTAATTTATAGTAAGTCGTTCTTGATCATATACTCGGCAATTTGAACGGTATTTGTAGCTGCTCCTTTACGAAGGTTATCTGCAACAATCCAAAGATTTAAACTGTTTTTTTCACTATGATCTCTTCTAATCCTTCCAACAAAGACATCATCCTTTCCTTTAGAGTTGATTGGCATTGGATAACTATTTTTATGAATATCATCTACTACCTTTAAACCCTTTGTGTTATTAAGAGTTTTATAAATATCATTAATTATAAAATCATTTGAAAAAGTAATGTTTACGCTTTCGCAGTGCCCCCCTTCAATTGGGATTCTAACAGCTGTTGCTGTAATGGCTATTGATTTATCTAAAATTTTATGAGTTTCATTTACCATTTTCATTTCTTCTTTTGTATAGCCATTCTCTTCAAAATCATCAATATGAGGCAGTGCATTTCGATAAATTGGGTGGGGATAGGCCATTTCTCCAGCCAATCCCTGTTCCTCATTATTTAGCTGATCAACCGCCTGCTTTCCAGTTCCCGTAACAGATTGATAGGTAGAAATAACAATGCGTTTTATTTTATATTTTTTGTGCAGTGGGGCTATAGCAATTAATAGCTGTATTGTTGAACAATTTGGGTTTGCAATAACTGTATCATTCTTTTCAAGTTGAGCTCCATTAATCTCAGGTATTATTAATTTGTGATCTACAACCATTCTCCAATAGGATGAGTTATCTATTACCTTACAACCTATTTCAGCAAGTTTTGGAGCCCATATTTTAGAAATCTGGGAGCCAGCAGAAAACAATGCTAGTTTTGGCTTTTTTTCTAACATTTCATCTAAATCAATAATAAAATGACTCTTGTTATTAATAATTAATTCTTTGCCTTTGGATTTATTAGACGCAACTAAAATCAACTCAGAATAAGCCAGATTTTTCTCTTGAATTATCTTTAAAATTTCGTTGCCAACCATTCCTGTGGCCCCAACAATTGCTAATTTCATATTAATATTATTACTAATCAAAAGTACTATATTTACAAATTATAGAGTGGAGAAAATTAAGTTTTTAAAATGCCCGCAGATCAATCACTAAAACCCATAATAAGCACTATTCCCCAAAAACCAGGAGTATACCATTTTTATGACTCTGATGGTGAGGTCATATATGTTGGAAAGGCAAAGAATCTAAAAAGAAGGGTTTCTTCATATTTTACAAAAACACATAAAAGGTTAAAAACAAAAAACTTAGTTAGCAAAATTACTAACATCAGATGTATAATTGTTGAAACTGAAATTGACGCACTATTGTTGGAGAATAACTTAATAAAAAAACATCAACCAAGATACAATATCCTGCTAAAAGATGACAAATCATACCCTTGGATTTGCATAAAAAGAGAAGAATTTCCAAGAGTTTTTCAAACAAGAAATGTAGTAAAAGACGGTTCAGAATATTTTGGGCCATACATGTCTGGCTATGTTGTTAATGTTTTATTAGATTATTTTTCTGAATTATTTTACGACAATGGTTTTACACCTGACTCATATTTAAACAGGAAGGTAAGCAGAAGTTCTAAAGATAACTACCAAAAAACCATTGATGAAATAAGAAAAATTTTAAAAGGAGATATAAAGACAATAATAGGTAGTTTGAAAAATAGAATGCTCGATTTTTCTGAAAAGTTAGACTTTGAAAATGCTCAAAAAACAAAGGAAAAAATTTCTCTTTTGAATAATTATCAATCTAAATCTGCTATAGTAAGCTCAAAAATTAACAATGTTGATGTTTTTAGCATCTGCTCAGAAAAGAATTTTGCTTTTGTTAATTATCTGAAAATTACAAGCGGAGCAGTTGTTCTTTCTCATTCAGTAGAAATTAAAAAAAGACTTTCAGAAGACGACGAAAGTATTTTGCAATTTGTTATTACAGACTTAAGAAGAAGATTTAATAGTGTTTCTAAAACTATTTTTTGCTCTCATCGTATAAATTGTATATGGCCAGAAACAAAATTAATCGTTCCATTAATTGGTGACAAAAAAAAGTTGATTGAACTTTCTCTGAGAAATGCTAAGTATATGCAGTTTGAAAAAAAGAAGCTAAACCTCATGGCAAAAGAGAAAAAAGAAAAAACATCTTCTTTATTTAGACTTAAAGAAGATTTGAAGCTAAAATTAATACCTAGTCATATTGAATGTTTCGATAACTCTAATTTACAAGGAACAAACCCTGTTGCCGCTTGTGTAGTATTTAAAAACGGGAGGCCTAGCAAAAAAGAATATCGACTATTTAACATTAAAACTGTGGTGGGGCCTGACGACTATAAGTCTATGGAAGAGGTAGTTTTTAGACGATACAAGCGCCTCATAAATGAGAAAAAAAACCTGCCTCAACTGATTGTAATTGATGGGGGTAAGGGTCAATTAAGCTCTGCTGTTAAGAGTTTGAAACAACTAAATATTGATGGGCAAATTGCAATAATTGGGATTGCTAAAAGATTAGAGGAAATCTATTTTCCAAACGACTCAACCCCACTGTATTTAGATAAAAAATCTTCAAGCCTTAAGCTTATTCAACAACTCAGAAATGAAGCTCATCGTTTTGGCATTAACCATCATAGGAGAAAAAGGGTATCTGAAAAGATTAAAACTTCTTTAGATAATATTTCAGGAATAGGACCAAAAACATCTACTCTATTGTTGAAAAAATTTGGCTCTGTAAAAAACTTAATGAAAGCTGATTACAAAACAGTTCAGAGCCTTATTGGCAAGTCTAAAGCAAAAAAGATTTTTGGCGATACCTAAATTATTTTTCTTGCTTCATTTGAGGGAAAAACAACACATCTTGAATAGAGGCGCTGTTTGTCATTATCATTGCCAATCTATCTATTCCTATTCCAAGACCTGCTGTAGGGGGCATTCCATATTCAATTGCTCTTAGAAAATCTTCATCAAGAACCATAGCCTCTTCATCTCCTTTTTTAGCTAATTCAAGCTGCTCTTTGAATCTTTCTCTTTGATCTATAGGGTCGTTTAGTTCAGAAAATGCATTACACAATTCCTTTCCATTACATATAGCTTCAAAACGCTCAACTAAACCTTCTGTGGTTCTATGTTTTTTTGCTAAAGGAGACATTTCTACTGGATAGTCAGTTATAAATGTTGGCTGAATAATATTTTTTTCGCATTTAGCTCCAAAAATCTCATCAATTAACTTACCTCTACCCATACTTTTATCAATTGTGATGCCAAGATTTTTTGCAGTTTCTTTTAATTTGACCTCATTCATTTGAGAAATATCAATGCCCGTGTGCTCTTCTATTGCCTCATACATTGTTAATCTTTTCCAAGGTTTTTTAAAGCTAATTGTATGTTCCCCAACTTTTAAATCTGTTTTTTCGTGCAAATCTATCGCTATCTTCTCTACCATTTCTTCTACTAAACACATCATCCAGTTGTAGTCTTTATAGGCGACATAAAGCTCCATTTGCGTAAATTCTGGGTTATGAAATCTACTCATGCCTTCATTTCTAAAATCTTTTGAAAATTCATATACCCCATCAAAACCACCAACAACTAACCTTTTAAGATACAGCTCATTTGCAATTCTTAGATATAAATCCATATCCAAAGTATTGTGATGTGTCTTAAATGGTCGAGCTGCCGCACCACCATATATTGGCTGTAGTATTGGGGTCTCTACCTCCATATATCCTTTGTTGTTTAAGTAGTTGCGCATTGAGTTGGTAAGCTGAGTTCTTTTAACAAAAGCCTCTTTTACATCTGGATTAACTACTAGGTCAACATATCTCTGTCTGTATCTTTTCTCTGGGTCAGTAAAGGCATCATAAATATTTCCATCAGCATCAAGTTTGGGTAGAGGAAGCGGCTTAAGAGATTTAGACAAAATGGTGATTTTTTTTACCATAACAGAAATTTCTCCAACCTTAGTTTTAAATACAGACCCCTCTATTCCCAATATATCTCCAATGTCTAAAAGCTTCTTGAAAACTTGATTATACATTGTTTTATCCTCACCCTCACAAACCTCATCTCTATTAACATATAGCTGTATTTTTCCGCTAGAATCTTGTAGTTCTGCAAAAGAAGCTTTTCCCATAATTCTTCTGCTCATAATTCTTCCTGCAATTACAACTTTAAGCTCTTTTCCGTCTTTATAACCATTCTTAATATCATTAGCTGTTGTATTTACAGGAAAAACATCTGCAGGATAACAATTAATCCCTAAGTCTTTAAGCTTTTGTAAAGATTCTCTTCTAACTAATTCTTGTTCAGAGCGCTCTAGTGACATATTTAAAATTTTTTGTAAAGATATAAATTCTTTATACCTATTATTTTGTAATATTGACTTCTTTTTAAAACTCCTCAATATGAAAATGAACGACTATATTAATGATTTTACAAATCACTTAACAGATGCCCTATTAATTGGAAACTCTTCTAATCTAAAAAAGACAAGCAAGTCTTTTTTGAATATTTTAATTTGTGGCCTTGGGGGTAGTGGTATTGGCGGTACAATTGTAAAAGACTTAATATCAAAAGATATTTCTATTCCTATTGAAACTTCAAAGGGTTATGATATTCCTGGATTTGTGAATGAGAAAACTCTTGTTGTTGCATGTTCTTATTCTGGAAACACAGAGGAAACACTTTCTGCACTAAATAAATGTTTAGAAAAAAATGCTGAGGTTGTTATTGTATGTTCAGGAGGTAAATTACAAGATTTAGCTTTGGAAAAAAACCTTAACCATATCATTATTCCTGGAGGAAACCCGCCAAGAGCAATGTTTGGCTATGGTTTTACTCAATTATTTTTTGTTCTAAATAATTATGGAATCATTAACGATTCCTTTAAAGCTGATTTTGAAAAATCCATTTTATTAATTAATACAGAGCAAGAAAACATAAAAAAAACTGCACAAGATATTTCTAAAAAACTATTTAATACAACTCCTATTATTTATGTAGCTGATGGTTTTGAAGGAGTGGCGGTTAGGCTGAGACAACAAATTAATGAAAACAGCAAAATGTTATGCTGGCACCATGTAGTTCCTGAAATGAATCATAATGAATTACTCGGTTGGAGAACTAATGTAGAAAAAACATCTGTAATTTATCTCAGAAATGAGAGTGACTACTATCGAAACAAAAAACGTATTGATATTAATAAGTCAGTTATCGAAAAATACACTTCAAATATTTCTGAAATTTGGAGCCTTGGAGGTTCTTTAATTGAAAGAAGTCTTTATTTGATAAATATTGGAGATTGGATTTCATGGTATTTATCAGAACTAAATGATGTTGATGCAATTGAAATTGATGTTATTGATTATTTAAAAAAATCTCTCTCTGATCTTTAAACCATATGCAAATTGCTTATTTCAAAGACATTGGATTAATTGAATATAAAGAAGCTTGGTTGTTTCAAGAAAAATTTTTTAATAAAATTCTTGAGATTAAATCAAAAAACAGAAATGAGGGTACTGAAATAACAACAAAAAACCATCTGATTTTTTGTGAGCATCCTCACGTTTATACACTAGGAAACAGTGGTAACAAAGAGAATCTTTTAGTTAACGAAGACTACCTCAAATCCAGAGGAGCTTCGTTTTACAAAACCAATCGCGGAGGAGATATAACCTATCATGGTCCAGGACAAATTGTTGGCTATCCTATTTTTGATTTAGATAATTTCTTTAATGATATAGGAAAGTATCTGCGATTTTTAGAAGAGGTTATTATTCTAACACTTAAAGAGTATGGGCTTAATGGTGAGCGCTCTAAAGGTGAAACAGGAGTTTGGTTAGATGTTGGCAAACCAACAGCAAGAAAAATTTGCGCAATGGGGGTAAAAACAAGTCGGTGGGTAAGTATGCATGGCTTTGCGTTTAATATAAATACAGATTTATCTTATTTTGAGAACATAATCCCATGTGGCATTAATGATAAAAAAGTTACATCATTAGAGAAGGAAATAGGACACAAAATAGATATATGTTATACTAAGACATTATTAAAATCAAATATTGAACGTGTTTTTGATTTAGAACTCAAATAATCAAAAAGTTTATTAAATCAAGCACTAAATGCAAATAAAATATATATTTTTATATTCAACAAAAAACTATTCTAAACATGAGTAAATCACTGCTAGAATTTAAAAACCTAGTTACCGTGTTTCACACTGAAGGAACTACTGTGAAGGCGGTAAATGATATAAGCTTTACTCTTAACAAAGGAGAGACCGTTGGGATAGTAGGTGAATCAGGATCAGGTAAATCTGTTACGTCATTGTCTGCTATGAGGTTGATTCCAAATCCTCCAGGAATAATAAGTGGTGGAGAAATTATTTTTCATAAAAATAGTGGAGAAGAAGTTAATTTACTAGAGTGTTCTGAAGAGGAAATGAGGTCATATCGAGGTAATGATATAGCTATGATTTTTCAAGAACCAATGACTTCTTTGAATCCTGTATTTACTTGTGGGGATCAAGTTTTAGAAGCAATAATGCTACACCAAAACCTAAATAAAGAAGATGCAAAAAAATTAACTATTGAGCTTTTTGAAAAAGTTCAACTTCCTGATCCAGAAAGAATTTATAGTACTTACCCCCACCAAATATCAGGAGGACAAAAACAAAGAGTAATGATTGCTATGGCTATGAGTTGTGAGCCTTCTGTTTTAATTGCAGATGAGCCTACAACAGCTTTAGATGTTACAGTACAAAAGACTATTTTGCTTCTTATGCAAAAATTACAAAAAGAGAAAGACATGGGTATTATGTTCATAACACATGATCTTGGGGTAATTGCAGAGCTTGCTGATAAAGTTGTTGTAATGTACAAGGGTAAAATTGTTGAGCAAGGAAATGTTTGGGAAATATTCACAAACCCTCAGCACCCATATACAAAAGGATTGCTAGCTTGTAGACCTCCTTTAGAAAAAAGATATTCTTTTCTACCAACTGTAGGGGATTTTATGAAGATTGATGAAAAGGGTAATATTATTGATAATAATATTAGCGTTGCAGATTTTACCAAAAACCTTGTTATTTCTGATTCAGAAAGACAGAAAAAACAAAAAGAATTGTTTTCAAAAAAAGCTGTTTTACAGCTAAAAAGTCTAAAAACTTATTTTCCAATAAAAAACGGGTTTTTTGGTGGAACTTCAGGTTATGTTAAGGCAGTAAATAATGTGACTTTTGATGTTTACCCTGGAGAAACCTTAGGTTTAGTTGGGGAATCTGGATGCGGAAAAACAACAATTGGAAGAACCATCTTAAGACTTGAGGAGCCAACTGAAGGGGAAATGATTTATAAAGGCCAAGATATTGCTAAGATGACTGCTGACGAACTTAGAGCTTTTAGAAAAGAAGTTCAGATTATATTTCAGGACCCATACTCTTCATTAAACCCAAGAATGACTATTGGTAATGCTATTATGGAGCCTATGCAGGTACACAACATACTAGACAATGATGATCAAAGAAAAGAGAAAGTAAAAGAACTTTTAACTAAAGTAAGTTTAGATCCTGCCCATTTTTATAGGTATCCGCATGAATTTTCAGGAGGACAAAGACAGCGTATTGGAATTGCGCGTGCATTAGCGGTTAACCCTAAGTTTATTATTTGTGATGAGTCTGTCTCTGCTCTAGATGTATCTGTTCAAGCGCAGGTTTTAAACTTGTTAAATGATTTAAAAGAAGAATTTGGATTAACATACATTTTTATATCTCATGACCTTTCGGTTGTAAAATACATGAGTGATCGAATGGTTGTAATGCAAGAGGGAGAAATAGAGGAAATGGGCGATGCAGATCAAATATACAACTCACCAAAAACAGACTACACAAAGAAGTTAATTGATGCTATTCCAGAAGGAAAGCTTGAAGATATAAAAGGTCATTTAGAAAAGAAGGGTATTTCTGTTTCTTAGAAATCACAAAATCATTTCAGGAATATTTCCATCAACAATTAAATTTGCTTGAGTAGCAGAAATGATCTCCTCAATAGAAACACCAGGAGCTCTTTCAATAAGTTTAAAACCCTCCAGAGTTATATCGATCACGGCAAGGTCTGTGACAATTTTTTTAACACAATTAACTCCTGTAATAGGAAGCGTGCATTTTTTTAGCAACTTGCTTTCTCCTTTTCGATTCGTATGATTCATTGCTACAATAATATTTTCAGAAGAGGCAACCAAATCCATTGCTCCTCCCATTCCTTTAACCATTTTTCCTGGTATTTTCCAGTTTGCAATATCTCCATTTTCAGCTACTTCCATAGCTCCCAAAACACTGAGCTGAATATGATTTCCTCTAATCATAGAAAATGAAGTTGCTGAATCAAATAAAACCGCCCCAGGCATGGTGGTTATCGTTTGTTTACCAGCATTAATCATATCGGGATCCTCTTCTCCTTCTAATGGAAAAGGGCCCATTCCTAAGACACCGTTTTCAGATTGAAATTCTACGTTTATGTTTTTTGGTATGTGATTAGCGACAAGTGTTGGTATGCCAATGCCTAAATTAACATATGTATTGTTTTCCAACTCTTGAGCAATTCTTTTAGCAATTCCATTTTTATCAAGTGCCATTTAATTCTTTTTTCTTGTTGTTCTGTTTTCAATTCTTTTTTCAAATACATCTCCCTTTATAATTCTTTGAACAAAAATTCCAGCAGTATGGATTTCATTTGGGTTAAGCGCTCCCACCGGAACAAGCTCTTCAACCTCAGCAACAGTAATTTTACCGGCCATTGCCATTAGTGGATTAAAATTTCTTGCTGTTCCTTTAAATATTAAATTTCCAGCCGTATCTCCTTTCCAGGCTTTTACAAAGGAAAAATCAGAAATAAGAGCGTGCTCTAGTATATGTTTCTTTCCATTAAAAACTCTTACCTCTTTATTCATTTGCACTTCTGTTCCATAGCCTGCTGGTGTAAAAAAAGCCGGTATACCAGCTCCTCCGGCCCTACACCTCTCCGCAAGACTTCCCTGGGGAATCAACTCAACTTCTATTTCATTAGAAAGCATTTGGCGTTCAAACTCTGCATTTTCACCAACATATGATGAAATCATTTTTTTAATTTGTTTTTTCTCTAGTAGCAAGCCCAATCCAAAACCATCAATACCGGCATTGTTAGAGATGCATGTTAGGTTTTTAATTCCCGAATTAGATATTGCTTTAATTGCGTTTTCTGGTATTCCACTTAATCCAAAACCTCCGAACATAAATGTCATGCCGCTTTTTACGCCAGCAATTGCTTCCTCAATAGTTTTTATTTCTTTGTTTATCATCTTTAAAATTCTTCTTCAATTGAAATTACCGCATCATCACAATCTAACTTTACATCTACAGACCTTGATATATCAAAATCAAGCGGATAGACTTTAGAGTTGGCTGTATCGGCATATACTCTTTGCATAAATTCTGCGAAAATTGGAAGCGCCATATTTGCTCCTTGACCATATACAATATCTCTAAAATGAACACTTCTGTCATCACAACCTGTCCAAACTCCTGTAACTAAATCAGGAGTAATTCCCATAAACCATCCGTCTGATTGGTTTTGAGTTGTTCCAGTTTTACCTCCAATTTCATTTTTAAATCCATACTTATATCTTAATCTAACACCTGTTCCAGACCTTTTTTTTGCTGCAGGACTATACACTCCATCTACAACGCCTTGAAGCAGGCGAACCATTATATCAGCTGTTTCTTCACTCATAGCCTCATTAGATTCTGGAATAAAACGCTCCAAAACAACTCCATTTTTATCTTCTATTCTTGTTACAAAAATAGGCTCAACCCAAACCCCTTTATTTGAAAAAGTAGAATAGGCTCCAACCATTTCATAAACAGAAAGATCAAAAGTTCCAAGGCATAAGGAAGGAACCGCAAGTATCTTGCTTTTAACACCAATTTTTTTTGCCAAGTCCACTACAGCATGTGGTCCAAATTGTTTCATAATATATGCCGTAACTGTATTTATTGAGTTTGCTAGGCCATACTTTAATGAAAGAGTAAGTCCTTCAAGCTCTTCACTTCCTGAATTCTTAGGGGTCCAATCTTTTTCTAACCTCCATTTATATTTATCAAATACTACAGGAACATTTGGGACCTGAAAGCAAGGATCGTAACCCTCTTGAATTGCAAGTGAATATAAAAAGGGTTTAAATGTTGACCCCACTTGTCTTTTTCCAGACGTAACATGGTCATATTGAAAATTCTCATAGTTTATTCCACCAACATATGCTTTTACATGCCCTGTCTTTGGCTGCATACTCATTAATCCGGAATGCAAAAAATATTTGCTGTAAACCAAAGAGTCTCTTGGAGACAAAATAGTGTCTCTTTTGCCATTCCAAGAAAATAACTTCATCTCTACTTTAGTATTAAAAACTTTTCTAATTTGATCAATTGTTTTTCCTTGAGATTTAAGTCTTTTATATCTAACAGACCTTCTCATTGCCATGTCGATTATTTCATCAATTTGTTCTGGCTCAAAATCTTCAGGGAATGGGGCGTTAGCATACCCCTCCCAATGATTATAAAACACTTTTTGAAGATCAGAAATATGAGTTTCTACCGCTTCCTCTGCAAATTTTTGTAGTCGAGAGTCTATTGTAGTATAAATTTTTAACCCATCTGTGTACAGATTATATGAACTTCCGTCAGATTTAATTTTAGCTGAACACCACTTCTTCATTTCTCCTCTTAAGTATTCTCTAAAGTATGGAGCCAATCCTGAATTATGACTTGCTTTTTTAAAGTCTAAAACAATTGGAAGTTGGACTAGCGAATCATAAAGCGTGTCAGAAATAAACTCATATTTATTCATTTGGAACAAAACCGTATTTCGTCTTCTTTGTGTCAACTTAAGTCTTCTGTTTGGATTGTATAGTGCTGAATTTTTTAACATTCCAACTAACATTGCCGACTCTTGAATATTTAAGTTTTTTGGAGACTTATTAAAATAGACTCTGGATGCTGATTCTATTCCTACAGCATTATTTACCCAATCATACCTATTTAAATACATTAACAATATTTCGTCTTTTGTATATCTTCTCTCAAGTTTAGCAGAAATAACCCATTCTTTCAGCTTTTGCTTAACCCTATCTAATCCAGAGGCTGGTTGTTTTGTAAATAGCATTTTAGCAAGTTGCTGAGTAATTGTGCTTGCCCCGCCAGACTGTCCTTTTCCTGAAAAAACACCATAAACAGCCCTAAAAAGAGCCCTAACATCTATTCCTGAATGGTCTCTATAACGAATATCTTCAGTGGATAATAGAGCGTTTATAAATTGCTGAGGAATATCCTCTCTAACTGCAGAGGTTCTGTTTTCAAAAAAATACTTTCCAATAACAACACTATCTGATGAAATTATTTCTGTAGCTAGATTGTTTTGTGGGTTTTCTAATTGATCAAATGTAGGTAAAGGACCAAAAAACTCAAATGAAGCCAAAGAAACTAATGAAAAAACAAATATAAAAGGGCTTAAGATAGTAAGCCAAATAAAAATAATTTTTTTTCTAATCATCACTTTTCTTGATATTTATTCCTAGTGCTATAATCCCTTTTAAGTTTGTAATAGCTGGCAGATCTCCATAACGCATTGCTTGCTCAACAGAAACAATGCTAGTTTTTTTTGAGTTGAAAGTTATCTCTTTAGCAAAACAGTATTCTACCTCTTTTATATCACCAAACCCTCTTCCTAACCACTTTCCGCTTTTTTCTGAAAGAGTTACTTCTATAGTGTCTCTTTTTTCTTGAAAACATACAAATAAAAAAATATTTTGATATTCAAAATCCGTAGTGTGTCTAATTTTTAAATACAGGTTGTGTTTTGTTATCGAATCAACAACATCATGATTAAGAGTAATTATTGAATCAGCATGCCAACTATCTTCTTCAAAAACATTATAACTACTTTCAGTTTTAGTATTGCAAAAGACAAGTAAAAGTAAACTGAAAAAACCAAATATTATTTTCATAATTATCCTTGAGTGACAAATTTACGCTTTAGTTTTAACAAATCAGAAAGTTCAAGGGCAAGCTGAAAAAATATAATTTTAGAGTTTGCATTTCTTTTAACTTTTTTTATTGCACCATCAAAAAGGTTAGTTATAGGGATACTATTTTTTTCATGTACAAATTTTGCAAACTTTTCTAAAAACTTTTTTTCTTCATTAGTCAGTAGGTTTATACTTTTATCTGAAAAATTATAAACTAAACATTCTCGAAAAATAGTTAAGCAGTAACTAAGAAAATCTCTTTGTTGTTGACGTGTTTTAGACGATATTTCATCGCACCAATCAGATATTTCTGAAAAATTATTCTTAAAACATAGTCTGTTTAACACTTTGAACTCGTCTAAAAAAAAAGATGGCAGAGCCTCATCAGAGTATGACAAAACCTTACCCATGTTACCGTTTGACAGTCTACAAAAGTTTAAAAAACTCTCAGATTTTTGGGTTTTACTATTTTCAATTGTATCGCTTACTGTATAATTTGGTATTCTAGTCTGCTGCAATCGAGATAAAATTGTGTCTATTATTAACCCCTTGTCTTCAGAGACCAACAATAATATTGTTTTGTTTGGGGGTTCTTCTAAAAGTTTTAAAAACTTATTTGCGGCCTTTATATTCATTTTTTCAGGCATCCATATAATAACAACTCTATATTTTGCTTCAAATACTTTAAGAGTTAGCTTTCTGTTTAGCTCTTTAATTTGGTGAGAATAAATAATCGCCTCTTTTTTTTTGTCTGTTGTTTTTTCTAAAAACTTTTCCTTGTAGTGACTCAACCAATTTGACAGAGAAAAATATGGGTTTTTTAAAAATTGCTCCCTCCATTCTCCTATATAATCATCACTAGTTTTGTTGTCAGTTGATGAGGTTCTAATTATTGGAAAAATAATGTGTAGATCAGGGTGAATTAGTTTAGAAAATTTTAAAGAAGACGGGCAATTATTACACGAGTCCTTTTTCTCTTTACACTGACAGTTTAATCTTCTAGCATATGCAGCTGCTAAAGCTAGCTGTCCAGACCCTTTAGAACCATAAAAAAGCTGAGCATGTGCAATCCTATTATGCGCTATTCCTTTGATTAACTCTTCTTTGGTTTTTTCTAGCCCTATAACTTCACTGAAACGCATCTGTATTCTTTATTTCAAATTTAATTAAAAAGGAAGAAACTCCTTCATTTATTATATTTTTGTAACATGCAAAATTTAAAAACCCAATCTTTAAAAAATACACGTGTTCTTATTAGAGTAGATTTTAATGTTCCGCTTAATGAATCTCAAGAAATAACAGATATAAGCAGAATTAGTGCTGCTGTTCCAACCATTAAAAAGGTAATTGTAAACGGAGGTATACCTATTATTATATCACATCTTGGCAGACCAAAATGTAAAGATTCTACTTTGTCTTTATATCCTGTTGCAAAAAAACTCGCTAAAATTATGAATAAAAATGTAATTTTTTTAGATGACTGTATTAGTAAAAAAGTAAAATCAAAACTAAGCAGTTCAACTTATGGGGAAATTTATCTTCTAGAAAATTTAAGATTTTATAAAGAAGAAACAAACGGAGATCTTTCTTTTGCTAAAGAATTAGCTTCTTTAGCCGATGTCTATATTAATGATGCATTCGGAACATCTCACAGGGCGCATGCCTCAACATATGGAGTTGCTCAATTTTTTAAAGGAAACAAGTACTGTGGGCTTTTGTTAGAAAAAGAAATCTCAAGTCTTAATTCTGTTTTTAAAAACCCAAGTAGACCATTTACCGCCGTCATTGGTGGTGCAAAAATCAGTAGTAAGATTGATGTCCTACTCTCATTGCTAAATAGTGTTGACAAGTTAATTATTGGTGGTGGTATGGCGTATACTTTTATTGCAGCAAAAAAAGGTAAAATAGGGAGGTCTCTTGTTGAAAACAATAAAATCAAAGCAGCATTAGAAATTATAAAAAAAGCAAAAGAAAATAATGTAAATTTGATTTTACCTATTGATTCCGTCAACTCAATCTCTTTTAAAGATCAATTAGCTTCTTCTGTTTCAGAAATAAATAAAATCCCTGCAAACGAAATGGGCTTAGATATTGGTCCTAAATCTATTGATTTATTTAATAAAGAAATATTGTCTTCAAAAACAATTCTATGGAACGGTCCAATGGGAGTCTTTGAATTTAATAATTTTTCAAAAGGAACTCTTTCTGTTGGAAAGTCTATTTGTGAAAGCACTTATAAAGGAGCCTTTTCTCTAGTTGGGGGGGGCGACTCTATTGCAGCAATAAAAAAATTTAATTTAACTGATGGTGTAAGCTATATTTCGACTGGTGGCGGGGCAATGTTGGAGTATTTGGAGGGAAAAGAACTTCCTGCCCTTAAAGCATTATCATAACCCCTCCTTAATCTTATCAGTTGCTTTTTTTGCTTTTTTTTCAATATCTTCTAATATATCTTTATGCTCAGTAATCTTAGGGATTATAACTACAAGGATATTTTCAATTGGCTCTATTAAAAGAGATGTTTTTGAAATCTCTTTTGGTATTAACTCTATTTTTTTTTCAAAAAACATTAATACCGCTAAAAGCACTGCAATTTTTAGTGCTCCAAAAACTGAACCAAGAATCTTACTAATAATGCCTAAGGCTAAAGCATTTGTAATCTTCTCTAATATACCTCCAAGAATCTTAATAGTTATTAATGTTCCTGCAAATACTACTGCAAATGAAATTGTTGGTATTAAGTTTTTATATTCAGTTATTATCTCTTCTAAATAAGATTCTAAATAAAAAGAAAAATTTATTGCAATATAAACCCCAATAACTAATGAAACTAAAGAAGTGACTTCTCTAACTATTCCTCTTGAAAAACCCTGTATCAGTCCGTAAACCAAAGGGATAATTAAGGCTATATCTAGATAGTTCATTTAAATAAACGTATATTTAATAAGGATTAATTAACTGTAATGGTTTTTCTTACAAGCTCTTCTCTTACTAGTTTTATTACGCTTTCTGCTGTGTACGTGTCGTTTCCCGAAACATATGTAGCTTCAACATTTAAAATTGCTTCATTTACAAATTCAAATTCAACCATTCCATTAGAAGATGTTTTTTTACTTTCATAAATATCAGACTCATTTCCCGCTGAATTAATTAGGCCTTGTTGAGATAGTATTACTGTACAAATATCATATGCAGGTTCTCCGTCAGGGTCAACAATAGTAATAATTGCTCTAGTTGGAGACTCTTCTTGACAAGATGTAAGGGAAAAGGCAATAACGAAAGCAATGTTAAAGCTTATAAAGAAAGATTTAAGATTTATATTTCGCATAAAAATTGTTACTTTGTATTTTATATATTGAAACAAATATACATAGAATAATATTAGCGTGTTAAACAATATTTCTGAAGCCATAAAAGAAGTCGAAAATTTTTCTCCCAAAACAAAAGAGGATATTGAGGTTTTTAGATTACGATTTTTAGCAAAATCTGGAACGCTTAATTCTTTTTTTAATGAATTTAAAAACATCCCAAATCAAGAAAAAAAAGAGGTTGGACAGATGCTCAACAAACTAAAGAATCTTGTCAAAGAAAAAACTACAAACCCCTTGCTCTCTAATAAAACAGAGAAAAAGGTTGGCCTAGAAGACCTTTCAAAACCTGTTGCAAATAATTGTATTGGCTCTAGACACCCTTTGTCAATTATTGAACAAGAAATCGTAGAGATTTTCTCTTCAATTGGCTTTTCTATTTCTGAAGGACCAGAAATTGAGGATGACTGGCATAATTTTACCGCCCTAAATGTTCCAAAAAATCATCCTGCAAGAGATATGCAAGACACTTTTTTTATTCAAACTAATCCTGATATTCTTTTAAGAACTCACACATCATCTGTGCAGGCAAGATATATGCAAAAAAATGATCCCCCTATTAGAACCATCTCTCCCGGAAGAGTTTATAGAAATGAAGCCGTTTCTTCTAGATCTCACTGCTTATTTCATCAAATAGAAGGTTTGTATATTGATAAGGATGTTTCTTTTGCTGACTTAAAACAAACTCTCTTGTACTTTGCTAAAAAATTATTTGGAAAAAAGTCGAAAATTAGATTAAGACCCTCATATTTTCCTTTCACTGAACCATCTGCTGAAGTAGATGTTTATTGGGGGTTAGAAACTGAATCTGACTACAGAATAACAAAGGGGACGGGCTGGTTAGAAGTTTTGGGATGTGGAATGGTAGATCCTGCAGTTTTAGAAAACTGTGAAATCGACTCAAAAACATATACAGGATTTGCTTTTGGAATGGGAATAGAGCGAATTGCAATGCTTAAGTACAAGGTAGATGATTTAAGGCTTTTTTACGAAAATGATATTCGTTTTTTAAACCAATTTTCCAACTCTATTTAATACTTCTAAAACTTCCAATTGTAGCTGTTTAGGTTTTCAACACAATGCCTAAGAAGATCTATTGAGTCTCTTACATCATTTTTGTTTACCATCTCTATTACTTGATGTATATGTCTTGTTGGTATCGAAACCGCTCCTGCAATTGAACCTCCGGGGTTCATTCTTTGTATTCCGGCGGTATCTGTACCTCCAGCAGGTAAAATTTCTAATTGTGTTTTTATTTTCTTCTTTTTAGCTATTTCCTTCATATATGCAACCATTCTGTAATCGCAAACTGTTGATGAATCCATAACTTTTATACAAGCCCCTTCACCAAGAGCAGAAACCTGCTCTTGTTTTGTTGATCCTGGAGTGTCCCATGCTATTGTTGTATCAAGACCAAAACCAAAGTCTGGGTTAATTTGCATTGACGAAACATTTGCACCTCTTATTCCAATTTCTTCTTGGACTGTAAACACGGCATAAACATCATATGGTGGCGTTTTTTTCATTTCTTTAAGCATCTCAATCAGAATAAATACAGACACTCTATTGTCAAGAGACTTACAATTCAAACACTCTCCCATCTCTACCATCTTTCTTTCTCTAGTAATTGTGTCTCCAACACAAACTATTTTTTCAAGAGTCTTTTTGTCAAGTCCAGTATCTATAAAATAGTCTTTTGTTGTTGGAACCTTCTGTCTGTCAGCGGCATTCATCAGATGTATTGGCTTGCTTCCCATAACACCAACCACATCTTCCTTTCCATGTATAATTACTCTTTGGGCGGTGAGTGTTTTTGGATCAAAACCTCCAAGTGTATGAAAATAAACAAAACCCTTATCGTCAATGTGAGTTACAATAAAACCTATTTCGTCCATGTGGGCGCCGATCATAACTTTTTTATTTTCTCTACCCTTCTTTATAGCAACAACATTCCCCATGTTGTCAATTGATATTTCATCAACAAATGGCTTTATTTCATCCAAAACAATTTTACGCACTCTATTTTCGTGACCTGGAGCGCCTGCAACTTCACACAGCTTTGCTAATAATTCTTTATTTATCATTTTATTATACTTTACTTAATTTAACCATATTAGTCATGCCTTTTTCATGAGCAGGAATACTAGCAATATTTAAAATGTAGTCTCCCTTTTTAATTAGTTTATTACTTTTTAATATTCCTTTTGTCTCAATTATTGTCTGATCCGTTGTTGCTTCTCTATCATAATAATAAGCCTGAACACCCCAGACAAGACTAAGTTTATTTAAAATAGAGTAGTTGTTTGTAAAAACATGAATAAAAGATGTTGGTCTCAAGCTTGACATCTTTATAGCGTTATATCCTGAATATGTCATGCAAATTATGGCAGAGGCTCTAGTTTGTTCTGAAAGTTGAGATGCGTGTAAACAAATAGAGTTTGATATTTCCCTCTCTGTAGGAAGCCATTGGTCTATGCTAGAATTTGAGTTGGGTTTAAAATTATAATCACTTTTTTCAATATCTCTAATGATTTTCCGCATAGTCTCAACA
>JAOHSR010000020.1 GCA_028122735.1 Flavobacteriales bacterium
TTTCTTGAACTTTATAGGATATTTTTGGTAATTTGTACAAAAATAAATTATGAGTGATAAAGAAAAAGAAGCTAAACTTAAAGTTTTAGAACTAACTCTAGGTAAACTAGAAAAATCTTACGGAAAAGGAGTTGTAATGAAGCTTGGGGATAAAATTGTTGAGGAAATTGAGGTTATTCCTACTGGTTCAATAGGCTTAGATTTAGCTTTAGGTGTAGGTGGTTATCCAAGAGGTCGTGTAATTGAAATTTATGGCCCTGAATCATCTGGAAAAACAACTTTAACACTACATGCAATTGCTGAGGTCCAAAAACAAGGTGGTATAGCTGCATTTATTGATGCAGAACATGCCTTTGATTCTGCATATGCTTCTTCTTTAGGTGTAGATATTGATAATCTTTTAATTTCACAACCAGATAATGGTGAACAAGCTTTAGAAATTGCTGATCATCTAATAAGTTCTGGAGCTGTTGATCTTGTAGTTATTGATTCAGTTGCAGCATTAACTCCAAAATCCGAGATAGACGGGGAAATGGGGGACTCTAAGATGGGTTTACATGCAAGGTTGATGTCTCAAGCACTAAGGAAATTAACGGCCACAATTAGTAAAACAGGCTGTACATGTATTTTTATTAATCAAATTCGAATGAAAATTGGTGTAATGTTTGGAAACCCTGAAACTACAACTGGAGGAAATGCATTGAAATTTTACTCTTCAATTAGGCTTGATATTAGAAGGATTGGAGCTATTAAGAATGGTGAAAACATTACGGGTAATAGAACCAGAGTCAAAGTAGTAAAAAACAAAGTTGCTCCTCCATTTAAAAAAGTTGAATTTGATATCATGTTTGGACAAGGTATATCAAGATCTGGAGAAATTCTTGACAAAGCCGTTGATCTTGATATTGTAAATAAAAGTGGTTCTTGGTTTAGTTATAATGAAACTAAACTTGGGCAAGGAAGGGATGCTGTTAAGCAAATGATTTTAGATAATCCTGAGTTATGCGAAGAAATAGAATCAAAAATCAAGGAGATTTCAGCTTAGATTATTTATGAGGTTGATTTTTTTATTCTTTTTATGTGTTATTTCCTCATGTCAAACTAATAATCAAGATTCTAAAACAGTTATATCTGAAATTGTTTTACTTTCTGAAAAAATTAATCAGAACCCAAATGATGTCAATTTAATTCTAAATCGGGTTGATTATAATTTAAATCTTAAAAAATATGAATCTGCATTATTTGATTTAAATCAATGTTTGTTAATTGACTCTTTAAATAGTAGATGTAATTATCTAGCTGCCTTTTGTTATTTTGAAATTTCAAAATACGATCAAACAAAGTCCGATTATGGAAAACTTGCGCTAAATTGTATTAAAAATTCTATTGAAATTGATACTGATAATTCTTTAGCATTTTCTTTATATGGTGAAATAAATATCGCATATGGAAGATATAAGCAAGCTATTGAATGTTTTAATAAGTCTTTATTAACAAAATATAATCAGTACAAAATTCATCACTTAATGGGTTATGCATTTAAAAAATTGAAACAACATGATGAGGCAATTAATTGTTTTCAAAATAGTCTCAATATCAATCCAGAGTACATTGAGTCATATATTGAATTAGCCTTAGTTTACCAAGGTAAAAATGATACATTGGCAGAAACATATTATTTAAATGCTTTGAAAATTGATTCTTCAAACAAAATATCACTGTATAATTTAGCTCTTTATTATCAAAACAATTTCCTTTATAATAAAGCCCTTGAGACATATAATACATTACTTGGTTTTGATGCATTTAATGCTAACACTCACTATAACATTGGATTTATACATATGGAACTTGATTTGCATGATATAGCTGTAAATAATTTTGCAGATGCAATATATTCTAATCCTAGTTTTTTTGAGTCTTATTATGCTCGAGGTATTTGTTTTGAATCTCTCGGTAATATTGCACAAGCTGAGGTTGATTATAAACGAGCCATAGAAATTAATCCGCAATATAGTTTTGCTATTGATGCTTTAGAAAACATAAAGAAAAATAATTTAAAATATAACTAGATGAGTATACAAAATTTAATAAGCGAAGATATTAAAAAAGCCATGTTGGCAAGAGAAGTAGATAAATTAGCTGCTTTAAGATCTGTTAAAGCAGCTATATTACTAGAGGCTTCAAAGGATGGAAGCTCTGAAATATCTGATGATATTGCATTGCAAATTATTATAAAGCTTGTAAAGCAAAGGAAAGATTCTGCACAGATTTATAAAGAGCAAAATAGACATGATTTAGAAAGTGATGAACTAAAGCAACTCGAGTATTTAGAACTTTATCTGCCTGAACAGCTATCAAAGGATAAAATTGAGATTATAATAACTAAAATTATAGTTGATGTTAATGCTAGTTCAATGAAGGATATGGGAAGGGTTATGGGTTTAGCTTCTAAAGAATTAGGTGGGAAAGCTGATGGTAAATTGATAGCTCAGATTGTGAAAGAAAAATTATCTTAATTATTATCTTAATTATAGTTACCAGCTAATCTCCCAATCTTTGAAATCTGCAGCTAGACAATCAATTTTGTAATCTTTTCTTCCTCCTACAATTTCTTGTATTTTATTTTTAGCAGTATTTCGAATACCATTAAGTCCATGAGTCAGCTCGAGATTGTTTCCATCTTTAATTCCATTTCTGTAATTAGACTCATTATGCCAAATATGAAGATTCATCTGAGATAGTACTATTATCGCTCTTATTGTTTTAGCATCAAGTGATTTGTTTTTTTCATCAAGTAGTAATTGTATATCATTTACGATATCTTTAATTTCTGTAGAGTATTCTTCTTTATGTTCGTTGATAAATACTTCTTTGAGCTGAGCAATAGATAGACGATCAACTAACTCGCTAAGAGTAGGTAAATACTTTCTGTTATTCATGATAATTATTTGAGACTAAGTGCTATTGTTTTAAAAGCTTCTGGATGGTTCATTGCTAAATCAGCAAGAACTTTTCTGTTTAACTCAATACCATTTGCATGAATTTTACCCATAAACTTGGAGTATGACATTCCATGTAATCTAGCACCTGCATTTATTCTTTGAATCCATAAAGCTCTAAAAGTTCTTTTTTTATTTTTTCTATCTCTATAAGAATAGAGCATTCCTTTTTCAACAGCATTTTTTGCAACTGTATGGACATTTTTTCTTCTACCAAAGTAACCTTTGGCTGACTTTAATATTTTTTTTCTTCTAGCTTTTGCTGCAACTGAATTGACTGATCTTGGCATTTTTTTATAGTTTTTGGTAAATAGTGACTAATAGTCCTTTTTGAGACTATTTACCTGGTTAATAACCTAATTATATACAGAGTTGAGCTTTTACGCTCTTAACATCTGATTCATGAACTAAACCAGTTTTTGTTAGGTTTCTTTTTTGCTTAGTTCCTTTTTTTGTTAAAATATGCGATTTGAATGCATGTTTTCTTTTGATTTTTCCTGAACCTGTAAGCTTAAATCTTTTTTTAGCTCCGGCTTTAGTTTTCATTTTTGGCATTTTTTCTTAACTTTTAATTTTCTTTTTTGGTGCTATAATCATTATCATTTTTTTTCCATCAAGTTTTGGCATATTTTCAACAACTCCATGATCCTCAAGTGCTTGTGCCAATCTCAACAAAAGTATTTCTCCCTTGTCTTTAAATATTATTGTTCTTCCTCTAAAAAAGACAAAGGCTTTTACTTTTGCTCCATCTTGTAAAAATTTGATGGCATGTTTGAGTTTGAAATCAAAATCATGTTCGCCAGTATTTGGCCCAAATCTTAGTTCTTTTACTACTACTTTAACTGCTTTAGATTTAATTGCCTTTTGTTTTTTCTTCTGATCATAAATAAATTTTTTATAATCAATAATTTTACAAACAGGTGGTTCAGTTTTTGGTGATATCTCAACTAAATCTAGAGACATTGAATTTGCAATTTTTAATCCTTCATCAAGGGAAACAATTTTTGATTCAATATTTTCACCTACTATTCTAACAAAAGCTGCAGTTATTTCTTTATTTGTTTTATGCTGTTTTTCAACTACAACTCTTCCTCTATATCTTTTTCTTAAAGCGATTTTTTATTTTTTTAGTTTATAAATGTTATTAATTCTTTTATTTCTTTTTGAACAATTTTAATAAAGTGTTCTGTTTCAATACTACCAATACTTTCTCCTCCATGCTTTCTGACTGTAATTTTGTTTTCAGCCTCTTCTCTTTCTCCAACAACTATTATAAATGGGATTTTTGAAACTTCTGCATCTCTTATTTTTCTACTAGTAGTTTCTGCCCTTTTGTCAATAGGGCCGCAAATATCGTAATTTTTTAGTAATTGACTTACTTTTTCAGCATATTCATGGAATTTTTCGCTTATCGGTAAAATTATAAATTGTTCTGGACTAAGCCAAAGTGGGAAATTACCACTACAATGCTCTATCAAAATCGCTACAAATCGTTCTAAAGAACCAAATGGGGCTCTATGGATCATTACAGGTCTATGTTTTTGATTATCCCTACCAGTATATTCTAATTCGAATCTATCAGGCAATGCATAGTCAACTTGAATAGTTCCTAATTGCCATTCTCTTCCAATAGCATCTCTAACCATAAAATCTAACTTTGGGCCATAAAAGGCTGCTTCTCCATATTCAATTATAGTATTAAGATCTTTTTCTTTTGCTGCTTCAATAATTTCTTGTTCTGCTTTATCCCAATTTTTTTCTGAGCCTATATATTTTGTTTTGTTTTCTTTATCTCTTAAAGAAACTTGTGCCTTAAAATCCGTAAAGTTTAGTGCTTTAAAAACATATAATACTAAATCAATAACATTTTTAAATTCACTTTTTACTTGGTCTGGTCGAACAAATAAATGTGCATCATCTTGAGTAAATCCTCTTACTCTTGTTAAACCATGTAATTCTCCAGATTGTTCATATCTATAAACTGTTCCAAATTCTGCAAACCTTACAGGAAGATCTTTATATGAATATTGTTTGCTTTTATAAATTTCACAATGGTGAGGGCAGTTCATTGGTTTTAAAATAAACTCTTCATTTTCCTGTGGAGTTTTAATTGGTTGAAACGAATCTTCACCATATTTTTCATAGTGACCAGAGCAGACATATAAATCTTTGTTTCCAATATGTGGAGTGATAACTGGTAAGTATCCTGCTTTTTCTTGTGCTTTTTTTAGAAAGTTTTCTAGTTTTTCTCTTAACTGAGCACCTTTTGGTAACCAAAGAGGTAGCCCTTGCCCAACTTTTTGAGAAAAAGTAAAAAGCTCCATTTCCTTACCTAATTTTCTATGATCTCTTTTTTTTGCTTCTTCAAGCATTTGCAAATGATGAGTAAGTTCTTTTTGTTTTTGAAAACTAATACCATAAATTCTGGTCATCTGCTTTCTTTTTTCATCTCCTCTCCAATATGCTCCAGCAACATTTAATAATTTAATTGCCTTTATCCTTGAGGTATTGTCAATGTGAGGGCCTTTACATAAATCAGTAAAATTTCCTTGAGAGTAAAAAGAAATATCTCCATCATTTAAATCTTCTAAAAGTTCAAGTTTATATTCATCGCCTTTATTTTTAAAGAACTTAATAGCATCTTTTTTGCTAATTTCTTTTCTTGTAAAATTATTTTTTTCACGAGCTAGAATTAACATTTTTTCTTCAATTTTTGAAAAATCTTCGGATGATAGTGATCTCTTTTCTCCAAGATCAATATCATAATAAAAACCATTATCAATTGCAGGCCCTATTCCAAGTTTAATATTTGGATAAAGCTCTTCTAGGGCTTCAGCCATTAAGTGCGCAGAAGAATGCCAAAAACATTTCTTTCCTTCAATATCACTAAAGGTATGTAGTTTGAGATTACAATCTTGATTAATAGGTCTATTAATATCCCAAACTTCGTTATCAATTGTTGCTGATAAAACATTACGTGCTAAACCTTCACTTATTGTTCTGGCAATTTCAAAAGCATTAGTTCCTTTTTCTGCCTTTAAAATTTTACCATCTGGAAGTGTAATATTTATCATAATTAGCTTCAATTTATAGTAAGCAAATATAATAATATCATTATTAAAGATGTTTTAATATTTATTATATAATAATTGAAGATTAGTTTTGTTTTAGGAAATTTGTTTATCATCAATTTTTTTTAAATAATCAATTGATTCAGGACCTAAATTAAATATTAAATCAAGAACAGATAAATCTTTTATAAATTCATTTTTAGCAGAATAAACTTGATCATATCTATAATTTTCCTTTGAGTGAAAAGCATAATTTCTATAATCAGATGACTTATTAATTTTTTCAAAAAACTTAGTATAATTTACGCTTGAATTTAATTTTAAAAAATCCATAACTAGTAGATGTGATTTTAGATTAAAGTCAATTAAAAAATTTTCTTTTGATTCATAAATTTTAGAAATTTTTTCTTTGTAATAATCAAAAAAAGGTGATGAATTATAGCAAGTTATTAAAGATTTTAAATGAATTTTTTGCCAAGGTTCATTGTAACAAATCCTAATATCTTTGATTATTGTTTTTGAGCTGTTTTTTCTAATTCGAGGAATTGATAAATTTAATATCCCAACTGAACTATTTATAGAGCACCTATTTCTTGTTGTTTGCTTAACAAAGTTTTCATTTTTTTCAAAAATATAATTATCAGAATTTACTAATATTGAGTAGTAAGTGATCGGACCGAAATAGGAAGTTGGTAATATAATTTGATTATTTAACACTTGTAAATAGTCTGTCCCAGCGTATTTTTTTAATTCCTTTGGCATTTTTATCCCAACTCATCCAAACAAAAAGAGCTTTACCAACTATATGATTTTCAGGAACAAAGCCCCACATTCTTGAGTCAGCAGAATTATGTCTATTGTCTCCCATCAACCAATAGTAATTCATTTTAAATGTATATTTAGTAGTTAAACTGTCATTAATAAAAATATTATTGTCTAATACTTTAAGTGTATTTGATTCATATCTTTCAATAATATCTTTGTAAATAGGGAGGTTTTTTATTGTTAGTTCTATTTTTTCTCCAGCTTTTGGAATTCTTATTGGACCGAACATATCCTCATTCCAATTGTAAGGATTGTTTACAAGCCATTTATTTGGATTATTTTGTGGGCTAGAGAATATATTATATTCACCTTTACTAATTCTTTTCTCAACAGATTCAACATTATTAAATTTCTGGATTCCTTTATAACTCCTATCTGTTAGAAACAAATTATATTCATTTGGATTTCCTCCGCGGGATCCCTCTGTAATATCAAATTTTTCATATAGAATTTTTGGATTTAATCCACTTCCTTTTGTTTTTACATTATAAATAAACTGTTTTTTCATTCCATTAGGTTCAACTTGATCTTTGTTATTTATCATTAGCTGACCGTTTATTATTTCAATTTTATCGCCAGGAATACCAACGCATCTTTTTACGTAATTTTCTTTTTTGTCAACAGGTCTACCTAATTTTTCAGCTGGCCAATTAAAAACTACACAATCATTTCTTTCAATTTTCCCGAGACCTTTCATTCTATGATATGGAAGTTTAATTTTTTCTGAGTAAGATTTTTGATTTGTAAATGGTAGAGTATGATGAACTAGCGGAAATGCTATAGGAGTCATTGGAGTTCGAGGTCCATAGCTAACTTTACTTACAAATAGAAAGTCCCCAATTAGCATGGATTTTTCCATTGAAGATGTTGGAATGGTGTACGCTTCAATAAAAAATGTTCTTAAAATATGAGCAGCTACAACAGCAAATGCAATTGCTTCAATCCAGTTTCTTATCTCACTTTTTGTAGATTTCTTTTTTTCTTTCTTTTTTCTCCAAAATTGCCAGCTAATTGTTTCAAAGAAAATTACATCAGCTACTAATAATGGAAGAAAATATAACCACTCTCCTTTAATTAAATAAACAAATATTGACCAAATCAGAGTAAAAAGTAGAAACAAAGCTATTTTAATAGTCGTTTTCATGTATAAAATTTAATAAACAAAAATATTAATTATTAGCTTAACACATCTTGTATACTGAAAATTCCTTTCTTATTTCTTATCCACTCAGCAGCTTTTAGTGCTCCATGAGCAAAACCATATCTGCTTTTGGCTTCATGAATAATTTTTATATTATCAATTTCAGATTCATACTTAATTTCATGAGTGCCGATCTTATTTTCTATCCTGTGTGAAATAATATTTGGAATTATTTTTAATTCCTTCTGTATGTCTTGAGATAATGTTTTAGCAGTTCCACTTGGTTTATCTAATTTTTCTAAATGATGTGTTTCTGAAATAGATGTTGTGTAAATTTTGTCTTGCATTAATTTTGCTAACTCTATGTTTATTTTTAAAAACATATTCACACCAATACTAAAATTTGAAGCATATAAAAATGTGCCATTGTATTGAGTGCATAATTTTTTTATTTCTTCTAATTTTTCAAGCCAGCCAGTTGTTCCAGAAATAATTGGAACATTATTTTTAATTGCATAAGAAATATTATTAAAAGCAGTTTCTGGGGTACTAAAGTCAATAGCCACTTCAACATCTTTTAAATTGCATTTTTCAAAAGGTAAATTTGAATTGGTTTTTAAAACTATATCGTAGCCTTTTTTCTCTGCTAGATTAGCTATTAATTTACCCATCTTTCCGTATCCTATAATTGCAATTCGCATATTATAACTGGATATTTAGTTTTAAAGAGGAATAGTAGTTGTTTTGAATAATAATTGGTTCAATTTTAAATGAAATGTCTTCACTTACCTCATATTCAAATAAATGAGCATTTACAGACGCATCAATAATATTAAGTATATATGATAAACTAAATAACATTATTGAAATTTCACGATTTCTCTTATAAAAATCTTTTAGCGTAATTAATTGGCTATCTGTATAATTTAAATCATCATAAATGCCATCCATTCTGTTAAGATATGTATCTCGATATAATAAATACTTTGAATTATTGTCATTTATATAATATCCACTAGCAAAAAGGGCAGAGTATATTATAGGAATTTTCCAGTATTTTTTTGTGTATGCCTGTCCAATACCTGGAAATAAAGATAATAAAGCAGCTTTTTTGGGAGATTTATAATTTGATTGTGCACTAATGTTGCCAGAAAAAACAAAAAAGAATAATGAAGATATTAAAATTAACCTTTTCAATATTATAATTTTATTTTATTAAAAATATCTGATAGTTCATCTTCATTTGAAAATGGTATAATTATTTTACCGTTTCCCTTTTTTGTTGTTTTTAACTCGATTTTTTGATTTAAATTTTTGGAGAGATCAAATATTTTTTTTTGATGTGCAAATGCGATAATATTTTCAGATTTCGTTTTTTTTACTTTTCCACTAAATTGATATTTTCTATCAATAAAGTCTTTAGCTATTTGTTCAACCTCTCTAACAGAGAATCCACTTTCAATAATATCATGATAAATATTTAATTGATTTTCTTTATCATTAATATTAATTAGCGCTCTTGCGTGACCAACAGTTATTCTTTCTTTTTTTAGTCCTTCTTGTATTTTTGATGGAAGTTTTAATAATCTTAAAAAATTTGTTATTGTTGATCTCTGCTTTCCAAGTTTATTTCCACATTCTTCTTGAGTAAGATTACATTCTTTAATTAATCTTTGAAAAGATAATGCAATATCTATTGGATTCAAATTGTCTCTTTGAATATTTTCAACTAATGCCATCTCTAGCATTTGCTCATCATTGGCAATCCTAATATATGATGGGATTGTTTTTAGATTCAATATTTTTGAAGCTCGAAGTCTTCTTTCACCAGAAATAAGTTGATATTTGTTATACCCAAGTTTTCTGACGGTTATAGGTTGAATTATTCCAAGTTCTTTGATAGATTCTGAAAGTTCAAATAATTTTTCCTCATCAAATTCTGTTCTAGGTTGAAAAGGATTAATTTGGATATCTTGAATGGAAATATTATTGATTGTTGAAACAAGATTTTTTTCATTATCTCTATTTTCAGTAATATCCGTTTTTGGATTTCTTAAAATAGCTGATAACCCTCTTCCTAATGCATTTCTTTTATTTTTCATCACTAACAGGTTCTGCAGTTATTTCTTCTTCATTCTTTTTAATTATTTCACTTGCAAGATTTAGATAATTTATGGCTCCTTTACTTGATGCATCGTGAATAATAATTGTTTCTCCAAAAGAAGGAGATTCTCCTAATCTTACATTTCTATGTATAATAGTTTTGAAAACCATATCTTGAAAATGAGTTTTTACTTCTTCAACAACTTGATTTGAGAGTCTTAGTCTTGTGTCATACATTGTTAAAAGCAAGCCTTCAATAATTAAATTATTATTTAGTCTTTGCTGAATTATTTTTATTGTATTGAGAAGTTTACCAAGTCCTTCTAAGGCAAAGTATTCACATTGTATTGGAACAATTACTGAATCAGATGCAGCAAGAGCATTTAACGTGAGAATTCCCAAAGATGGGGCACAATCTATAATTATATAGTCATAATTTGATTTTATTTCTTGTATTGATTTTTTTAAGCAGTATTCTCTCTCATCTATATCAACTAATTCAATTTCTGCCGCAACTAAATCAATATTAGCAGGAATTAAATCTAAATTAGGGCTTGATGTTTTTAAAACTGTTTTACTTGCTAGGTGATTTCCAATAAGACAATTATAAGCGCTTTTCTCTATTTGAGTATGATCAAAACCTACACCAGAAGTTGTATTCGCTTGAGGATCACAATCAATTAATAAAACTTTTTTTTCTAGAACTCCAAGGCAGGCAGATAAATTAATTGCTGTTGTAGTTTTTCCTACTCCTCCTTTTTGATTTGCTACCGCTATTATTTTGGTCATTAATTTCTTAGAATATTATGCCTTAAAAGTACAAACCATATTCAAGTTTAATTACAAAATGTAATAGATAATTATTAACAAAAAAAATAATTTGTTAAAAAGATTGTGTGGTAGTAATTAACTTAGGTCTTCAAGATCTACTTCAGTGAAACTTGATTGTGTAGAATCAGTTCCTTTATCTTTTTCATCAGAGGTTTTTTTATTATATTTTGAATTGGAAATAACTTCGGATCCTTTTTCATTAATGATGAATTCACTAACTTTTGCAAGAGCATTTTGAAAACTTTCAAAATCTTCTTTGTATAGATATATCTTGTGTTTTTTGTAGAACGGTGTGCCGTCTTCATTAAAATCTCTTTTACTTTCTGTGATTGTGAGATAATAATCTTCTGCTCGTGTAGATCTTACATCGAAAAAATAGGTGCGACGTCCTGATCTAACAGATTTTGAATATATTTCTTCAATTTCTTTTTTGGCAACCATGTTTATTGACTGTTTCTAACAAATATAATAAAAAAATTATTTATTATCAGTCTGATTCACATGTATTTGGCTATAAAATCCATTATTACTTAGTAGCTCATGATGCGTGCCTTCTTCAATAATTTCACCTTCGTCCATGACAATAATATTATCTGATCTTTCTAATGTGGATATTCGGTGACTTATAATTATTGTAGTTTTTCTATTTGTTTCTTTTTTTAAGTTTTCAAGGATTTTTTGTTCTTTATTAGCATCAACAGCTGAAAGGCAATCATCAAAAATATAGATTTCAGGTTTTTTATAGAACACTCTTGCAATCGCTAATCTCTGTCTTTGTCCGCCTGAAAGCTGAATGCCTCTTTCCCCAATTACTGTTTCAAACTTATCAGGAAAAGAATTTATTTCATCAATCATTTCAGCTTTCTTTGCTGCAATTTCTATCTCATCATTATCAATCTTATTTGAGGAAAACCCAATATTTTCTCTAATTGTACCTGAAAATAAATAGCCATCTTGTGGGACATATCCAATTGATAGTCTTAAATGGTTTAAATCAATATTTTTTATGTTTAAATCATTAATTTTAATTTCTCCGCTAGTTACATCATATAATCTACATATAAGATTTACAATGGATGTTTTGCCTGAGCCTGTTTTTCCAAATATCCCAATTTGTTTGTTATTTGAAATTTTAAAATTAACATTTTCTAGGGCTCTTATATTTGTATCTGAATAAACAAGAGATACATTTTTAAAAATTATATCAGAGTTTAAATTAGTCTGAACTTCATTAATATTTTTTATTTCAGGTACAATTTTTAAGAACTCATTTATTCTTTCTTGTGAAGCAGATGCTCTTTGTATTAAAGAGGTTACCCATCCGACAGAAGCTACAGGCCAAGCAAGCATATTTACGTATATAATAAATTCTGCAATATTTCCTGTTGTGATATTTCCTTTAAAAACTTCTAACCCCCCAATATAAATTGTTAGAACAGTACTTATTCCAATTAATGTTATTATTAAAGGAATAAACATAGCTTCAATCTTAATTAATTCTATTTGTCTTTTTGTGTATTCTTTACAGCTATTGAAAAAGACTTTAAGTGTATTTTCTTCGTTTGTAAATGATTTGATGATTCTTATTCCTGAAAAAGATTCTTGACTAATTGATGTAATGGTAGATAACTGGGCTTGAACTCTTTCACTTTTTTTATTTATTCTATTACTAACAAAATATACAGATATCGCTAGAAGAGGTAAAGGGAATAATACAAATATTGAAAGAATTTTACTTACAGCAAACATCTTGTATATAACTAATGAAAATAAAATAGATAAATTAATAGAGTACATAATAGCAGGCCCAAGATACATTCTTACTTTTGTTATATCTTCAGTAATTCTATTCATTAAATCACCTGTTTTATTGATTTTGTAAAATCCAATACTTAGTTTTTGATAATGATCAAAGACCTCATTTTTTAAATCAAATTCTATTTTCCTCGACATTACAATTATAGTTTGTCTTGTCATGTATAGGAATATTCCCTTTAAAATAGCGAATAAAACAATTAAGCCACCATATTTTATCAATACAAGACTAATATTTTTATTTTCTTGATTACTCAGCTTTTCTATTAGGCTGTCTAACGCGTTTCTTACAAATTCAGCTGGATATATTGCAAAAATATTTGTTAGAACTATAAAGAATAGACCAAGAAAAAGAGTGGCTTTATATTTCCATAAAAATTTATTAAGATATTTTAGATGTTTCATGAAAATGATAAGTTCTTTTTGTGAAAGCACAAAAATAATAAGTAAATTTGCGCTCGAATATAAAAATCTCGTATTTAAATCGAAATTAATTTTTATATCTAGTTCTTAGCCTATTTTAGTATTAATAATGATGTTAAAAACCATAATATAGATGAGTAATTCAATTAAAGTTTTAGCAAAAATGGACAGTTTTGAGCATGAACAAGTTATTTTTTGTCAAGATAAAGATACCGGTTTAAAGGCTATAATTGCAATACATGACACAACTTTAGGTCCTGCTCTTGGGGGTACAAGAATGTGGGATTATGAAAATGAAGAGGAGGCATTGGAGGATGTTTTGAGGTTGTCAAGAGGAATGACATTCAAAGCTGCAATTTCTGGTTTAGAACTAGGAGGTGGAAAAGCTGTGATTATTGGAGATGCAACAAAGCATAAGACAAAAAATTTAATGAAAAAGTTCGGGAAATTTGTTGATACTTTATCTGGTAAGTATATTACAGCCGAAGATGTTGGAATGTCTACAAAAGATATGGAGTATGTAAGAATGGAGACAAAGCATGTTACGGGTATTCCAAAAAGTATGGGTGGTAGCGGTGATCCCTCTCCAGTAACCGCATATGGTGTTTTTATGGGTATTAAGGCTTCATCAAAATTTTTGTGGGGTGATGATAATTTAAAAGATAAGAAAATTTTAGTTCAAGGAATTGGTCATGTTGGTGAATATCTAGTTAAATATCTTTCAGATGAAAAAGCAAATGTATTTATTAGTGATATAAATCAAACAAAACTTGACAATGTTGCAAGTAAATACGATGCTACAATTATTGATAACGATAGTGTATTTGATTTTGATATGGATATTTACGCTCCTTGTGCTCTTGGAGGCATACTAAATACTTCAAATATTAATAAACTTAAATGTTCAATAGTATGCGGGGGAGCTAATAATCAGTTTGAAGACGAGACTAGAGATTCATTACATCTTAAAGAAAAGGGAATTGTTTTTGCTCCTGATTTTTTAGTTAATTCAGGAGGTTTAATAAATGTTTATTCTGAATTAAAAGGATATAATAGGGACAAGGCTTTAGAGCAAACAAAAGAAATTTATAATACTACATTAGATATTTTAAAAAAATCTAAGGAAGAAGGAATTACAAGCTATTCTGCTGCTTTGAAAATTGCAAAAAATCGTATCGAAGCTAAAAAGTTATAAAAATGATAAGTAGAAG
>JAOHSR010000021.1 GCA_028122735.1 Flavobacteriales bacterium
ATAAGTTGTACCCAGTTAGGAAGTTTGTCAGATGAGTTATCATATTTTTTTTCTATCTGAGATAAGGCATTTAAACTTGTAAGAAAAAGTAAAATAAAAATATAATGTTTCATATTGCAAAAAAAAAGTCACTAACTACAGTGACTTTAAAATTAATAAATTTTTTGTTAGAGATTAAAAGCATTTTTCACTTGCTCTAAAGAGTCTAATTTTTCCCAGGTAAAAGTTTCTATTTCCTTTGTAATTTTTTGACCATTATTGGTGAATGAAATATTTTTAATTTCAGATTCTCTACCCATATGACCATATGCAGCAGTTTCTGAATAAATAGGGTTTTTTAGCTTGAGTCGACTAATGATTGATGCAGGTTTTAAATTGAAACAGTCCATATTTTTAATTATTTCAGCTATTTCACCATCATTTTTATTTACCGATGAAGTACCATATGTGTCAACAAAAATTCCCATTGGTTCAGCAACTCCAATGGCATAAGAAACTTGCACTAAAATTCTTTCAGCAACTCCAGCAGCTATTAAATTTTTTGCAATGTGTCTTGTTGCATAAGCAGCAGAACGATCTACTTTTGATGGGTCTTTACCAGAGAATGCTCCACCACCGTGTGCTCCTTTTCCACCATAAGTGTCAACGATAATTTTTCTTCCCGTTAGTCCAGTGTCACCATGCGGTCCTCCAATAACAAATTTACCAGTTGGATTAACATGATATTTTTCATTTCCAAAAAGAGCTTGATTTTTTTTAGAAAGTTGATTTAAAACTCGTGGCATTAATATTTCTTTAACGTCCTGCTCAATTGTTTTTTGCATTGATGTTTCATTATCAAAATCGTCATGCTGAGTTGAAACAACAACATCACTTATAGATTTGGGAGAGTGATCATCATGGTACTCTAAAGTTACTTGTGATTTTGAGTCAGGTCTTAAATATGTCATCTGTTTGTTTTCTCTCCTAATTTTTGCCATTTCGATGAGGATTTTATGAGAAATATCAAGAGCTAGAGGCATGAAGTTTTCTGTCTCATTTGTTGCGTAACCAAACATCATCCCTTGATCACCAGCCCCTTGTTCCTTGTTTAATCCTTCTCCTTCAACAACTCCCTGTCTAATATCAGCTGATTGTTCGTGAATTGCAGAAATGACACCACAACTATCAGCATCAAACTGATATTCAGACTTTACATATCCTATTTTTCTAATAACTTCTCTAGCTACATTTTGAACATCAACATAGCCATTCGTTTTTACTTCTCCACTTAGTACTGTAAGTCCTGTAGTTACTAATGTTTCACAAGCAACCTTAGAGTTTGGGTCTTGAGCTAAAAAGTTATCTAATAAGGCATCTGATATTTGATCTGCAACTTTATCTGGATGACCTTCTGATACTGATTCTGATGTAAAAAAATACGACATTTCAAATGTTTTTAAATTAAAATTTGGATTTGGCTTATTGAAAACAATGAAACTTTTTTAGCATTTTTTTTGGTGGTTGCAATAGGCCAAATCTCTCCACAAATCCTCGCAAATTTAAAAAATTAAATATTATTAAGATAGTATTAAAAATTTAAATTAAATTTGCATATAACTTATCAAGAAAGACGGAGGGATGGGCCCTATGATGTCTTGGCAACCTTTTTTAAAAGATGGTGCCAAATCCCACTCCATTTTGGAGGAAGATGAGAGAAATTCATAAAATTTCCTAAAAATCTTTTTTAATAAGTCATAAATTAAATTATGATTGAAAAATTACTAAAAGAAAGAATTCTTGTGCTTGATGGAGCAATGGGAACAATGATTCAAAGATATTCTCTTGATGAAAAAGATTTTAGAGGTGAAAGATTTATAAATCACACTTGTGATTTAAAAGGGAATAATGATCTTCTCTCTATTACTCGACCAGATATTATACAGGCAATTCATAAAGAATATTTAAATGCTGGTGCAGATATAATTGAAACAAATACATTTAGCAGTACAAGTATTGCTCAAGAAGATTATGACTTATCTGATATAGTTTATGAGTTGAATTTTGAATCTGCAAAAATTGCCAGAGAAGTTGCTGATTTATTGTCAACTGAGCAGAAACCAAGATTTGTAGCTGGTTCAATTGGACCTACAAATCGAACTGCTTCAATATCGCCTGATGTTGAAAATCCTGCTTTTAGACAAATTTCCTTTGATCAACTTAAAGATGCATATTTTGATCAAACTAAAGGGTTAGTTGATGGCGGTGTAGATATTATATTAGTTGAAACCGTATTTGACACATTAAATTGTAAGGCTGCATTATTTGCTATAGAAGAAGTCTTTGATGAAATAGGTAAAAGATTACCAATTATGGTTTCAGGTACCATAACAGATGAAAGTGGGCGAACATTATCGGGGCAAACTGCTGAGGCTTTTCTCAATTCTATCTCTCATATTCCTCTTTTAAGTATTGGTTTTAATTGTGCTTTGGGCGCTAAAGCTATGAGACCATATATTAAAGAGTTATCTGATAAATCACCTTTTTATGTTTGTGCTTTTCCAAATGCCGGCCTTCCTAATGAGATGGGAGAGTATGATGAAAGTCCTCAAGCTATGGCCGAACAAATTGAAGATTTTATGCAAAGTAATTTAGTTAATATTATAGGAGGATGTTGTGGTACTACACCACAGCATATAAAAGCTTTTGCAGATGTTACTTCTAAATATTCTCCAAGAGTTAAACCTAAAAGAAAACAAGCCATGAGACTAAGTGGCTTAGAAGCAGTAACAATTTCTAAGGAAAGTAATTTTGCAAATATTGGAGAGAGAACCAATGTTATGGGTTCAATAAAATTTAAAAGATTAATAAAAGAAGATGATTTTGAAGAAGCTCTTTCTGTAGCACTAGACCAGGTTGATGGTGGTGCTCAAGCCATTGATGTGAATATGGATGATGGTATGTTAGATGGGAAAGAATGTATGGTTCATTTTTTAAATCTGATAGCCTCTGATCCTGATATTTCTAGAGTTCCAATTATGGTAGATTCTTCGAAATGGGAGATAATTGAAGAAGGTTTAAAATGTGTGCAAGGTAAAGGTATTGTAAATTCTATTTCTTTAAAGGAGGGAGAGAAAGTTTTTATTTCTCAAGCAAAAAAAATCTTAAGATATGGAGCTGCTGTAGTTGTTATGGCTTTTGATGAAGAGGGTCAAGCTGTTGATTATATGGATAAAATTCGAATTTGTGAAAGAGCATATAATATTTTAACTAAAAAAGTAGGTTTTCCTGCAGAGGATATAATTTTTGATCCAAATATTTTAACTGTAGCAACCGGTATAGAAGAGCATAATAATTATGCTGTTGATTTTTTTCAAGCTACAAAATGGATTAAGGAAAATCTTCCTCACGCAAAAGTTAGCGGTGGAGTAAGTAATGTTTCTTTCTCATTTAGAGGAAATAATATTGTTCGAGAAGCTATGCATTCATCATTTCTTTATCATGCAATAAACAATGGGCTTGATATGGGGATAGTAAATGCTGGAATGATAGAGGTATATGCAGATATTCCTGAAAAATTATTAATTGCTGTTGAAGATGTTTTATTAAATAGAGATGATAATGCTACTGAACGTCTTTTAGAGATGGCTGAAAGTATTAAAGGAAAAGGCAAAGAAAGAGTAGAAGATTTATCTTGGAGAGATACAACGGTTGAAGAAAGACTTTCACATGCTTTAATAAAAGGAATAGTCTCTTACATTGATAAAGATGTTGAAGAAGCGCGCCTAAAACTAGATCAGCCGATAGATGTTATTGAAGGCCCTTTAATGGATGGAATGGGGATTGTTGGTGATCTTTTTGGCTCTGGTAAAATGTTTCTTCCTCAAGTTGTTAAAAGCGCTAGGGTAATGAAAAAAGCGGTAGCAATTCTTACACCATATATTGAGAAGTCAAAAGGCAAGGCAACAAGTGCCGGAAAAATTTTACTAGCTACTGTAAAAGGAGATGTACATGATATTGGAAAAAATATTGTGGGAGTTGTTCTAGGGTGTAATAATTATGAGATTATAGACTTAGGAGTTATGGTTTCTTGTGATAAGATACTATCAGAAGCCATTAAGCACAATGTAGATGTTATTGGTTTGAGTGGCTTAATCACTCCATCATTAGACGAAATGATCTATGTTGCCAAAGAGATGCAAAGAAATAAAATGAATATTCCTTTGATTTTAGGCGGAGCTACAACTTCTAAAATTCATACTGCTGTAAAAGTTAATGAGCATTATAAGAACAATACAACCGTTCACGTCTTAGATGCATCAAAATCAGTTGGGGTTTTGAATAAATTGTTAGGAGATAAAAGTGACGATTTCAATATTGAGATAAATACTGAATATGAAAAAATAAAACAAAACTATCTTCAAAGAAAATCACAAAAGAAATATTTGTCATTAGCAGATGCAAGAAATAATGCTTTAGATACTGATTGGAAAAATTTAGCAATTTCAAAGCCAAATAGTTTAGGTACTCAGATTTTTAACGATATTTCAATAAAAGAAATTAGAAATTATATTGACTGGACTCCTTTTTTCTATACTTGGGAAATGAAAAAGAAGTTTCCTCTAATTTTAGATGATGAGAATTTTGGAGTACAAGCAACTCAATTATATAATGATGCGAATAAAATGCTTGACAATGTTATTGAAAATAATTGGTTAAAGTTAAAATCAGTAATTGGAATTTGGAAAGCAAATTCGGTTGGTGATGATATTATATTAAAGGACGAAAGTAATAATGAAATAGAGACTTTTTGTACATTAAGACAGCAGGCAGTTAAATCAAATCAAAATCTTGCACTTTCAGATTATATTGCTCCATCCGATTTAGGAATTCAAGATTATATGGGTGCATTTGCATGTACAGCAGGTATTGGTATAGAAAATCAATTGTTAAAATTTGAAAAAGAGTTTGATGATTATAACATTATACTCTTAAAGGCTATAGCAGATAGATTAGCAGAGGCTTTAACAGAATATATGCATGAGAAAGTTCGTAAAGAAATTTGGGGTTACGCTAAAGAAGAGAATTATAATAATGATGAATTAATAGATGAAATTTATGATGGAATTAGACCTGCTCCAGGATATACAGCATGTCCAGATCATACAGAAAAACTTAAAATATTTAGCCTTCTCGAAGCTGAGAAAAATATTGGTATAAGTTTAACAGAGAGTATGGCAATGATGCCTAATTCTAGCGTTAGTGGTTATTATTTTGCTCATCCCTTCTCCAAGTATTTTACAGTTGGAAAAATACAAGATGATCAAATTCAGGATTATTCAAAAAGAAAAAATATGTCAATTAATGAAGTTGAAAAATGGCTTCGATCAAACATTTAAAATATGAAAGTAACTGAACATTTAAATCAAGCAAAGGAAACACTATTTTCTTATGAGATTTTACCTCCATTAAAGGGAGCAAGTATCCAAACAATTTATGATACACTAGATGAATTGATTGAGTTTAAACCACCATTTATTGATGTTACATATCATAGAGAGGAATACGTATATAAAACAAAACAAGATGGTTTGTTAGAAAAACAATCAGTAAGAAAACGACCAGGAACAGTTGGGATTTGTGCAGCTATAATGAATAAATACAATATTGATACAGTTCCACATATTATATGTGGTGGATTTAATCAAGAAGAAACAGAAAATGCTTTAATTGATTTAGATTTTCTTGGTATTGATAATTTACTTGTTCTCAGAGGCGATCCAATAAATTCTGAAACATATTTTGCAGCTGAAAAAGGTGGGCATAAATATGCTTCTGATCTTGTTAAACAAGTTCATGGACTAAATAATGGAATTTATCTTGATGGTGATTTAAGAAACTCTTCAAAAACTAATTTTTGTATGGGAGTAGCTGGCTATCCAGAAAAACATTTTGAAGCGCCTAATATGAATTCAGATATTCATTTTTTAAAGAAAAAGATAGAATGTGGCGCTGAATATATTGTCACGCAAATGTTTTTTGATAATCAGAAATATTTTGATTTTGTTAAGTTATGTAGAGATAATGATATTAATATCCCTATTATTCCAGGTTTGAAGCCATTATCTACTGCAAAGCATTTAAACATCCTTCCTCACAGATTTCATTTAAATTTGCCTACAGAATTAGTCAATGAAGTACTTAGATGTAAAAATAGGGATGAAGTTAGGGAGGTTGGGGTAGAGTGGGCAGTTCAACAAACAAAAGAACTTATATCTTTTGGTGCTCCTTGTGTTCATTATTATACTATGGGAAACACAGATAACATTATTAAAATAATGTCAAATTTCAGCTAAGCTGTAAGTTTTTGAAAATGTTCTTCTAAGTTATTTTTTGTTTTTATAAGGTCTTGCATTTTAGAGTTTTCTACAATTTTCCCTTTATTAATAATAATAATATGATTACATATTTTAGGTATTTCTTGTAGAATATGAGTGGAAAGTAAAACAATTTTTTCTTTTCCAATTTCTTGAATCAACTTTCTGATTTCAACTAATTGATTTGGATCAAGTCCAGTTGTTGGCTCGTCTAGAATAAGTACTTTAGGATCATGAATCAGAGCAGCAGCAATACCAACTCTTTGCTTATAGCCTTTAGATAATTCTTCAATTCTTTTCTTTATTTCCCCATTTAAGCCAGTTTTATTAATTATCTCATTTACTTTATCTTTCTTGTTTTCAATTTTATATAATGAGGCAATAAAATCTAAATATTCAGTAACCAGCATATCTTTATATAATGGATTGTTCTCTGCAAGATATCCAATTTGTCTTTTTGTAGAAATTTTACTTGTTTGAGTGTTATGCCCATTTATTGTAATAACTCCTGAATCTTGTTGTAAAATAGATGTTATGATTTTCATGAGTGTTGTTTTACCCGCTCCATTAGGGCCTAGAAAGCCTACAATATCTCCTTTTTTAAGCGAAAAAGAAACATCAATTAGGGCTTGTTGATTGCCGTATCTTTTACTTACATTCTTAATTTCTAGATACATTTTTTTTGATTAAAAACTATAAATTATTTAACACAAATATAAAAAATAAGTAATTGTATATTTGTAATAAATGAAAGCATTAGTCATAAAATCAACTGGGAGTTGGTACGATGTAGAGTCAGACGATGGTAGTTTTTATAAATGTAGGATAAAGGGAAAATTTCGAACTGAGAATATTAAAAGTACCAATCCTATAGTTGTAGGAGATTATGTTGAAATTAATAATGACGCACAAACTTGGATGATTGAAAAGCTTTATGATAGAAAAAATATGATTGTTAGAAAGTCTGTAAATCTGTCAAAACAAACTCATATAATAGCAGCCAATATTGATCAAGCTATTTTAATGATTACTTTGCAATCACCTCTTACCACTACAGGTTTTATTGATCGATTTTTAGTTTCTGCACAAGCGTTTGGGGTTGAAGTAATACTTTTATTTAATAAAATTGATTTGTACAGTAAAAAACTTATTATTCAACATCAAAATCTGATAAGTGAATATTCAAAAATTGGTTATCGTTGTATATCACTTTCTGCACTAAATGATAATATTAACGAAGTAAAATCTATTGTAGAAAACAAAAACAATCTAATTTCAGGACACTCTGGTGTGGGTAAATCTACTTTAATAAATAAATTATTTGGATCAACAGATATTTTAACAAATGAAATCTCTCAAAGACATGATCAAGGTCAACATACAACTACATTTTCTGAGCTTTATAGATTAGATTTTGGCGGTACAATTATTGATACCCCAGGAATTAAAGGGTTTGGTCTAGTAAATATTGATGTAGATAATTTATCAGACTATTTCCCAGAATTTTTAAGTTTAAAACAAGGCTGTAAGTTTAATAATTGTAAACATATTAACGAGCCAAATTGTAAAGTAAAAGAAGCTTTAGAAAAAGGCCAAATAAGTACAGATAGATACTCAAATTATTTAAGTATGTTGGAAACAGAAGAAAGCATATATAGAACAAATAATTACTAATTTTGAAAGTAGTCATACAAAGAGTTTCAGATGCAAGAGTTAAAGTAAATGATAAGATAATAAGTGAGATTAAGCTTGGTTTTTTAGTTCTATTGGGAGTTGAAAAATCTGACTCTCAAACTGATATTAATTGGTTAGTAAGTAAGATTTCTAACTTGAGAGTTTTCTCAGATGATGAGCTTAAGATGAATTTATCAATTAAAGATGTAAAAGGAGAGATAATTGTTGTTAGTCAATTTACTTTGCATGCAAAAACAAAGAAAGGGAATAGACCTTCTTATACAAAAGCAGCAAGTCCAGAACAAGCAGAGCAGCTGTATGAGGAATTTATTTCACTATTAAAAAATGAATCTGAAGTTAATGTGCAATCTGGTGTTTTTGGAGCTAATATGCAAGTTGATATTGTAAATGATGGTCCAGTTACAATTATCATTGATTCAAAAAATAAAGAATAAACTATTAAATCTTTTTTAAGATAGATTTTCTGCCAATTTTCTTTGTAATGATATCACCATCAATATTCCACCCTCTTGCTGGAGAAAATTCTCGTCCATAGTAAATGATTTGAAGATGAAGTTTATTCCAAAGTATAATTGGGAATAATCTTTTTGCATCTTTCTCGGTTGTTTCTACATTTTTGCCATTTGTTAATCCCCATCTGTACATTAGCCTATGAATATGTGTATCTACTGGAAAAGCAGGCACACCAAATGCTTGTGACATAACCACACTTGCAGTTTTATGACCTACTGCTGGAAATTCTTCTAAATCTTTAAAATTATTTGGGACTTTTCCATTGTGCTTTTCAATAATCATTTTTGATAATCTGTAGATTCCTTTACTTTTCATTGGAGATAGGCCACAAGGCCTGATAATATCTTCAATATCTGAAATAGATATTTTAATCATTTTTTCTGCAGTATCAGCTATTTTAAAAAGTTTTGGAGTGATTTTATTTACTCTTTCATCGGTACATTGTGCAGATAATAGAACAGCAATTAAGAGAGTATATGGATCTTTATGATCTAGAGGGATTGGAGTTTTTGGGTATAAGCTTTCTAATGTCTCAATAACATAATGAACTTTATCTTGTTTATTCATTGTTTATTCATTGTTTTTTCTTGAAGGCTGACCATATTTATGAATAATTTCAATATTTTCTGAAATAGACATTACTCCTGGATTGATGCCAGGCTCTCCCTCAGGGATTTTGGTCTCAAGTTCGTTATAATATTCTTCCCATAAATTCATTGTGTTTTTTGTGACGGGGTCAATAAATGTCATAGGATACAATCTAAAAATACTATCTTTTTCAAAGGCTTCATATATTAACTCCGAACAATAATATTTGTTGTTATCTTTTATAAAGTAATCATCATATTTCAAACCTATTTTAGATTTTAAAAATTTCACGGCATCAAGAATTGAAAATTGATATCTTTTTTTTAATCTTCCGACTATCACTTTAGGCTTTTTATTACTATCTATTGATCTATTTAAAAAACTATCAAGTCTTGTTGTTGTAACTTTATTTGGGATTGCTTCAAGAACTCTTATATTATCCTCGTAAATATAGTTGGGATTAATACAATTTGGATCTCCTAGCTCTACAATTATTCCAATATGAGAAAAGTTATAGTTGTTATATCCTGGTGTAACAATTTCAATTGCATCACACAGTGGAGAGGAGTCTAAATCTTGAAATAGGATATCTCCAATCTGTAATTGGAAGTCATTATTATCTGAACTATTACAACTTATAAAGCAAATAAACAAAATGAAATATAGTTTTCTCATAATTTCAAAAATAAAAAAAGAGGATAGCTATCCTCTTTTTAAAAAGTTAATATTAGCTACATTATTCAGCTAAAACAATTATCTTATTTTTTTGCATTTCAATAACACCACCATTAATACTGAAATTTTGCTTCTTATTTTCAGCATCTGTTACATATATCTCTCCTTTAGATAGAGTAGAAATAATAGGAGCGTGATTATTTAAAATTTCAAACTCACCATTAGTGCCCGGAAGTTTAATAGATTTTACTTCACCTTCAAAAAGTAGTTTTTCTGGCGTTAAAATATCAAGTAACATATATAATTATTTTGTGTCAGCAATCATTTTTTCTCCTTTCTCAATCGCTTCTTCAATGGAGCCAACTAAGTTAAATGCAGCTTCAGGATATTTGTCAACCTCTCCATTCATAATCATATTAAATCCTTTAATGGTGTCCTGGATATCTACTAACACACCTTTAAGTCCAGTAAATTGTTCAGCAACATGAAAAGGCTGAGATAAGAATCTCTGTACCCTTCTTGCTCTATGTACAGCTAATTTATCCTCTTCTGAGAGTTCGTCCATACCTAAAATAGCAATAATATCTTGTAATTCTTTGTAACGTTGTAACAGCTCTTTAACATCTTGAGCGCATTTGTAATGTTCTTCACCTACAACTTCAGCACTTAGGATTCTTGAGGTAGAATCTAAAGGATCAACTGCAGGATAAATCCCAAGTTCTGCAATTTTTCTTGAAAGTACTGTTGTAGCATCTAAGTGAGCAAATGTTGTGGCAGGAGCAGGATCTGTTAGATCATCTGCTGGAACATATACAGCTTGTACAGATGTAATAGACCCATTTTTTGTAGATGTAATTCTCTCTTGCATAGTACCCATTTCAGTTGCTAGAGTTGGTTGGTAACCAACAGCAGATGGCATTCTACCTAAAAGAGCAGAAACTTCAGAACCAGCTTGAGTAAATCTAAAAATATTGTCTACAAAGAAAAGTACATCTTTTCCTTTTCCATCACCCTCACCATCTCTAAAATACTCGGCAATTGTAAGGCCTGAAAGTGCTACTCTTGCTCTAGCTCCAGGAGGCTCATTCATTTGACCAAATACAAAAGTTGCCTTAGAGCCAAGTAATTTTTCTCTATCTACCTTTGATAAATCCCATCCACCTTCTTCCATGTTGTGATTGAAATCTTCACCATAATTAATAATTCCAGATTCAAGCATTTCTCTCAATAAATCATTTCCTTCTCTTGTTCTCTCTCCAACACCTGCAAAAACTGATAATCCTCCATGGCCTTTAGCAATGTTGTTAATAAGCTCCTGAATAAGTACTGTTTTTCCAACTCCAGCACCACCAAATAGACCAATTTTACCCCCTTTAGCATAAGGTTCGATTAAATCAATAACTTTAATTCCAGTAAACAATACTTCTGTTGCTGTAGAAAGATCTTCAAATTTAGGTGGGTCTCTATGTATTGGAAGACCATTTTCGGTAGATAGATTTTCCATTCCATCAATAGCATCTCCTATTACATTAAATACTCTTCCTTTGATTTTTTCTCCAGAAGGCATTTTTATTGGTGCTCCAGTAGCTAAAACATCAACTCCTCTACTTATTCCATCTGTAGTTTCCATAGCAATTGCTCTTACTGTATCCTCTCCAATATGTTGTTGGCATTCTAAAACTAATTTTGAACCGTTTGATCTGGTTATTTCAAGAGAATCATAAATATTTGGCAATTCATTTTCATTGTTATTAAAAACAACATCAACTACAGGGCCAATAATTTGAGAAACTTTTCCAGTATTGTTTGACATGTCTATATTTTTTGAGTTTTTTTCTTGTTAATTACGCCAGCAAATTTAGTGTTTTTAATTTGTTTGTTTTATAAGATTTACTAATTAAATTTATTATTAATTTTGAACACTTTTTTAACACTAAAAATTGATTATTGAAAAGCTATAATTCCTTAGATAATTTTAAGTCTGATTTTAAAACTATTGTTACAATAGGAACTTTTGATGGAGTGCATATTGGTCATAGGTATATAATAAATTATCTAAATAAAATAGCAAAGAGAGAAGGAGGTCAAAGTGTTTTGTTGACTTTTTCTCCACACCCAAGGTTGGTTATTAATAAAGAACATTCACACTTAAAATTGATAGATACTTTGGATGAAAAAAAAGAAAAACTTAAAAATTTAGGATTGCAAAACTTTGTTGTTCAAAAATTCACTAAAGAATTTTCTCGAATCAAATATGTAAATTTTGTTAGAGACATATTGGTTAAAAAATTAAATGTTGATCATTTGGTTATTGGATATGATCATCAATTTGGAAGAAATAGAGAGGGCTCGATAAAAGAGCTTCAAGAATTATCTCAGTTATATGATTTTAAAGTTGAAGAAATACCACCCCAAAAGCAGGAGGACGTGTCAATAAGCTCTACTAAAATTAGAAATTTAGTTTTAGAAGGTAATATTGAAACCGTTAATAAATATTTGGCTAATAATTTTTTGATAAGCGGAAAAGTTATTGACGGTGAAAAAATTGGAAGGACAATTAATTATCCAACAGCAAATATATCTTTTGACAAAGATAAGCTCATCCCAAAAGCTGGAGTATATGCTGTATCTATAAATGTTTTGAATAAAAGTTTTGATGGAATGCTGAATATAGGTGTCAAGCAGCAAAAAATTGAAGTTCATATATTTGATTTTTCAAAAAATATTTACGGATTAGATGTCAAAATAGAATTTAAAAAATTAATAAGAGAGAATATTAAATTTGCAAATATTTCACAACTAAAAAATCAGCTTGTAAAAGATGAAAAAAAATGTAGAGAATTTTTTTACTGAGTTTAAACTAGTTTATGTTTCAGCGCCTTTACTGCAATGCCAATACTATTTTTGACATCAAGTTTTAACATTATGTTTTTTCTATGGGTTTCTACAGTTCTTTTGCTAATTTGAAGAAGTTCACCAATTTCAGAATTAGATTTTTCTTTTAAAATGTGACTAATTATTTCTTTCTCTCTTTTAGTTAGTTTATACTTTAGTAAAAAGGCGTCATTATCATTTTTATCATAATTATTTATTGTTTTTGATATGAATTTTTTTTCAGTTGAATAGTTGTTTGAAATTACAGTTTTTATATCTTCAATTGAACAGTTTTTTGTTAAGTATCCGTCTGCATTGTTTTCTAATGCTTTTTTGATGATATTTTTTTCAGTGTACATGCTTATCATAATAACTTTGCAGTCTGAATTAATTTTTTTAATTTTTTTAATTAGATCAAGACCATTTATTTCGGGCATATTTATATCACAAAAAACTATTTCTATTACATTACTATTTAAATAATGCAAGGCCTTCTTTGGAGACTGAAAAACTCTTTTAACTCGGAAGTTATTATTTTCTAATAAGGAACAAAATCCCTCACCAAAAATTTTGTGGTCATCAATTATGATTATATTGCCTTTCATATCAAAATTTAAATTAAATCGTATAAAAATTTTACTGTAACTGTAGTTCCTTTTTTTTTGTTAGAGTCGATATCAATTTCTCCCTCAAATAAAATAGTTCTATTTTTTATGTTTTGTAATCCTAAACCAAATTTTTTATTTTTTTGAAATCCAATTCCATCAT